>NZ_JBEPAM010000005.1:0-314780 GCF_040298605.1 Kitasatospora sp. NPDC001527 | reverse complement strand
GGGCCGTCCGCCGCACCTCGAAGCCCGAGTTCCGGGTGGCGAAGAGGTCCAGCCCGCCGAGCCGCCGAGGTGAACCCCCCACCCGCGAGGTGTCGCTCCCCGCGCCTCGCCGTCCCCTCCCCGCGCCCCAGACCAAAGGCCCGCCCATGCGCACCGACGTTCCCGGTACACAAAGATCCGAAGACAGCTCGCCCGAGGCCTACCGCCAGCCGAAAGGAGTGGAGCGGCACGGCATCGAACCCGTACCGGACGACCAGCGCACCGTGCGCTGGTACGACCTGTTCCAGATCATCTTCAACGTGATGCTCAACCCCGGCCTGATCCTCATCGGCGGACTCGCGGTGGTCTCGGGGCTCTCGTTCTGGGCCGCGGTCACCGCCCAGGTGCTGGGCATCCTCATCGCCTTCTGCGCCTACACCGTCATGGCCACCGTCGGCGTCGACTACGGCCTGCCCGGGATCGTGTCGACGCGGGCGTTCCTCGGCATCACGGCCTCCCGCTGGCTGGTCTCCCTGCTGCGCGCCGTCAGCTCGGCCTTCTGGTTCGCCTTCCAGACCCTGGCCGGCGCCATGGGCATCCTGGCCGTACTCGAAGCGTGGCTCGGGATGAAGCCGCCGCTCATCGGCGTCAGCCTCGCCTTCGCCGTGCTCCAGGCATCCGTCGCCCTCTTCGGATACGGATCCCTCAAGTGGCTGTCGAAGGTGGCCTTCCCGGTCAAGCTCGTGATTCTCGGCTACCTCCTCTGGCTGCTCGCCAACCACCAGGCGCCGGGATTCGCGCCGAGCGAGGTGTTCGCCTACTCCGGTTCGGCCGGCTGGCAGTGGGCGGTGTTCGCGGTATGGGTGAACGCCGTCGCGGCGGCATGGTTCAGCCAGGTGACGGACGCGGCCGACTACTGCCGCTACTCCAGGTCCCGTAAGGACATGTGGATCGGCACCATGGCCGCCGCACTGCTCGGAACGGCCGGATCCGCCTTCTTCGGCGCCTACGCCGCCGCCGCGACCCTCGGGACGACGGCGAACGCCTTCGAGGTGATCCCCGGCCTCGGCGTCGGCTCGGTCACCCTGGTCCTCGTCCTGGTCGTGCTGCTCCTGGACAACTGGACGGTCAACGTGCTGAACGTCTACACGGGCGGCCTGGCGCTGGCGAACCTCGCCACCCGGCTCGGGCGCTTCTGGTCGACCATGGTGGTCGCCGCCGCGGGTACGGCGTTGGCCGCCTTCCCCGCGCTCATCGACGGGTTCAACGGCTCGATGTCGGCGATGGGCAACGTCTTCGCGCCCCTCGTCGGCGTGATCCTCGCCGACTACCTCGTCATCAAGCGGGGCCGCATCGACGTGCCGGCCCTCTTCGACCCCCACGGGCCCTACCGCTACACCGGCGGCGTGAACGTCCTCGCCCTCGCCTGGACGGCACTCGGCGCCCTCGCCTTCGTCGCCCTGCCCGACACGGTGCTGCCGACCCCTCTCGTGGCGATCGCCTGCGGCGTCGGTTACGCCCTGACGGCCAGGACGCTCTCGGCGCGACAGGCCGGGACCGCGCCCCGCGTGGACGCGCCCGGCGAACTCGGGCTGCCCACGGGCGGCGCCTGACCGACCGTCGCGTCCTGCTTCGCCGCGGACCGCAGCTTCAGACCCGGGGCTCCAGGTCCGGTGCAGGTCCTCGTGGCCGGCGGCGGGGCAGAAGCGGATCCGGCCGGCGCGCCGGCGGTGGCGGACGCCCGAGGTCCGGCGCCCTACCCGGCATCACCATGGAACACGCCGCGCCACAGGAGGGCCTGAGACGGGACCGCAGGCCCCGGACACCGGAACCGGCGTCCGGGGCCTGCGGTCCCCTTGCTGCCTACTCGACGTCGGCGTTCTGCAGGGTCGGGCCCGAGCCACGGCGGGCCCCGGCGGTTCGCTCCGCGGGGGACAATGCGGTGATGGATCAACTCGAGCAGACCGTCGGACTCGTCCGCGACGTCCTGTCCTCGGAGCTCCTCGGCACGTACCTCCACGGCTCCGCCGTGCTCGGCGGCCTCAAGGCGGCCAGCGACCTGGACGTCCTGGCCGTCACACGGCAGAGCCTGGACGACCGGAGCCGGCGGGCGCTCACCGAGGGCCTGCTGGAGATCTCCGGTCTCTCGCCCGCCGTCCGGCCGGTGGAACTCACCGTCGTCGTCCAGTCCGAGGTCCGCCCCTGGCGGTTCCCGCCGACCGGGGACTTCCTGTTCGGCGAGTGGCTGCGCGACGAGCTCCGGGACAGCGGGCCACCCCAGCCCGGCCCGATGCCGGACCTGGCTCTCGCGCTCACCGTGGTCCTGGCTGGCGACCACCCCCTCACCGGACCGCCTCCCGGCCGCCTCCTCGACCCCGTGCCGCACGCCGACCTCGTCCGCGCGAGCGTCCTGGGCATCCCCGAACTCCTCGACGACCTGCCCGGCGACACCCGCAACGTCCTGCTGACCCTCGCCCGCATCTGGACGACCCTCGCCACGGGCGAGATCAAGCCCAAGGACGCCGCCGCGGACTGGGCCCTCGCCCACCTGCCAGCGGAACACCGCCCCGTCCTGGAGCACGCCGGATACCTGTACCGCAACTGCCACTACGAGGACGAGACCTGGAGCGGCGAACTGACGTCCCAAGTGGGCCCGCACGTGGACGAGGTGCTCGCTCGCATCGACCACCTGCGCCGCCGGGAACGGTGATGCGGCATGAGACGGTGGGCCTGTCCGGGCGCGGGCGAGGACGGAGCGAGACTGCGGGCGCGCCGCCGTCCGGGGTCTCGCCTGTACTTCGCCTGGGAGTGCAGTCGGTTCAGCCGGTGACGGTCTCGGCGTGGCGGTGGAGCGCGTCCAGGAGCGCGGTCTGGTGGCCGGTCAGCTTGCCGTCGGTGCGGGCCCCCGCCTGCTTGCGCAGCCATGCGCCGGGACGGAACGTGGGGTCCGCCTCGCCGCCGGTGCGGTTGGCCGGGCCGTCCAGGCTGCCGCCGGCGGCGAGGTAGGCGAGCAGGCGGCGGTAGGAGCGGTTCCAGTCCGGTTCCAGGCGCCACAGCTCGTCCAGGCCGTCGAGCTTGGCCGTCTGGTCGGCGGTGAGGCCCGTGGCCTTGCGCTGGCGGCGCATCCACGCGCCCACCGCGTAGTCGTCCAGCCTGGCGGTCGCCGGGATCGCCAGGTGGCCGTGCCCACGGTGGAACGCGGCAGCGTAGGCGTAGCCGCGTTCCCAGGCGTTGGTGTTCTTCGACCAGATCATGCCGAGCGCGTCCAGCTCGGAGACGCGGGCCGCGTCCAGCAGGCCCTGGCCGTGCAGGTGGCGCTGGCGGGTGAGCCAGGAGATCAGCTCGACGTGCTTCTCGCGGTCGGTGGGGTCGAGGTGGCCGTGCTCGAGGTGGAACGCGGTGGCGACCGCGTGCATGCGCTGCCACTCAACGGCGCGCGGGTTGAACGCACGGAGCTTGACGGTCCGGAGGATCCGCGCGGCGTGCCGACGGGCGTTGATCTTGAGCCACTCGATCGGCGACTCGACCGGGGCCGGCTGCTGCTCCCTCGCGCCGCCGGCCTCGGCGGCCTCGCCCTCGGTCGGCTTGGCCGTGGTGGTGTGCGCGGCGGCCTGGGAGCGGTGGGCGCGGAGCTCGGTGATCCGGCCGACCACCCGGGCGTCGTGCGCGGCCAGCGCCCGCAGGACCCGCCCGATCGTGCGGAAGCTGGAGGCCTCGATCTCGGCGTCGGCCTCGGCCTTCACGGCCTCGCCGGCGTCGTGGACGTCGGCCGGGTCCGCGGTGGCGGTGTCGTCGCCGACCTCCGGCGCCGGGAGGTAGACCGGGATGATGACCCAGGACACCTTGCCCTGCCGGTAGGACTGGCGCAGCGCGCGGCCGACGGCCTGGACGATGTCGATGACGCTCGACTTCGGGTCCGCGAAGCAGATCGCGTCGACGGCCCTCACGTCGATGCCCTCGGAGAGCAGGCGGGCGTTGGCGAGGATGCCGCACTCCTCGCCGTCCTCGCCGGTGTGGGCCTTGAACTCCGCGAACGCGGCGCGGCGGTCCTTGAGGCGGTCGGTGCCGGCCACCGCCTTCGCCCAGATCCGCTCCGGGCGCTCCGCGTCGGGCAGCAGCTGGGAGGCGTCCGGCAGGGTGTTCGCGAACTCCCGCGCCGCGGACACCCGGGAGTGGAACGTGATGACGCGGCGCAGGCCGAGGTCGGCGACGGCGCGCAGCACCGCGATCTGCAGCGCCAGGCGCAGGAGTTCCTCGTTGCTGCGCTGGGAGCGCAGGTCGGCGACGGCCGGGAGGTTGAGGAGCTCGCGCAGGTCCTCGTCCGTGACCACCGGCACGAGCACCCGGTAGTCGGCGAGGTAGCCGTGCTCGATCCCCTGGCCGAGGGTCCAGGTGAAGACGGTCTTGCCGTAGACCGCCTCGTCGTCCATGGAGCAGAGGACGGGCAGCTTCTCGGCGCCGTCGGTGCCGGCGTCGGCGAGGTCGGCCAGGCCGTCCTTCGCGCGCCGGTCGTCGGCGATCCTGGGCGTGGCGGTGAAGTAGAGCCGGCGCTTCGCCGGGACCAGGGTGTCGTCGTGGATCGCGGCCCACGCCTTGCCTGCCGAACCGGCGGTGCGGTGGGCCTCGTCGACGACCACCAGGTCCCACGCGGGCAGGCCGAAGTCGCGGTGGGCCTGGACGATCCGCTCCAGCGAGGCGTAGGTCGCGTACACGGTCACCGGCCGGTCCTCGGGGGCGGCGCCGACGAGGTCGGCGATCCGGGCCGCCTGAGTGGTCACCTGGGCGTGGACGTGCCCGCCCGCCTCCGCGCTCTCCAGCGCCTCCTGCCGCGAACACGCCGCCACCGCCGGCCCCCGGCGCCCGCCCCGCAGCGACCACGCCTCCGCGGTCTGCTCCAGCAGCTCGATCGTCGGCACCAGCACCAGCACCCGCCCCCGCGCGGCCATCCGCCGGGCGCAGCCGGCGGCGATGAGGGTCTTGCCGGAACCGGTCGCCGCGACGACGGTGGCCCGGCCGCCGTCCTTCACCTCGCGCACCGCGGCCGCCACCGCGTCCTTCTGGAACCAGTGCAGCGGCAGCGGGTTCACCGCGGTGATGCCGGACGGCTGCGCCGGGAGCGGCGGTGCGGCCTGGGCGCGCGGTCCGGCCGCAACGTCCTGCCCGGCGGTGGCGGCGGTGCTCTCCACGGCGGTACTTCTCCTTCGGATGCTGAGACGGCGGGGCCGCGGCGAGCGGAGCTGCAGGGAGGGAGGGAGGGAGGGAGGGGGAGGCGTGTACGGGCCGGGGCTATTCGTTGATGAGGACCTGGGTGCTCTGGTGGCCGGTGGGGGTCCAGGTGCGGATCTCCAGGTAGACGATCTCGGCGTCCTCGGTGGCGCGGCCGCTCTCCACCAGCCAGGTCTTCACGGCGTCGACGACGTCGCCGTGCGAGACGGCGACCCGCCGCGACCACTCGGCGGCGGGGAAACCGCCGGTGGCGGCGGAGCCGTAGGTGCGCTCCTCGGTGCCGTCCGCGCGCGGGACCACGCCGCGCCGGATGCCGGGCGAGTCCTGCCTGGAGCCGGCCGACAGGGTGAAGTAGCGGGAGAGCATGCGCACCGTCAGGGCGACCCGGCCGTCCGCGGCCGCGGCCGCGTGGATCACGCCGGCCAGGTGCGCGGCGCCGGACTTGATGGCCTGCTTCCCGGCTCGGCCGGCCATGCTCCCGCCCGGGGTGCCGATCACGTCCTTGCCCCGCACCCTGGCCTTCTGCCCGGTCCTGGTGCGGCGGCGGGTGGTGTTCGCCTCCGCGATCCCGACCAGCGCCTCCTCGTCCCGTTCGCCGCCGCGCACCGCCCGCACCAACTGGCGCAGCGCGTTCACGAACGCGGCGCCCTTGCCTTTGGTGAAGAACTGGGAGACCAGGGAGGCGTCGCGGCCGAGCATCCTGGCGACCTGGCGCTTGGTGTAGCCCTCGTCGATCAGCTGCTGGGTCAGGCGCGCCGCCTCGTTCGGCTGGTTCGGGTCGGCCGGGCTCACTGGTCAGCACCCTTCCCGGCGGCGGCGAGTTCGGCGAGTTCGGCGCGGCCCAGGCCGCGCAGCTTGAGGTACTGCTCCTGGCCGGCGGGGTGCTCGACGGGCCCGGTCAGGTGGCCCTTGAGCAAGTAGTCACCGGGCTCGCCCCGGTAGGGCCAGGGCTGGCGCTCGGTCAGGGCGATGCCGTCGGTGCCGAAGTACACGACGGTGCCGGGCCTGGCGTGCAGGGCGCCGGCGTGGCCGATGACCTCCTTGCCCTGGCGGTACTTCATGTCCAGCAGCGCCGCCCGCGCCCCCGACCACACGTAGGCCGCCCACTCCGGGTGCGCGTAGGGGTCGCGGGAGAACCCGGCCTGCCGCTGCCACGTGACGACCTGGCCGTCCTGGCCGAGGATCTCGACGCCGGCGGGGAGCGCCTCGCCGACCGGCGTGGTGCCGGAGACCAGGCGCGGGCGCTGCGCGAAGCCGCCGAGGCCGAACAGCAGCACGGAGCGGACGGCGCGGGAGGCGAGGTAGGCGGCCTGCCGCTGGCGCTCCTCGCCGTGCATGCGGGAGAGGTTGGTCAGGTCCGCCCAGGCGGCCTTCAGGCGCTTGCCCCACTCGTCCAGCGGCTTGCCGTCCTCCCACAGCAGACCGCCCAGGACCTCGATCCGCCACGGCGCGATGTGGTTGGCCAGCGCGAGGTGGACCTCCGCGCCGCCCGCCCAGGTGGTGAACGTCGCGCCGGGCTCGGAGGGGTAGATCCAGGCGCGGTCACCGGTGACCGGAGCGGGCAGCAGGCCGACGTGCTGCCAGCCCTGCGGGACGGTGACGCGGATGTTCCAGTGCGAGCAGGACATCAGGGCCTTGGTCTGCTCCTGCTCGGTCATCGCGGCGAAGGCTCGCGCGGTGATGCGGCGCGGTGTGCCGACCGGGCTCTTCCACAGGTGCTTGGCGTAGGCGAAGGTGCGGTCGTACTCCACCAGCGCGGGCAGCTGTGCCGGTACCCGCGGCGGCAGGACCAGCTCGGTACGGCCCTGCCCGCCGGTGGCGTGGAGCAGGGCGCGCAGGTCCTCGGAGAGGACCGGGTAGCCGCCCGCCCACTTGCCGGTGGTCGGGATGGTGCGTGACCACAGGTCCCGGCCGGTCTGGCTCGGGGAGCCCATGAGCACCGCGTCGTCCCAGTGCCGGCGCAGCGCCTGCCACAGCAGGGCGAACGCCTGCCGGCAGGTCGTCACGTCGGCGCCATCGGGGTCGAACCACTCCCCCATCGAGCGGATCTCGGTGCTGCCGCTGTCCGGTGCGGCCGAGGGGGCGTAGCGGCCGACGGGCTGGCGCTGGTGGACGAAGTGCCCGGCGAGCTTGTCCCGGCCGGAGCCGACGGCGGTGGTCCACCGCTCGGAGGGGGTGTTCAGCCAGGCCGCGACCGCGTCCTTGAGGGTGGAGTAGCGCTCGGCGCCGTCGTGCCACGGGGCGCCGGCGGTGATGTAGATCCGCTCCGTGCCCGGGGCGGTGGCCAAGACGGCGTCCAGGATGTCGCCCGGGGTGCGGGCGCCGAGGTCGAGGCGCACCACGCGGTCGCGCACCGCCAGCTCGCCGGTCGCGGCGTCCAGGAACACCGTGCTGCGGGCCTGCTGGGTGAAGTTCGGGCGTTTGGAGACCAGGCCCGTGGTGACGGCCTCGAACCGCGCGCCGGCCGGGCCTTCGGGAAGGGTGGGCAGCTCGCGCGGCCTGGCCTCGTCCACCGGACGCGGCGCGGCAGCGACCGTAGCGGCCGAAGCCGCCGGGACGACCGGCGCGGCAGCGGCGGGGGCGGGCTGCTCGACGACGACCTGGTCCTCGGCCGCGGCCGGCACCTCGACGGCGGGGACGGGGACGGCCGGGACCGGCTGCTCGGGTACGGCGGCGGGGCGGGTCAGCGCCGGGGCCACCGCGACGGCGGGCTCGGCGACCGGCAGCGGGGCGGGCGCAGCGGCGGCCCGGTCGTCGGCCTCGGCGGCGCGGACGGCGGCCGGGGTCGGGTCCAGCAGCGGGGCGATCCGCACCACGTCGCCGACCGAAAGCCCCGAGGCCTTCGCGATGGCCGGCGCCTGGGCACCCTCGTACCCCGCGAGCCCCGCCACCCGGCGCGCACGCTGGGCGGCCAGCTTGTCCAGCTCCTTCTGCGCGGCGGCGACGGCCTTCTCGGCGGCCGTGATCCCGGCGCGCAGCTCGCGCAGGGCGGCGAGTTCGGCGGTGTACGTCTTGCGGTCCATCAGGGCCTCACTCCCCCTCGTCGGCGGTGGCAGTGGCAGTGGCGGCGGTGGCGGCGGTGGCAGTGGCGGCGGTGGCGGCGGTGTCGAGCGGGCGGGCCCGGCGGGCGAGGGCGAGCCAGCCGTCCGGTCCCCGGGTGCCGTGAATGTCGGCCAGGCCCGCGAGCAGGAAGGCGTAAGCGCCGCGCTTCGGCGCGCGGGGCTGGGAGGTGCCGGACTCCCACTTCGCGAAGGTCTCCCGCCGGGTCTTCAAGGCCTCGGCCACCTCGACCTGGGTCAGACCCGCGGCCTTGCGCAGCCGCTCCCGCTCGGCCGGCTCCGGCAGGTCCCCACCGTCCCGGGCCTTGGCCAGCAACGCGTCCACCGCAGCGAAGATCTCGGACATCACACATACCTCCCGACGAGGAAGGTAGCACAGAGTGCCTCATTGAAAGCCACTTAAATAGGCGCACAAGCACCTCAATAGCAGCACAGTCCTCGACCCGCGGTGGCACTTGTCCTCTGACAGGTGTCCCGTGTCAGGTGATCTTGACCATTTGCCAAACGATCTTGACTGGAGCTTTCGCGCTGCCGGCTGGGCGAGGACCCGGCCGCCAGGAGAGCGAACCGGCCAGCAGCCGGGCGGCTACGGCTTCGGCTTCGTCAGCCCCGACCACCGCGAAGGCCGCTTCTTCTGGGAGTCCTCATAGGCGCCCGGCAGCGGCACGAAACGTCAGCGCGATGTTCAGCCGGCCGGCAGAGCAGTCAGATGGACGGAATCGTCCCAGGGCCGTTCCGGCCGGCAGGGCCCGGAGCGGCCAGCAGCCCCTCGTAGAACGCGCCGACCAGCGGCACACGCCCGCTCCGCACCCGCCACCCCGCGAGCTCCGGCACCGCGGCCACCGCACGCCGGCAGAACGCCAGCGCGCTTTCCTCCGCGTCCTCCAGACGATCCGCCACCACGAACACCCCCACCACGGGAGACCGCACGGCACCCGCATGGACACAGACGTGCTCGACCCCCCCTCCACGACCGCGACGGCCAGCAACAGCTCGCGGACACCGTGGGACAGCCCGTCGCAACCTGCGGGGGCGTCCAGGAACACATGAACCAGGTACATGGAACGATCGTGCCGAACCGGGCAATTCCCGAGCAGAGGACGGACCTGGACGGTTCAGGCCCAGGCCGGAACCGTCCACCCCCACACGGCCCCCGGGCACACACGCACTCTTCAGGGTGACAAGCACTCGGCCACGAGCGGGAGGTGGAAGCCCAGGCCGGGATCACGGCAGCGCGCCCCGGCCCGTATCGCACTCCCGCGCCGGTGGGCCGGAACGGCTGGAGGAACGCCGTGAGACGGCCGAGGAACGGGCTGCCCCGTGATTGCGCTCCGGCCAACTGCTCCGCCCCCCGCTCCGGCGCGGGAGCCGAAGGTGCAGGCGGACCGGGTGCGGTCGAACCGCTGTTGCCATCTGGCGTTTCCGGCCCGGAAACGGCGGCGCAACGGCACCCGGGCGCGCGATGCTGTGGCGCACCGTCAGACCGAACGGGCTGACGCGCGGGTCGTGGCCGACGCAGGTCGCCACCGATCGAGGAGGTTCAAGGTGCAGCGTGCGCTGCTGTCGCCCAGGGCAGCTCTGGTGCTGCTGATCGGCTTGCTCGCGGGTATCGGCGCGGGAATCCTGGCCGCCGTAGGAGGAGTGCACCCGGCTCAGTGCGTCCTGTACGGCGTCGGCGCCTTCGGCGTCAGCGTTCCGGTCGTCAACCAGCTCATCGCCGGCCCCGAGAAGGAGCCCACGGACACGACGTCCGCGTCCTGAACCCGGCGCGGCCCGGGTCCTGCGGTTCCCGGGCCACCGCCCGTCCGACACTGCGAGGATGGTGACGTTGTGGAGACCCGTGAGACACCGGAGGGCAACCGGGTGGGAAGCCTCCAGCCGTTGAGCCCGGATCTGAACGAGGAGTGCCGCGCCTTCGCCGAGGCCCTGCGCAGCTTGTTCGCAGGGCTGCGGCCCGCCGTGTCGATGCGCCGCTACAGCGCCCGCCGGCACCTGAGCCCAGGAGCACTCTCCCGCTACCTGTCCGGGCAGCGAATCCCGCCCTGGCAGTTCGTCCAGGACCTGCTCACCGACGTCGGTGCCGACCGCGGCAGTGTCGCGACCACCGAGACGATCGAGCTGCTGCGCTCCCTGCACGCGGCCGCGCAGCGGACCAACGCCTCCGTCAGCCACGCCGTGCAGCAGCTGCAGTTCCAGCTGGCCGAAGCCGACCGCCTGTCCCGGCGGTCCGCCGCCCACAGCGACGTCCTCGGCGAGGCCCTGCTCGACAAGAACCACCGCATCGCCGACCTGGAGCTGCGCCTCAACCAGCTGGAGAGCGACTGGGCACGGGAACGCGCCCGCGCGGACGAGGTCACCCTGTACGCCGGCGGCCGCGACGGTCTGCTGCGGGAGCGACGGACACTGGAGAAGGAGGTCGCCCGCCTCGAGAGCGAGCTGGCGGAGGCGCTTCGCCGTCAGCTCGCCGCCGAGGCGCGCTGCGAACTGCTGGAGCGCCAGCTGGTCGTGGCCGAGCAGCAGGCCGGTGAGGACCCGCCCCGGATCGAGCCCGCTGTCCCCGCCGCGACCGCCGCCGGCAGGCCCAGGGTCCTCGTCGTCGACGACGAGCCGGCGAACCTGGTGGCGCTCGAGGCCGTTCTCGCGGCCGCCGACTGGGACGTGCTGCCCGTCGCGTCCGGCCCCGACGCCCTGAAGGCGCTCCTCCAGCACAGCGACATCGCCGTGATCATCCTGGACGTGCAGATGCCGGGGATGGACGGCTACGAGACCGCCGTCCAGATCAAGAACCGCGCGCAGACCCGCGACATCCCGATCATCTTCGTCACCGCGATCGGCGACGGCCCCGAGAACTCGCTGCGCGGCTACGGCGCCGGGGCCGTCGACTTCATCGTCAAGCCGCTCGACCCCTGGGTCCTGCGCGCCAAGGTCACCGTCCTGACCGGCATGTACCTCAACTACCGCGGCACACCACGCACGATGCCGACTCGGCAACCCGGGAACGCCGCCGACCAGCTCCTGTTCACCGCCCTCCGGCCCCGTCAGCCCTCCTGACCACCTGCCGCCCGCCCGGGTGCCGGAGCGGGTACGGGCCGGGCAGCTCATGGGGTGCCGGCCGGTCAGCTGGCGGCGGCGGTCGGCGCGGTGAAGGTCTCGCGGGGTCCGAAGTCGGTGTAGGTCACGGTGCTCACGGATGTGACGGTCGTGCCGCCACGGGGCACCTTCATGGACATCGTGTGGGCCAGGACGCGGCCGGCCCGGTCGATCCAGATGTCGTAGTCCCTCGCGTCGACGCCCTTGTCGACCATCTTCTGGTAGCCCTTGGGGTCGATGTTCTTGATCTGGGCGGCCGTCAGGCGAGCGGCGAGGTGGTACGCCGGGATGCCGTTCTTCTGTTCCATCCCCTTGCGGGCGGCGGGGCCGGCCTCGACGAGCGCCTTGGCGTAGACGGTGGCGTCGTCGACCCGGGCGTCGCTGTCGGTGTCCGTCGGACTCCAGGCGCTTCCGGGCTTCGTCTTGTCACGCGTGTAGATGGCCGTACCCGTGTTGATCACCTCCATCCACAGCAGAGGCTCGTCGCTGTCGCCGAGCGTCATCTTCGTCTCGCTCCGGCCTTCACGGGTCGGGGTGTTGAAGTTGACCCGGCCAGTGCCGGCGATCACGGACCCCTGGCCGTCCGCCGTCGCGGTCGTCTTCAGGGTCTCGGTGGCGGCGTACGGCGTCCGGTCGGCGTTGGCCAGGGCCACCGCGGGGTCGAACGCGCCGGACGCGTCGACCGGCGCGCCCGTGGCGGTCGGCGTAGCGGTCGGCGTCGGCGTGGCGGTGGGCGTGGCGGTCGCGGTGGGCGTGGGGGCCTGCGTGGTCGCGGTCGCGCTCGGGGTGCTGCTCGCACTCGCGGTCGCGGTCGCACTCGCCGTGGCCGGCGAACTGGCAGCGGCTGTCGGGGCCGACTGCGTGTCGCCGTCGTTGCAGGCGGCCACGGCGGACAGGGCAAGCAGCGTGGCGGTGGTGATCAGGGTGGTGCGGCGGATCGTCACAGGTTCTCCGTCAGATGGGGTGAGCAGGGAGAACACTTTCACGAACCACTGACATCTTCGAAGGTGTTTCCGACAGGCCGCCGAACGCCCGGTGTACCGGTAGCGACAGCTGCCGGTTGTTCCTGTGCCCGTGGTGCCTCTTCCGTCCTCCCCGCCGGGCTTCGCCCGGTAGACGTGCGCGTCGGCGTCGCAGGTCGCTGCGGGGGCGCCGGCTTCCACCGGGCCGGTGACGGCGGGATTCCTCCTTCCGGTGCCGGTCGGGAGGGTCGCGATGATCAGGCCAGACGGGGAAAAGCCCACAGTCGGCGGAACGCGGCGACGATCTCGTCCGCCCGGGGCCGGCCGGCGGGTAGGCGTTCGGGGAGCGGTCACCGTGACCGCTCCCCGATCGCCTACGCAGAGCTCTTGTCCCCGGCCGAGGGCTCTTGACCTGCCGGTCGGGGTTCGAAGCAGGAACTAAGGAACCCGGATGCAGCCCGTGCCCGGTGACGTAACGTCGTGGAGGATGGCCTTGCGGGTGTTCGGCCCGTACTCGCCGTCCGCGGGCGTGCCGGCCTTCTGCTGGGTCCGGATGAGCGCGGCCCTGGTGAGCGCACCGAAGTTCCCGTCCACGGTCAGGTGCTCGCCGTAGCAATAGTTCATCGTGAACTGCAGCCCCCACACGGCATCGCTACTGGCACCCTGGCCCATGTAGCAGTCGACCGATCCCGTCCCCGTGTAGTACGGGACATCGGCGCCGTAGTACGACTTGAAGCTGTTGCACGTCACCCCCGCCGCGGACGCCGTTCCCGCGGGGCCGACCACCAGCCCCGTCGGGACGGCGAGTGCCGCCACCGCCAGCGCCGCCAGCTTTGCCCGTCGTGTTGCTCGCATTGAATTCCCTCCCATTGCCCCGTTGGCGCAGGGAGCCGTCGCCTTTTCGGGCGAGGCTCGCGCCGTCCTCCGAGATGCTGCCACCGCTTCAGGAAAAGAGCCAGAGCGTCCGCATCGCGAGACGATTACGCAAAGACACAGGTCATGGACCTATAGATCGGTGGCAATTGCGCGAAAGATCCAGATTGTCTTGCCAGGTTTTCTTCCCCCTGATTCGCCCATGTTTCAGCGCCCCACCCTCCACGGCGGAAGACCCGGCCTCGATCGTTCACCATCGGCGCCGGTTTATCGCTTGCCCGCGATGTCGCTTTCGCCCCCCCTGGTGGGATTGGCAGGGCAGGGCTGCGCTTCGGCTTCAGCAGAGCGAGCACCACCATGACGCGCTCCGTCTCCCGCACCCTGCGGACGGCGAGCTGTCCTCGCTCACCGCCGTGGGCGCCTCGACGGCAGCACCCTTCGACGTCGGCCTGGCGATCGGCGGCTTCCGCGGGACCGTGCACGGAGCGAGGGCCAGGCACCTCTCGTCGATGCGATGATGTGATGATCCTTTGCCAATGTGAGGAAAGAGGCCGGTGTGCCGTACGAACTCGCGGACCGGCTCGTCGTCGGCATCGCTTCCAGCGCCCTGTTCGATCTCACCGAGAGCGACCGGGTCTTTCTCGAGCAGGGCGAGGACGCGTACCGCGCCTACCAGCGCAAGCACCTCGACGACACGTTGGATCCGGGGGTGGCGTTCTCCTTCATCCGGCGCCTGCTCTCCCTGAACGACCTCGCCCCGGCCGCGGACCCGTTGGTCGAGGTGATCGTGCTGTCCCGCAACGACCCGGACACCGGTCTGCGGGTGATGCGCTCCATCGAGTCCCACACGTTGAGCATCAGCCGGGCGGTGTTCATGCAGGGCCGCTCGCCCTACCGGTTCATGCCGGCGCTGAGCATGTCGCTGTTCCTCTCCGCGGACCAGGAGGACGTGCGCGAGGCCGTCGCGCTCGGCCTGCCCGCCGGGACCGTCCTGGGCCCGGCCGCCGACGACGACCACGACGACACCGACCTGCGGATCGCCTTCGACTTCGACGGCGTGCTCGCGGACGACGCCGCCGAACGGCTCTACAAGAGCGGCGGCATCGAGGAGTTCCGCACCCACGAGGTCGCGAACGCGCGCGTCGCCCACGCCCCCGGACCGCTCAAGGACTTCCTCGCCGCGGTCAACCGCATCCAGCGGCGCGAGGAGGAGGAGCAGCGCGCGAACCCGGCGTACCGGATGCGCGTGCACGTGTCCATCGTCACCGCCCGCAACGCCCCGGCTCACGAGCGCGCCGTGCTGAGCCTGAACCACTGGGGCCTGCGCGTGAACGACGCGTTCTTCCTCGGCGGGATCGACAAGGGCCGCATCATGTCCGTGCTGCGGCCGCACATCTTCTTCGACGACCAGGCCGGCCATCTGACCAGTACCGCTCTGACGACTCCCAGCGTCCACGTGCCCTTCGGCCTGCTCAACCAGCCGGCCTCGGAGGCGCCCGCTCCCTGATGCGGGACGTCCCTCGGTCCTCCGCCCCCGCCGTGTTCCCGGCCCGGGGCCAGGAACACGGGGGCCGGGAACACGGGGGCCGGGGCGGGCCGTTCGTCAGCGGGTCTCGATGACGACCTGTTCGAGCACCACGTCCTGGACCGGGCGGTCGTTGCGGGGGTTGACCTCCGTGGTGGCGATGGCGTCGACGACCTTCTGGCCGGCCTCGTCGGCGACCTCGCCGAAGATGGTGTGCTTGCCGGTGAGCCAGGTGGTCGGGCCGACGGTGATGAAGAACTGGGAGCCGTTGGTGCCGGGCCCGGCGTTGGCCATGGCGAGCAGGTACGGCTTGGTGAACGCCAGGTCGGGGTGGAACTCGTCCGCGAACTTGTAGCCCGGCCCGCCGGTGCCGTTGCCCAGCGGGTCACCGCCCTGGATCATGAAGCCCTCGATGACCCGGTGGAAGACCGTGCCGTCGTAGAGCTTCTCCGTGGTCGGCTGTCCCGTCTTCGGGTCGACCCACTGCCGCTCCCCGGTGGCGAGCTCCACGAAGTTCCGGACGGTCTTCGGGGCGTGGTCCGGCAGCAGCCGGACCACGATGTCTCCCAGGCTGGTCTTCAGCGTCGCGTACAGCTCTTGCGCCATCTCGATCCTCAGGTCGTCGGGTCCTGTGACCCGGACAGTCTTCGGGTCGAGCGGCGCGTTCCGAAGGCGGCGACACGGCATCTCACCCGGACGGGTGGCGCCGGCCGAACGGACGTCCGGCCCGGGCGGATCGACGGGGTGCGGAACGCGTCACGGTTCCGGGTTCGGGGCCGGCTGTCCCACGAGGTAGATCCGCTCCCGTAGTTCGGCCTCCGCCCGGTCGAGGTCGCTCCAGAGGTCCAGCCAGACCTGGTCCTTCCTGCCGTCCGGCTGGTCGAGCCGGGCCGCGACCCAGGTGAAGACGCCGGTGAGGATCTCGCGCTTGTGTCCGGGCGCCGTCACGGACAGCGCGAAGGAGACGGCGAGTCCGGCCCTGGTGACGATGATCCGGTCCTCGTGACCGGGGCTGCGCCGACCGCCCGTGAGATAGCGGGGTTCGTCGAGGATCTTGACCCACTCCAGCTCCGCTCCCTGGACCTGGTCGCTCAGGCAGTGCGCGATGGAGTCGCGGATGGCCCGGGCGGGCTCGCCGAGCCAGTCGAGCCAGTGGTCGGACCCGGTGAGCTCGGCGAAGTCGTCCTTGGGAGGACCGTAGTTCGGGCTCTCCCTGAACTCGCCGGTCAGCTTCCCGTCCGGACCGACGACCCAGGCGCCCTGGATCGCCTCGGCCGGAACGTAGCCGTTGGGATCACCGATGTACTCCGGGTCGATCGCGGCGACCGATCCGCCCGGGTTGGCCGCCGCCTCGGCGACGAGTTCGGGCGGCGGCGACTGCCGTACGCGCTGTCGCTCCGCCGAGAGGTCCCGCATGTGTTCCAGCCCTTCGCCGCGTCGTCGGCGGCATCCGTTTCGTGCCCCGGCCGCCGCTCCTGATCCGGCATGCTCGCATGCCCTGCGAGAGCACTGCCGGGCAGGGGTCGGGCCGGGCCTCGGTTCCCGGTGAGTGCGCCGATGTGGTGGCGGCCATGGCGTGCGGTGCCGCGGGTCCGGTGTGCTCCTGGCGTTGCGTGGCGCCGACCGGGACGAGGTCGTGAAGCGGCGGGCGCGCGCCGGGTGGGGAGCGCTGTGCTTCCGGTCGCCGGGTGGCGCTCCCTTCCGGCGGGGGTGGCGGGCTCGCAGGATGAGGGGCGAAGCGTGGGACACCGGGGCGCGCCGTGCCGCCGGATACGCAGCGAACGTGGAGGACGCCGTGGAGCAGGAGAGCGGTCAGGGGCCGTCCGCGCAGGAGGTCGGCGCCTGGTACGACCGGCTGGGCGGTCTGTACAGCCTGACGATGGGCGACAACATGCACATGGGCATGTGGGAGGGCGGTCGGCGCCCCGATCCCGGGCGCGTGCTGTCGGCCGACGAGGCGTGGCAGGAACTCACCGCGGCCCAGGACCGGTGGACCGACGACCTGATCGCCGAACTCGGCCTCGCCCCGCACCAGCGGGCGCTGGACATCGGCTGCGGCACCGGCCGGCCGACCGTCCGGCTGGCCGCCGCGTCGGGCGGGCACGTCATCGGCATCACCGCCAGCCGCAGCCAGGCCGAGCAGGCCACCGCCCGCGCCGAGCGGGAACAGCCGCCCGGGAAGGCGGAGTTCGTACACGGTGACGCGATGGACCTGCCGTTCGAGGACGAGTCCTTCGACGCCCTCTGGGCGATCGAGTCGTTCGCGCACTTCTCCGACCGGCCGCGCGCCCTGCGGCAGGCATGGCGGGTCCTGCGGCCCGGCGGCCGTCTCGTCCTCGCGGACTGTCTGGAGGCCGTGCCGTTCACCGAGCAGGAGGCGCGACTGTTCCGCGGCGGCTTCGCGCTCGCCCCGCTGCCCCGGTCCCTCGACGACTATCCCGCCCTCGTCCGCGGGGCGGGCTTCGCGATCGAACGCGTCCTGGACAGGAGCGCCGACTTCGCCCCCACCTACGACCTCATCCCCCTGGTGTACGCGGGCCGTCGTGAGCAGCTCGCCCGCCGGCTCGGCGCCGAGGCGGCCGGGCAGCTCGACACCGCGTACCCCCTCATCCTCGACCTGTGCCGGGACAAGCTGGGCTACGTGATGGTCAGCGCCCGCAAAACCGCCCACTGACCGACGGCGGGCGGCGGCGGGCGCCCGGTAGGGTGCGGGGGTGACCGGATCCACGCGGCGTCCGCTGCTGTTCCTGGACGTCGACGGCCCGCTCATCCCGTTCGGCGGTGCGACGCCGTACCCGGTGTACGGGAGGGCGGCGGACGCCGGCGGGAACCCGCTGCTCGCCAGGCTCGACCCGCGGCACGGGCCGCGGCTGGCCGCACTGCCGTGCGAGGCCGTGTGGGCCACCACGTGGCTGGACGACGCGAACGCGTACGTCGCTCCCCTGCTCGGCCTGCCGCCGCTGGCCGTCGTGGACTGGCCCGGTCCGTCCGGCGACGAGGAACCGGACGTGCGCGCGGGGTTGCACTGGAAGACCCGCGCGCTCGTCGCGTGGGCGGGCGGGCGCCCGTTCGCCTGGGTCGACGACGAGATCGGCGCCGCCGACCGGGCCTGGGTCGCCGCCCACCACCCGGGGCCCGCCCTGCTCCACCGGGTCGATCCGCGCACCGGGCTGACCGACGCGGACTACGCGGTGCTCGACGCCTGGCTGCGGCAGGCACTCTGACGGAGCGCCGAGCACCGCGGCTCGTCAGGATCCCGGGGCACGTGTTCGGCCGTGATCAGTGGGGCCGGGTGAGGTCCTTGATCCAGAACATCGCGCCACGGAGGCGGAGGCCGGCGAGGGAGCTTTCCGGGGTCCCGTCCTACCGGGTGGCGATGCCTCGCTGGTCGCTGCTGCGACGCGGCTTCCCGGCCAATGCGGCCTTCGCCGATCCGGACCACCTCGTGCGGACGGTCAGACGCGGCTTACGGAGGATCCCGCTGACCGTACCGGCTCGTTGATGCCCGGACGGGCGGGTGGCGGTTCCAACTGCCTGGAAAGGGCGATCTGGTTCGCGAGGAACCGAGCCGTGACCTGCATTCCCCTGCTCCGCTCCAGCGGACTTCCGTGCACCGCGCGAAGCAGTTGGCGCAGTGCCAGCAGGTCGTAGCGTCGGACGGTCTCGATGGCCGCGACCTCGACGAGGGTTTCGACGCGGGCCGCGAGCGGGATCGGGAGGGCGCACAGCTCCAGGGCGGTTTCCTTCCCCGGTGAGGACGGATCGGGCCAGGCGAGGTCGACGATCCGGCGGAGCGTCCCCGGGTCAGGCGCCGCCCCGCCGTGCGGATCGGATTCGGGCCACTCGTCCTGGCGACGGAGGAGTGTCGCGCAGAGCAGCGCATCGACGTAGGCGGGATGGTACGAGTGCTGGAACGCGTACGAGGCCCGGCCGGGGGCTCCCCGGTGCCGGTATTCGTCCGCGCGGAACGCGGGGCCGGGGAGAGAGCCCCCGCTGTTCAGTACCCGGGTTCTCAGCGCCCATCCGCAGCAGGCGAACGCGGACGCGCTTCCCGGCAGCACCGCGTCGGCGAGCAGCAGTTCGCCCAGCAGGTCGAAGTCACGGATCGCGACCGCGAAGCAGAGAGCGGATCCGATCGAGGACCTGAGCCGGTCCTCGTCGGCCCCGGGGATCCGGTCCGATCCGAAGTCGGTGGCGTACATGAGCGTGTGCGTCAGCGCGTAGCAGTCCTCCCGGGTGGTGTAGAGGCCGTCGTGGTCGGACGCGATGGCCGACGCCCCGGCCTGCCACGCCGGTGACACCTGGCCGAGCTGCTCGGAGGATCCGCCTCCGGCCTTCCGCTGGGCCCAGCGGAATTCGAGGCGACGGAAGGGAACGAGTTCCTCGGTTCCCGCGTGGCCGGTCGCGACCGCGTTGCGGACCAGTTCGTCCATGCCCTCGTCGGGGCGGCCCAGCGCGGAAAGGAAGTAGTGTCCCAGACCCAGGCTTGAAACCGCCCGGGGATGGCGGGCGATCGCACATCGGACGCGCGGGCTCCGGCACCTGCTCTCACAGAACTCCACGAGCCCGTCCCACACCGCACGATCCTGGCCTCCCCCGGCTCGGTCCACCACCAGCAGGAGCATCGAGGTCTCGATGGCGATCTTGTCCTCGGTGCGGACGATGGCGTCGGCCTCGTCCTTCCAGTGCTCTGAATAGTCGTCGATCAGCCGGAGGTTCCCGAGGGCGAACTCCAGTACTTCATTGATCCGGGTGCGCAGCTGGTCCGCCCGGGGCCTGTT
Organism: Kitasatospora sp. NPDC001527; assembly: GCF_040298605.1. NCBI lineage: Bacteria > Bacillati > Actinomycetota > Actinomycetes > Kitasatosporales > Streptomycetaceae > Kitasatospora > Kitasatospora sp. NPDC001527. The sequence goes on along the minus strand of NZ_JBEPAM010000005.1, from coordinate 295,285 downwards.
CTCGGGCGGCGCCGTCAGGTGACTGTGGCGGCTGGCCATGGCGGCATACCTTCGCGGTGGATGATTCGTTCCGAGGCGCGCGGGGCGGTTGCAGGAGTCGAATTCAGGTACGAGCCCGGCCCCTGCAGCCCCGCGGCGGTTCCTACTTCTCAAGCGGGCGGACCACGATGCAGTAGTTGTTATTGCAGATCGTGTGCGCCGCGGCCTCCCTCTCGCTGCCGATGACCTCGGGCGACAACTGGCTCCGGAGGTTTTCCACCAGGCGGATGAGTTCGCTGCTCGACAGCTCGTCGGCGAGCTTCTCCAGGTTCACCGGGCGTTGTTCCATTGCTCTCACCTCCTTTCCACTACTGGAATAGCTGACCCAGGGACGGAGACTGCAGGAGCGCACTCACGATCTTCTCGATGAGTCGGGGCCGGTATTCCGGGCGCCGACCGAGATCGCGGACGAGGGATTCCGGGGGGAGCCCGCCGAGCAGGCCGCGGAGGATTTCGAGGAGAGGCTCGCAGGGCTCCATCCCGTCGGTCCGGGTGAGCAACTCCCCGACAGCTCCTGCCAGTCGGTCCACCGGATCGGTCCGGTACCTCTCGGCGAACGCTCCCAGTGCGCTCCGGCGGTCCAGGCCGTTCAGCGCGAGTGCGAGGACCAGGCGCGGCTCGGCAGCGGTCACCCGCCGGCGCAGTGCCATGAGGCGGTGGTCGCGCACCACTCTCGCGGCGACCCCCCGGAGTGACTTGCCCAGTCGTTCGTCCCGGTCCGCCAGCATGCCCGCCGCCTCTTCGGTGAAGGCGTCGCCGAGTTCCATCCGGCACGCCGTGAGCAGCACGGTGACCGCGGAGCCGAGATCGTCGAGGCAGAGGGTGGTTCGGACGGCTTCCCGCAGTCTGCCCTCGTCGGTCCGTCTCAGGAGGTGCAGCAACTGCAGGCGGCGGGTCAGCGAAGCGTCGTCGGCGAAGGAAGCGACCGACAGTGACGGCGGGTAGTAGTCGCACTGGGGCTGCGCGGACGGGTCGGACCTCGTCCGGACGACCAGTGTCGCCGAGGGCTCGTCGAGGTGGAAGAGGGCATGGGCGCCTCGGGCACCCGGAAGGACGGGGCGAACGTCGCCCACGGTGAGGACTTCGCTCCCTTGCCGGGTGGCGCTGCCGACGCGGAGCCGGCCGCAGACCCGCGTCCGCTCGTCGAAGCGCCACGTGCTGTGAAGGCTGGAGCCGCAGACGACCTGGAAGGCGCCCTGGAACGCGTGCTCGTGGATGGACGTCGTGGCGTCGAGCCAGTACAGCAGGCTGATGTGGAAGCGGCTCGTGCTGTAGAGCGTGAGCGGCGGCTGGCCGAAGAGTGCATCCAGATCAACCTGAACGGGGAACTCGGGCTCGACCGCGGCTCGGGAGGCCAGCTCCAGCGCGTCCGCCTCAGAGAGGAAGGCGCCTTCGGTCAGAAGCCTCGCGGAGATGTCACCGAACGCGTCTTCCGCATAGTCGTGTGCGCGCCACTCGGACGCGATGCTGTCACCCAGCAACTTGAAGGGCGCCCACAAGTCGTTTTGGTTCATGACTGACCGGCCTGTCCAGTCACTGAAGACCTGATGATGCGTCGATTCGATTACGTACAATCCTACTCGCCGATGCGGAAGGCGCATCTCGCGGGGCTGGATCCACAAGGTTGTACGCACGGTGACAGCTGTCGACGGGTACCGCGCCTCCCGCAAACGGCGCCGCGAATACGGAGCGTTCCTCTTGGGATTGGCCTGCTACAAGCCGGGGCAGCGGTGTGCCCAAGCCACTGCCGGCGTTCATCGAGGCCAGATCCCACCAGGGCTCCACTCGCGTGCGAGCTGGAGGCGCGGGCCCAACGGACGACCGAACGAGGCCAATCGCCTATTCGGGATCCTCACGCAGGTTGCTGGAGGTGGAGGGCTTCTGCTTGTCCGGCTTCGGGGGCCACGCGTACGGGGGGAGCCTCCGGTGCAGGGGCCGTCCGGTCCCGCCGTCCTTCTCCTCGAACGAGGCGGCCCGGATGATACCGAAGGACACCTCGCTGTCCCGCATCACGTCCACCCCTTCCACCCGGAAGGCGATCCATCCCGCGCCGGGCTGGGGCCCCGAGACCCAGGGGGTGACGACGCTGCGGACGTTGGTCTCGCCCGCCACGATGGTGCCGCGGTGGCCGTCAGGGTCGGTGATCTTCACGCCCGTGTCGGTGAAGGCGAGACGGCTCTTCGTACCGCTGGGGCCCTCGGCCCACTGCGTAGTCACACTGTTCAGGTCCGCCCGGTCGGCGGCGACGGCGCCCGACTCCTGGCCGCCGTCCCTGCGGATGCTGATGCCCGCCGACGGGAACTCGATCCAGCCCTTGCCCGCGGTGCGGTCGCCGGCCCATGTGGTGTTGACACCCTCGGCGTCGATGCGCTTGGCGACGACGGCGCCGAGTTCCGGACCAGGGCCATGATGGACGGTGATGCCGGCGTCGGGGAGTTCGATCCGGCCGGCGTTCGCGCCCCTCCCCCTGACCTGTTCGGTCCTCACCTCGTGGATGTCGGCGGTCCCGGCCAGGACCGCCCCCAGGGCGCCGTTGTCGTTGTCGACCCTCACGCCGCCCGTGGTGAAGGTGACCCGGCCCTGCTCGTCCGTTCCTTCGGCCCAAGGGGCACGCACGCCGCTCTCGAACTCGGGGATGCTCGCATGGACGGTGGTGGTGAGGAAGTACCCCTCCTGAACCTCTCCGTTGCCGTCGGTCGTCCCGGCTACGAGGGTGTAGGTGGTGCCCCGCGTCAGGGCGAAGGCGGGAGTGTGCCGGTGCGGCCCGAACGGTACGGGAACGGGACGCGCCGGCGGGTCGACGGGCTCCAAAGTCCCATCCGGATAACGGATCCAGTACTTGAGGCTGTCCGGACCGTCCCAGTACAGGACGACGTCATCGCCGGCGTCCACCAAGGCGACCTCCGCGCGGAGGTTCTGCGGGACCAGTGGCGTTGTCCCGAATTGGCCCCTGCCTGACCAGAACCACGTAGCAGCACCATCGAGCCTTTGCGAAGGGAGGTGATCCAGGAACCACCCGCTCACTTACCAGCCCGTCCGCGCGATCCCGGAACCCGCCCCCTGCTCCACCGGGTCGGTCCGCGCACCGGGCCGACCGACGCGGACGACGCGGTGCTCGACGCCTGGCTGCGGCACGCGCCCTGACAGGGCGTCGAGCACCACGGACGGCGGTCACTCGCAGGTGCTGCGCCAGTCGTTGGAGCTGCCCCGGTGGGCGTGCGCGGAGTCGCGCGGGGAGGACGCGCCGGCCTTGACCGCCTTCACGGTGCCCGTGTAGGCCCCGCCCTGCCAGATGCAGGCGGTGAGGCCGGAGGTGCCGTTGTTGAACCAGGACGCGTCGTGGTTCTCGATGGCCGCCGGCCAGGTGGCGTTGGCGTCCTTGAACTTGAACATGTGGCCCTGGTAGTCCGTCTGGTCCCAGACGCAGAGCCAGCCGCGCGGGCAGTCGGCCGTCCCGGCGGCGTGCGCGCCGGGGACCGGGCCGACCGCCAGCGCGGCGGCCATGACGGCGGTGGACAGGGCGGACAGGAGTGCGCGTCGCATGGTGACCCTCCTCGGATCGGTACTACTGATCACGGGGTTCCCCGGCACGGGCCGGGACCGGTGCCAACCAGGCTGTCCGCCCCGGGCGTTGGTCACCATCACCGCGCGAGCGTTGAACAATTGGTCATCAACGCTCGGTCGATCGACGAGCACTCGGCGTGACAGAGGGAGGCCGTGGGATGGGACGCCGTGAAGGGCCCCTCGCCCCGGACAGTGGACCGGTCGAGGCGTTCGCCGCAGCGTTGCGGCAGGCGCGGGCGGCGGCCGGTTCGCCGACCTACCGCGCGATGGCGGCGCGGGCCAACTACTCCCCCTCCAGCCTGTCCTCGGCCGCGGCCGGACACCGCCTCGCCAGCTGGCCGGTGGTCGCGGGCTATCTGCGCGCCTGCGGGGTCACCGAGGTCGAGCCGTGGCGGGCCCGCTGGCGCGCGGTGGCCGGCGGCGCGGCGGCGGGCACCACCGCCGGCGCCCGCGCCGAGCGGCCCGCGGCGGCGGTGGGGCGGCTGCCCGGCGAGACGACCTCCTTCGTCGGCCGTCAACCCGAACTCGACGATGTCACCCGCCATTTACTCCGCTCCCGGCTGGTCGTGCTGACCGGGACCGGCGGGGTCGGCAAGAGCCGGCTGGCGCTGCGTGCGGCGGCACTCAACCGGGACTCCTATCCGGACGGCGTGTGGTGGATCGAGCTCGCGGACACCACCGATCCGCAGGTGCTCGCGCACACGCTGCTCCGCGCGCTCGGCGTTCCGTCCGACTCCACCGGGGCCCCCTCGGTCCGGCTCGTCGAGGCCCTCGCCGACCGCCGCGCGCTGCTCGTCCTGGACAACTGCGAGCACCTGGTGGACGCCTGCGCCCGCGCGGTCCGCACCCTGCTCGGCGGGACCTCCGCCGTCGCCGTCCTGGCCACCAGCCGGCAGTGCCTGGGCCTGCCGGAGGAGACGGTGGTACCGATCGGCCCGCTGTCGTTCCGTTCCGCCGGGTCCGTCGCCCCGTTCCCGGCCGACCGCGGTGACGGGCCGAGCCCGGCCGTGCGGCTGCTCGTCGACCGCGCCGAGACCGCCGCCCCCGGTCTCGGCTGGCCGCCCGAACAGCTGGCCCTCGCCGAGGAGGTCTGCGCCCAGCTCGAAGGGCTGCCGCTGGCCATCGAACTGGCCGCCCGCCGGCTGCGGGTGATGTCGCTGCACCAGCTCTCCCGCCGGCTCGGCGACCGGCACGCCCTGCTCAGCAACGGCGACCGCACCGTCCACCCCCGCCACCGCTCCCTGCAGGCGCTGCTGGACTGGAGCTACGAGCTGTGCGACCCCGCGGAACGGGCCCTGTGGTGCCGGCTGTCGGTCTTCGCCGGCGACGTCTCGCTGGAGGCCGCCGAGGAGATGGGCGCGGACGGCGCGGCGGACACCGGGGCCTCAGACAGCGGGGCCGCGGACGCCGGGGCGCTCGACGTCGTCACCGCGCTGGTCGAGCGCTCCGTCCTCACCTCTGACGGCGACCGGACGGCGGTGCGGCTGCGGATGCTGGAGAGCGTCCGCGAGTACGGCCTCGCCCGGCTGCGGGCCGCCGGCGCCGAGGACGCGGCCCGCGCCCGGCACCGCGCGTGGTACGCGCGCTTCGCCGAGCGCGTCGCCTCCGCCGCCAACGGGCCCGACCAGCGCACCGCGCTGGCCCGGACGCGCGCCGAATACCCGAACCTCCGCGCCGCGCTGTCCTCGGCGCTCACCCTGCCGGACGGCGGAGCCACCGCCCAGCGCATGGCCACCGCCCTGTGGTTCTACTGGCACACCGAGGCCGTCGACGAGGGCTGCCACTGGCTGGACGCCGCCCTCGCCCGCCGCGGCGGCCCGGCCGCGGTACGGGCCGAGGCGCTGTGGACCGGCGCCTACCTCGCCGCGATGTGCGGCGACAACGGCCGGGCCCTGCGCTACGCCGAACGCTCGCTGCGGCTCGTCGGCGACGCGCCCGGCCCGGCGGCCGGGCCCCGGCTGGTGCAGGGCCTGGCCGCGCTCCGGAGCAGCCGGGCGGCCGACGCGCTACGGCTCTCCCAGCTCGCCGAACAGGGGTTCCTCGCCCGGGATGACGCCTTCGGCGTCCAGCAGGCGGTGTCGCAGGCCGCCATGGCCCACCTCCTCCTGGGCGACACCGGCCCCGCGCTCGCCACCTTCCGGCGGGCCGCGGCGGTGGCCCACGCGCACGGCGAGCAGTGGCACCTGTCGTACGTGCTCTGGGGAATCGGCATGGTCCGGCACGCCCAGGGGCGCACCGCGCAGGCGCTGGCCGGCTTCCGCCGCAGCCTGACGGTCAAGCGCCTCTTCCAGGACACCCGGGGCACCGCCACGGTCCTGGAGACCACGGCCTGGGTCCTCGCCGATCTCGGCAATCCCGAGGCGGCCGCCCACCTCGTCGGTGCCGCCGCCTCGATCTGGCCCGAACCCGGCCGCCGGCTCTTCGGCTTCGCGGACCTTCTCGCCGCCGGCGACCGCAACCGCCACCGGCTCCGGGCCGTGCTCGGCCCCGACCGCCTGGCCCGGGCCCTCGCCCACGGCCGCACCCTCGACGCCGAGGGTGCCGTCGCGCTCGCCCTCGCCGCACCCGTGCCGGGCACCCCGCCGCCGGGGCCGGAGGACGACCGCCTCCCGGCCCCGGTGCGCGCCTAAGGGCGGCGGAGGCGCGCAGGCGCGGGAGGCCGGTCGCGGGCGGCGGGGACGGGCCGGGTCGACGGCCCGGCCGGTGCCTTGACCGGATCGGCCGACCCGGGGGCGGCGCGCCGGACGACCGGCCGGAACGACGGTTTCCGGTCAGCGCGCCGGCGGGGCGGGGCGGGCGCGGCGGAACCGGTGGTGCCGGTGCGGCGGCGGGCGGGGCGGCCGGGGCGGGGGGCACCCGGAGGGGCGGCCTCCGGCCGTCGCGCGAAGGGCCGGGCGGCGCGTGCCGCGGGACTGTGCCGCCGTCCGGCACGCCCCTACGATGTGAGCGCCGTCGGGCCTGACCCCCGACCCCGTCACTGCCGGCCGACGCCGGGCAGCGCCGGTCCCCTCCCTGACGGACCGGCATTCCCCGTCGGCCCAAGCCCACCGGCTCACCCCGGCACGGGCGCACCGGCAGGGCGGGCAGCACCGCGCAGGCCGCCCGTGATCTCCTCACACCCAAGGGGTATGCCCATGCACGCCGGCACCGCCGTACCACCGGTCAGACCCGTCCCCGCCGGCCGCGCGCAGCGCGCCGTCCGGTCCCTGCTGCTCGTCCTCGCCATGCTGGCCGCCCTGGTGGGTGTCAGCCTCCCGGCGGCCGGCGCGGCGCACGCCGCCGTGCCCGACCGCTGGGGCTTCGCGTACCTCGACAACCCGACCCCGCCGCCGGGCTACGTCCCGGACACCACCCGCCAGTGGGGCAGTTGGCCCTCGCCGGCCGCCAACCCGGTGAAGGTGGACCAGATCGGCACCGGGTCCTACGTGGTGCACTTCCCGCTGATCGCCGGCCCCGGCGGCATCGCGCACGTGACGGCCGTCGGCCGCACCGGCAGCTGGTGCCAGGTCCGCGGCTGGTCGACCGCCGGCACCGGGCAGGACGTCTCGGTGGGCTGCCACCGGCCGGGCGGCGCTCCCGAGGACACCCGGTTCACCGTGCTCTACACCACCAGCAGCGGCGTGCCGTCCCCGGCCGTCGGCGGCTACGGCTACGTCTACGCGAACTCCACCGGCGCGGTGATCGGCCAGTACAACTCCGCCGGCGGCACCAACACCGTCGGCTACGGCGGCACCGGCACCTGGAAGGCCTGGCTGCCCGGCCTGGGCCAGCCGACGCCCGCCGGGAACATCGAGGTCACCGCCGTCGACGCGGTCAACGGCGCGCGCTGCAAGGTCGCCGAATGGGCGCCCTCCGCGGGCGGCCAGACCGTGGTCGTCACCTGCTTCAACGCGTTCGGCGCGCCGTACGACACCCGGTGGACGCTGAGCTACGCGGAGAAGCGGGCCGTGCACGGGGCTGCGCTGCCGCCGAAGTCCTACGGCTACCTGTGGTTCAACGGCGGCGTGCCGGCCGGGACCAACTTCAACTCCTCCGGCGGGGTCAACACGCTCGCCGGCTCCGTCCCCTACAACGTCAACCTGCCGAACATCGCCGTGCCCTCGGACACCGCGCAGGTCACCGCCTTCGGCGGCGGCCCGGACTACTGCGGCCTGGCCACGCCCTGGGCCCGCAGCGCCGGCACGGCTAACCTCTACCCGCTGTGCTTCAACGGCTCCTCCGGCTCGCCGGTCGCGTCCCGCTTCCTCACCGCGTACACCTCGGCGTTCTGATCCGCCGACGGAGGGGCCCGGACGCCGCGAGCGTCCGGGCCCCTCCGGGTTCCGGTGCGACGACGGACGGCGACGGACGGCGACGCCGCGTCCCCGGCGGGGGCGCCTGGTACTCCGTCAGGTGGTGCGGCGTCCCCCGCCGGTGTCCGATTGGTCCGGATGCCACCGTGCGGGTGCGGCGGGGCGGCGCTGCGGCCACGTTGAGGAGATGGACATCGTCGTCGTACTGGAACCTGACACACCGACCAGCATCCGGCTCCTCGGAGCCGACCACCGACCCGCCGAGCCCGAGATCCCGGTGCGCCGGGCGCACACGGCTCCCACGGAGGCCTCGGGGGCCTGCGGTCCCCGCACCCTGTGCGGTCTGGACACCTCCGACATGACCCTCGCGCCGCACCACTCCGACTATCCCGACCGACCACTCCTGCGACCGCACTGGCACACCTGCAGCATCTGCCGCAACGCCGGACAGGGCGTCATCCCCGGCCCGCCCGGCGCCGCTACCGCCGGCACGCTCCCGGGGGAGGACCCGGCCGGGTGAACCACCGGCGCCGGCCCCCGGCCGTGCCACGGCCCGTCCCGCGCCCGTCCCCGGCCCGTTCACGGCCCGTTCGCGGCCGGGGCGGGGACCGCCGGGGCGGGGACGGCCGGGTGGGGCCGGGCGGGCACCGTAGGCTGACCGGATGACAACTGACCGCAAGACCGCGCTCGCCGCGGTGGTCCTGGCCGGGCTCCTGCTCGGGACGGCCGCCTGCTCGTCGTCCGGAGGCGGCGCCGCCCCGTCCGGCGGTGCGGCGCTCTCCTTCGCCGAGCTGAAGTCGACGGTGCAGGGTCTCGGTCCGCAGCCCTCCTGCCCGTTCGGCCTGGACCTGGCCGGCGCGCTGAAGGCGGCCGGGATCGAGCGCGGCGTCACCCCGGCCGGGGGAACGGACGGGCCGGTGCGGGCGGAGGTCGTCCCGTCCGAGGACGCCCGGCCGCTCCCGGCCGGCAGCGCGCCCGGCCGGACTCCGGCCACGCTGCCCGCGCGACCGGAGAGCGTCCAGGTGTGGTGCTCCTACACCGCCGGAACGACCCCGGTGGAGATCGGGGTGCTCGCCGCCCCGGCCGAGGGGGTCGCGGTCAACCTGGCCCTGCCCTACATCCAGCGGGCCGGCGCTCTCTCGGCCGACCAGCTGGTCACCGTCTCGCGCGACCAGCCCTCCCCCGGCCGGGCCGGCACCACTCCCGGGCGCGGGTCGGTCGGCATCGCCCGGCTCCCGGTCGCGGACAAGGGCGATCTGGCCCTGCTGGTCAGCCAGGGCACCGAGGCGGCCTCCCCGGACGCGGCGCTCACCGGGGAGCCGCTGCGCGCCCTGGCCGAGAAGCTCGCCGCGCAGCTGCACGTCTGACCGCCGGGGGCCGGCCGGCCCGCGCACGCCCCCCTGGCGGACCGCCTCCACCGGGGCGTGGGCGTCCTCAGGACCGGGCCGGGTCGGTCCGCTGGGCGGGCACGCTCGCGGCCCGGTCGTGCTGCAGGGCCCGCAGGTCGGCGAACATCCCCGGTTCGGCGGCCAGCCGATCGAAGGTGCCCTCCTGGATCACCCGGCCGTGGTCGAGCACCACGATCCGGTGCGCCACCCTGGTGTTCTCCAGGTTGTGGGTGACCAGCACCGTCGCGCAGTCCCGGGCGACCCGCGCGAGACCGGTGAAGATCCGGTGCTCGGCCCGCGGGTCCATCGCGCTGGTCGGCTCGTCGAGGATCAGCAGCGTGCCGGAGCGCGACCGGTGGAAGGCGGCCGCGGTGACCACCCGCTGCCACTGCCCCTCGCTGATCTCGGCGCCGCCCCAGAACTCCTTGGCCAGCAGGGTGTCCAGGCCGCCCGCCAGTTCGGCGACCACCTCGTCCGCGCCGGTGGCCGCGGCGGCCTCCAGCACGGCCGCGTCGCCGGGCTCGTGCGGCTGGCCCAGGGTGATGTTCTGCCGCACGGTGAGCGGCCAGTGCGCGAAGTCCTGCTGCACCAGGGCGGTCTGGCGCCACAGCAGGTCCGGGTCGAGGTCGCGGGTGGCGACGCCGTCCCAGGTCACCGTTCCGGTGTCGGGCAGGGTGAGGCCGCACAGCAGCTTCATCAGGGTGGACTTCGCCGCCCCGTTGACCCCGACCACGGCGACGATCTCGCCCCGGCGGACCCGGAAGTCCACGCCCTTGAGGGCGACCCGGTCCGATCCCGGGTAGCTGAAGGTGACGCCCCGTGCCTCGATCACCGACGTGCCGGCCGGCGGGGCGAGGGTGCCGCGGTCCAGGCGCTGGGCGCGGGCCATCGTGATGAACGTCTGCCAGTCCCCGACGTAGAGTCCGGTGCGGTGGACGGCGGCGCTGTAGTCGGCGGCGGCGTGCAGGTCGGAGGCGGCGGCGCGCAGCGCGATGACCGCCGTGCCGGCCGAGGCCAGGGTGACCCGGCCGTCCGCGAGCAGCCACGCGAGGCCGCCCCAGACCAGGCACGCGCCCACACCGGAGGCGACCGCCCCGTACAGGGCGAGCACGGCGCCGCGTCGGGCGGCCGCGTCGGTGGCGTCGGTGACCTTGGCGGCGGCCCGGCCGTAGATCCGCAGCAGGAACGGCGCGATGGTGTTCGAACGGACCTCGGCGGCCAGCCGGCGGTCGCACAGGAACCAGCGCAGCACGTTGGCCGCGCGGGTCGCGCCGAAGGTGGCCATCATCGCCCGGTAGAAGGCGTTGGCGGCGGCCGTGCGCGCCAGGGCCTGCGGGATCACCGCGAGGACGAGCAGCGGGAGCAGCGCGGGGTGGATGGTGGCGATCACGATCCCGGCCGCGGCGAGGCCGGCGGTGTGGCCGATGACGTCGCGGGCCTGGGAGAGCAGGTCCCGGGTGGCGCTCGCGCCTCGGTCGCCGGCGTCCCAGGCGGCCTGGAAGCGGGGGTTGTCGTAGGCGGTCAGCTCGGCGTGGGTGGCGGCGTCGATCAGTTCCAGCTCGGCGGCCCGGGCGATCTTCGGCCCGATCCGCTCGGCGGCCCACTCGCCGGTGATGCGCAGCAGGGCGGAGGTGCCGGCCATGGCGGCGAGGAAGGCCACGGACGGGAGCGAGCGGGTCAGGCGCTCGGCGATGGAGCCGGTACCGGCGACCAGGTGGGTGATCATGCCGGTGGTGGCCAGCAGACCGCAGGCCTGCGCGGTGGCGGAGGCCGCCGCACAGGTGAGGAGGACGACCAGGGCGGGGCGGTCGGCACGGCGGCCGAGGCGCAGGGCGAGGGCGAGCAGGCGGGGCAGGGCGCGGGCGGTGGCCCGCAGGGTGGTCTTGCTGCCGTCGATGATCTCGGCGTCGCTGCCCGGGGGCTGCCACTCCATCATCACGGCGTCGTCGGCGTCGTGCGATCCGTCGGCTCCGGTGGATCTGCCGGTGGTGGGGGCGGGAGAGCTCAAGCGGGGGCCTCCTCGAACGCGTGGCACGGAAACGATCGGCCCGTGGCCGGGCCGGGCGACCAGGGGCCTCTCCTTCGGGTCACGCCAGGCGGGCGCCGAAAGTGAGGCCCTACCGGGCGAAGTCCTCCAGGACGGCGCGGGCCGCGTTGTGGCCCGGGATGCCGCTGACGCCACCGCCGCGGACCGCGCCCGCGCCGCACAGCAGGACGTTCGGGTGCGCCGTCGCCACGCCCCAGCGGGCGGCGGCGCCCTCCGGCTGATGCGTCGCGTAGGGGAACGCCAGGTCGCGGTGGAAGATGTGGCCGCCCGGCAGGCCGAGTTCCCGCTCCAAGTCGGGCGGGGTCTTCGCCTCCACACAGGGCCGCCCGTCGGCGTCGGTGGCCAGGCAGCCGGCGATCGGCTCGGCCAGCGCCTCGTCGAGCCGGGCCAGGCTCGCCGCCAGGGCGCGTTCCCTGGCGGCCGGGTCGGCGAACAGCCGGGCGGGCATGTGCAGGCCGAACAGGGTGAGGGTCTGCCGCCCCTGCCGGACGGCCTCGGGCCCCAGGATCGACGGGTCGGTGAGGGAGTGGCAGTAGATCTCCGACGGCGGCGCCGAGGGGATCCGGCCGGCCGCCGCCTCGGTGTACGCGGTCTCCAGCTGGCGGTAGCCCTCGGCGATGTGGAAGGTGCCGGCGAACGCCTCGCGCGGGTCGGCGGCGGGGTCCCGCAGGCGCGGCAGCCGGCGCAGCACCATGTTGACCTTGAGCTGGGCGCCTTCCGGCGCGGGCCCGGGGTCCTCGCCCAGCAGCCGGGCCAGGGTCGCCGGGGCGGCGTTGACCAGGACCCGGCGGGCGGCCGCGGTCGCCTCGCCGTCCCGGTGGCGGTAGGTCACCTCGGCTTCGCCGGCGCCGTCGGTGGCCACGGCGGTGACCTCGCAGCCGGTGCGCAGTTCGGCGCCGGCCGCCCGGGCGGCGTCCGCGAGGGCGTCGGTCACCGCGCCCATGCCGCCGACGGGGACGTCCCAGTCGCCGGTGCCGTTGCCGATCACGTGGTAGAGGAAGCAGCGGTTCTGCCGCAGCGACGGGTCGTGGGCGTGGGTGAAGGTGCCGATCAGCGCGTCGGTCAGGACCACGCCGCGCACCAGGTCGTCGGCGAAGGTCTCCTCGATCGTCTCGCCCAGTGGCCGCTCGAACAGGGCCGCCCAGGCCGCGTCGTCGCCGACCCGCCGGCGCAGTTCCGCCCGGGTGGGCAGTGGTTCGGTGAGCGTCGGGAAGACCCGTTCGGCGAGGCTTCCGGTCATCGCGTAGAAGCGCCGCCAGGCCTCCCACTCGCGGTCCGCGCCGGTCAGCGCCCGGAAGGACGCCCGGGTGCGGCCGGCGTCGGCCGCGTCCACCAGCAGTCCGGTGGGCTTCCCGGCGCGGACGGCCGGGGTGTACGAGGCGATCCGGCGCCGCCGCAGTTCCAGGCGCAGCCCGAGCTCGCGCACCACGGTGCGCGGCAGCAGGCTCACCAGGTACGCGTAGCGCGACAGCCGGGCGTCCACGCCGGTGAACGCCGGCGCCGACACCGCCGCGCCGCCGACCCGCGGGAGCCGTTCGAGCAGCAGCACCCGGTACCCGGCGCGGGCCAGGTACGCCGCCGCCACCAGGCCGTTGTGGCCGCCGCCGACGATCACGGCGTCGTGCCGGGAGGACGAGTTCGCCATGCCCGGCACGCTACGGCACCCGGGCGGCCCGGGGAACACGGCGCCCGGGGGACGCGGAGGCGCGCGGGCGGGCGGCGGGGCGGACCCGGGGGCGGTCAGGCCCCGGTGGACGGGTCGTGGGAGAGCCGGACGTCGACGGTGTGCTCGGAGCGGACCAGGCGCAGCATGGGGCAGCGCGCGTCCGCGGTGGCCAGCAGGTCCGCCAGGGCCTGCGGGGAGGCCGGGCCGCGCAGTTCGACCTCCGCGGTCAGGTCGTACGGCACGGCGGGCGCCTCGGTCGGCACGCCGAAGAACCGGGCGTCGTTGTTGCGGGCGTTCACCCGGACCTCGACCCGGTCCAGCGGGACGTCCTCCAGTGCCGCGACACACAGGATCGTGTGCGTCAGGCAGGTGCTGACCACCGCGCAGAACAGCTCCGGCGAGGTCGGGCCGAGGCCGAACCCGCCGATGTCGGGGCCGCCGTCGCCGAGGAACGACCAGTCCCCGACCCGGACCTTGCGGACCCCGGTGGCGTCGTCGGCCACGCAGACCGCGCCGACCTCCTCCTCCCAGTCCGCGCTCTTCGGCCGGCGCCGGGCGGCGTCGCGCATGGCCGCGCCCTTGTCGCGCAGGTGCTCGGCCAGTCCCGGCCGGGGTATCGCTGGTTGCTGCGTCATGGCCCGTAGCGTACGGGACGCGCCCGGCTCAGGAGCCGGTGGTGGCGGCTTCCAGGGTGGTGGCCATCACGGGGCTGGTGAAGGTGTTCGTCGCGTCGCCCGTGGAGAGGTGGTAGGAGCCCCACTTCAGGTAGTTGCGGTCGCCGTCCCAGGTGGTGCCCTTGAAGGTGCCGGAGCCGGTGGTGAAGGTCTGCTTCACGCCGTCGAACCAGAAGTCGATGGTGCCGTCGGTGCGGCCGAGGCGGATCTTCAGCGCGTAGGAGTGCCACTGGTTGTTGGCGGTCGGCGCGGTCCACAGCGTGTGCGCGACGTGGTCGGTGTCCCACTCCTGGAGGCGGATGCGTCCGCTCGTCGCGTCGATCTCGATCGGGTGGTTGGCCGTGCCGGTACTCGGCGAACACTTCAGCTGGAAGACGTAGCGGCTGTTGCTGTCCTTGATGTCCACCTTGGACGACCAGCCGAGGTAGAAGGTGTCCCCCTGCTTGAGGTCGGGGCCGAGCGTCTCGCAGCGCTCCTCGCCCGCGGCCTGGTAGGCCCGCCAGACGCTGCCCTTGACGGCGTCCTTGACGACGCCGAAGTCGCCCGCGGCGCACTGGACGGCGGTGAAGGAGGACGGGCCCTTGCTGGTGCTCGGGGTCCACAGGACGGTGCCGGCGGCGGCGGAGCTGCCGGCGGTGGCCGCGACGCAGGAGAGCGCGAGCGCGGTCACGCCCACGAGGCCGACGGCGGTCTGGCGGTGCTGGGACGGAACGGACATGTCTCTCCCGGTGGGCGCGTGGTGGACGGGGACGCCGTCCGGGCCGGGCCCGGACGCAGGAACCGATTCGACCACCTGACATCCCGTCAGGCCAAGCGGGCCGGCCGGAGGCGGCCCTTTCGGGCAGTTCCTCCGGCCGGCCCGTTCGGTGCGGCGCCGCGGGGCGGCTACGGGGTGGGCCGCTGCGCCCCGCCCGGCTCCCCGGAGTCCTCGGCGTCCGTGTCGTAGGAGGAGGTGCCGGCGTCCAGCAGCGGCTCCTGTGTCTTGAGGTGCGCGGGGGCCAGCGCCCGCAGTACGTGGTAGCCGGTGATGACGACCAGGGTGCCCAGCGCGATGCCGCTGAGGCTGAAGGTGTCGGTGAACGTGAGGGTGACGTTGCCGATGCCGATGATGATGCCCGCGGCGGCCGGCACCAGGTTCAGCGGGTTGCGCAGGTCCACGCCGGACTTGATCCAGATCTGCGCGCCGAGCAGGCCGATCATGCCGTACAGGATGACGGTGATGCCGCCGAGCACGCCGCCGGGGATCGCGGCCACCACCGCGCCGAACTTCGGGCAGATGCCGAACAGCAGCGCGAAGCCGGCCGCGGCCCAGTAGGCGGCGGTGGAGTAGACGCGGGTGGCGGCCATGACGCCGATGTTCTCGGAGTAGGTGGTGTTCGGCGGGCCGCCGAGCGCGGTGGAGAGCATGGAGCCGACGCCGTCCGCGGAGATCGCGGTGCCGAGCCTGTCGTCGAGGTTGTCGCCGGTCATCTCCCCCACGGCCTTGACGTGCCCGGCGTTCTCGGCGACGAGCGCGATCACCACGGGCAGCGCGACCAGGATCGCGGACCACTGGAAGGAGGGGCCGTGGAAGTCCGGCAGGCCGATCCAGTCCGCCTTGCCGACGCCCGACAGGTCGAGGCGCCAGTGGTCGGTGATCTGCCCGCTGCCGTCCGCCGCGTGAATCTTGCCGAAGACCCGGTCGAACAGCCAGGAGATCCCGTAGCCGAAGAGCAGGCCGAGGAAGATCGCCACCCGCGACCAGAAGCCGCGCAGGCAGACCACGGCCAGGCCGGTGAACAGCATGACCAGCAGCGCCGTCCACTGGTCCTGCGGCCAGTAGGTCGTGGCGGTGACGGGTGCGAGGTTGAAGCCGATCAGCATGACGACGGCGCCGGTGACGATCGGCGGCATCGCGGCGTGGATGATCCGCGCGCCGAACCGCTGGACCGCCAGGCCCACCAGGAACAGCGCCGCGCCCACCACGAACACCGCGCCGGTGACGGTCGCGCTGGTGCCGCCCTGCGCCCGGATCACCGCGGCCACGCCGACGAAGGAGAGCGAGCAGCCGAGGTAGCTGGGCACCCGGCCGCGGGTGGCCAGCAGGAAGATGACGGTCGCGACGCCGGACATCATGATCGCCAGGTTGGGGTCCAGCCCCATCAGCACCGGCGCCACGAAACTCGCGCCGAACATGGCCACCACGTGCTGGGCGCCGAGCCCTGCCGTCCGGGGCCAGGAGAGCCGTTCGTCGGGGCGGACGACCGCTCCCGGTGCGGGCGTGCGCCCGTCACCGTGCAGCTTCCAGCGCACGCCGAGATCCATGTGGGGGTTCGCTTTCTCTGTACTTCCGGGGGACTGACCGCACCATTCTCCCGGTCACCCGGCCGTACGGAGGCCACCACCCCCCTGCTGACCTGCGCGCTCGCCCGATGCGCCGGTCCCGGGGGCCGCGGTGGGCCGGCGGGCGCGCAGCAGGGCGGCGCCGAGCGGGAGGGGGGTGCGGTCGACGAGGGCGAGGCCGGCGTCGGCGAACAGGGCGGCGTAGTGGCCGGCTTCGCGTTCACGGCCGCCGACGTTGCACATCATGTGGAGGTCCCAGGCGGTGGCCAGGGAGGGGGAGCCGTCCGCGGGCAGCAGGCGTTCGAGGACGAGCAGGTCGGCGTGGGCGGGCATCGCCCGGGCGCAGTGGCGCAGGATCTCGCGGCAGCGGTCGTCGTCCCAGTCGTGCAGCACCCGGGAGAGCAGGTAGACGTCGCCGCCCCCGGGAACGTCGGCGAAGTCACCGGCGCGGTAGCCGCAGCGGTCGGCGCAGCCCGCCCGCGCCATGGTGCGGCGGGCGGCCTCCACGGCGTGCGGGCGTTCCAGCAGGACGCCGCGCAGCCGCGGGTGGGCGGTGAGGACGCGGGCGAGGAGTTCGCCGTTGCCGCCGGCGACGTCGACGACGGTGGCGCCCGCCGGCGACCGGGCCGCGGCGGTGAGGACCGGGTGGTCGGGGACGGGGTCGAACATCCGGGCGCTCGCCGCCATGGAGCGGTCGAAGAGGTCGGCGAGTTCGGGGTCGCGGGCGAAGTGGTCGAAGTGGTTCTCGCCGAACAGGTGGTCGAAGGCGGCCTCGCCGGTCCGCAGGGTGTGGTCCAGCTCGCCGAAGGAGCGGTAGAAGGGGCCGCCGTACAGCAGGGCCAGCGGGCGCATCGAGCCCGGGGCGTCCTCGCGCAGCAGGTCGCCGACGGCGGTGAGGCGGTGGCCGTCGCCCTCGGGGGCGACGACGCCGAGCATCGCGAGGTAGCGCAGCAGGGTGGCCAGAGCGCGGGAATGGGTGCCGGTGCGGCGGGCGAGGGCGTCGGTGGGGACGGCCTCGGCCGTGGACAGGGCCTCGGGCAGGCGCAGCCGGGCGCAGGCGGCGAGGGCCTGGGTGGTCCAGGCACCGGTCAGCAGGTGCAGGAGGGTCTCGGCCGGCGGGCGGGCGGTGACGGCCGGACGGGCGGCAGTGGTGGCGGTGGTGGCGGTGGCGGCAGTGGCTTCAGTGGCGGCCAGGTGGGCGGTGAGGACGGCGCGGTGCTCGCCCGGCGCGCACAGCTCCAGGCGCCGGTAGCCGGCCCGGGCGGCGGCGGGGGCGGTGAAGTAGAGGACGGTGACGTCCTCGTGCGGGTTGTGGCCGCCGCCGTCGGGGCCCGCGCCGTGCTCGGCGAGCAGGGCGCACAGGCCGCGCAGGAGCAGCGGTTCCGGGTCGGCGACCTCGAAGGCGATGTGTGCTTCGTGCTGGTGGGCGCGTTCGTGGTCGGCGAGCGCCTGCAGGTCGGAGCCCGGCGGCACCGTCAGCGCGAACACCTCGACCGTGCGGGCGGTGCCGTCCGGGCCGTGGGCGGCGGGGCGCAGGATGGTGACGTCGAGCGCCTCCGCCGCGCGGTGGTGGCGCTCGGCCAGCCGCCGGCGGACGACGGTGCTGGGGCCGGACGGGGTGTCGGCGGCCAGGCCGCAGGCGGCCAGCTCCGCGCGCAGCGCCCGCGCGTCGGGCGGGAAGACCAGCAGCGCGGCGTGGGTGAAGCCCAGGTGGCGGGTGAGGGTGCGCAGTGCGGCGTCGTCGAGGTCGGGCAGGAGCAGGGGGAGCAGGGTGGCGGCGTCGTGGCGGCGGACGAAGTCGGCCGTCGCGCGCAGGCGGAACGTGTCGTCCTCGGTGGTCATCGTGGTGCGTCCTCGGTGCGGGTGTCGGGGGTGCCGGAAGGTTCAGAGGCCGACGTAGTGCTCGGCGAACCAGTCCTGCTGGGTGCGCGAGGTGCGCAGGGTGTTCAGGCGGGCGCGGCGCAGGCCCTCGTCGAAGGACGACGGGCCGCCGTGCGGGGTGGGCACGGCGTGCAGCAGCCGGACCATCCAGTGGGAGAACTCCTGGGCGCGCCAGATGTACTCCAGGCAGCGGTCCGAGTAGCCGGCCAGGGCGCGGCCGTCGCCGTGCGCGAGGTCGTCGACGAGGGCTGCGGCGAGCAGCTCCGCCTCCAGCACCGCGAGGTTGGCGCCCTTGGCGGCCGAGGGCGTGACGAGGCTGGCGGCGTCGCCCGCGAGCAGGAGCGCGCCGTGGCGCAGCGGTTCGACGACGTCGCACTCCAGGTCGACGACGGTCCGCTGGACGATGCTCCCCCGGTGCAGCGGGCCGTGGTCGGCCGCGCGCATCCGGACGTCGAGTTCGTGCCAGATGTGCTCCTCGGACCAGGCCTCGGGCGGGGTGCCGCGCTCGCACTGCAGGTAGTAGCGGGTCATCTGCGGGGTGCGGGCCATGTGGCCGGCGAAGCCGCGCTCGTGCACGGCGTAGCCGACGGCGTCCAGGCTGGGCGGCGCCTCGGCGATCAGGCCCAGCCAGGACAGGCCGTGGTCGTGGTGGTGGACGACGGCGCCGGGCGGCAGCGAGCGGCGGGCGGCGCCGTGCCGGCCGTCGCAGCCGGCGACGTAGCGGGCCCGCCAGCGGACCGGGCGTCCGTCGGGCCCGGTGGCCTCGACGGCCGGGCGCCCGCCGTCGGTGTGGAGCACCCGGTGGGCCTCGGTGGCGAAGTGCAGCCTCCCGCCGGCGGCCTCGAAGGCGGCGAGCAGGTCGGCGACGAGGTACTGCTGCGGGTAGACGGTGTGGCGCTCGCCGCGGCCGAGGTGCGCGTAGTCGAGGCGGAAGCGGCCGTCGGCGGTGCGGAACTCGCAGGTGGAGTGGGGTTGGCCACGGCGGTGCAGGCCGTCGGCGAGGCCGTGGCGGTCCAGGACGCGGACGGTGTTCTCGGCGAGGAAGCCGGCCCGGGCGCGGGCGTGCAGGTGCGCGCGGTCGGCGCGTTCCAGGACGACGCAGTCGATGCCGGCCCGGTGCAGGAGGTTGCCGAGGACGAGCCCCGCCGGACCGGCGCCGAGGATCACCACCTCGGCCGATTCTTCGACCATGTCCGCTCCCCCGTTGCTGGTGCGACGTCGCCGTTCTGACGGTCACTCATACGACGTCAAGGGTAACGAGCGGCGGATACGGAAATCGGGGCAAATCACTCTCAGGTGTGAATGGAATGACGATCGGTCTTTCAAAACGGGCCGGTGCCCGCCCCCGGAGGGACGGGCACCGGCCGCACGGCGCGGGAGCGTCAGATCTGGTAGACGAAGCAGCCCATGGCCATCGCGGCGGCCTTCTGCTGCCAGGTGTAGCCGTAGCTGCGCGAGGCCCAGGCCCCTCGGCCGCACTTGATCAGGAACGGCCTGACCCAGGTCCAGGCCCTGCGGGCCCAGCCCCACCCCCACTGGCCGTCGAGGTCGAAGTGGGTGTTCGGGTCCTGGAACACGTAGTCGTAGGCGGTGGCGTTGCCGCCCGGGACCGGGTCGGTGCTCAGGAACCGGCCGAGCGCCGGGTCGTACAGCCGCACGCCCATCAGGTAGGCCCCGGTCGGCGTCTCGGCCGAGCGCTGCTGGGAGCCGAGCCAGCCGTACCGCACGGGGGCGGTCCCCGGTGTGCGGTTGCCGTACTCGTCGAAGGTCACCGCGACCGGGGACCGGCCCGCGTCGAGCGGCAGGGAGACCACGATGTCGCCGTGCAGGTTGGCGAGTTGGAGCTGCACCCCGCCGGTCTTCGCGGTGGTGGCGCCGAGTCCGCCGGCGGGCGTCGCGACCTGGCGGGTCAGCTCGCCGGTGGCGGTGTCCTCGACGGTCCAGCCGGGACTGTCGCAGGCGCACCCGTAGTGGTTGATCCGGCTGCGCGAGGGGGTCCAGCCGCCGCCGGCGTTGACCTCGGTGCTCCAGGCGCGCAGGCGCAGCGCCGGGTCCAGGCTCCAGGTCTGCCGGTCGGTGGCGGTGCTCTGCTGCCGGACGAGGTCGTTGGCGAAGTAGGAGGTGGTGGCGCCGGGCTGGGCCGTGGTCCGGCCGAAGGCGTCGTAGACGTAGCCGGGGTCGGTCAGCCGGTCGGCGGTGTCGTAGCCGTGCTGTTCCGGGGTGCCGCCCGAGGCGGCGCAGTCGGCACCGGGCGCGGCGTTGACGGAGCTGCGGGCGGTGCGGTTGGTGTTGCGGTCGAAGGTGTAGGTCCTGGTGGTGCAGACGCCGTCGGCGACCGAGGTCGTCCGGGTGAGGCGTCCGACGCTGTCGTAGCCGAAGGCCTGCTGGGAGGCCGAGGCGAAGGTGGCGGTGTGGGTGGCCCACTGGCCGTGGACGGTGGTGCTGATCCCGTCGCCCAGGACGTTCGTGCCGTCGCTGTCACGGGTGTAGGTGCGGCTGACCAGGGTGCCGGTCGGGCTGGTGAGCTGGCGCATGGTGTAGCCGCCGGGCAGCCCGGTGCCGACCACGGTGCCGTCCGCGTCGTAGCGGGCGGTGAAGATGCCGGCCACCGAGTCGCCGACCGCGGTGACCAGGCCGCGCGGTTCGACGGCGGTGTCGTAGGTGTAGCTGAGCGTCGACGGCGCGGAGTCGGTGACCAGGACCGGCCGGTCGAGGCGGTCGTACCGGGTCGTGGTGGTGCCGCCGTCGGCGTCGGTATAGGCGATCGGGCGCCCGAGGCGGTCGTAGGCGGTGGTGATGGTGCCCGTGCCGGCGGCGGCCGTGGTGACCGGGCGGCCGGTGGCGCCGTCGTAGCCGGTGGTCACGACCGGGACCTCCTGGCCCGGGCCGCTGACGGTGGAGCTGGTCCGGCGGCCGGCGGCGTCGTAGCCGGTGGTCGTGATCCGCTGGACGCCGGCGGCCGTCTCGACGGTGCGCGTGGTCTGGCCCCAGCGGTCGTACTCGAGCGTCCGGCGGGGCAGCTGGGCCGGGTTGGCGCCGCCGCCGGTGATGTCGGCGGCGGGACCGACGGAGCAGACCTGGTCCGCCCATTCGGGCCGGCCGGCGCAGGGTCCGCTGCCGTCCCCGGTGTAGTAGGCGGTGGTCGTGGTGCCCGCGTCGGCGCCGGTGGAGGCCGGCTGGCTCGTGCTGGTCACCCGCCCCTGGGCGTCGTAGCCGGTGGTGGTGGTGAGCCGGGCGCCGTCGGGGTCCTGGACGCTGGTGGTGGGCCGGCCCCTGGCCCAGTCGTAGCCGATGGCGGTGGTGCGGGCGTCGGCGAGCAGCGCGGTGTCGATGCGGGGCTGTCCGCCGACGGTCTCCCTGGTGACCTGGTCGCGCACGGTGGCGCTGCCGTCGGTGGGCCGGCCGGCGTCGTACTCCTTCACGGTCCGCTGCCGCAGGGGCAGCTGGGTGCCCGCCTCGGCGACCACCGTCTGTCCGGCCGTCAGCCGCTGGGCCAGGGTGGCGTAGTGCAGCGGGCCGAGGACCTCCAGCTCGCGGTTGCCGTCGGCGCTGTAGGTGGTCGCGGTGGAGAGCAGGTCGGCCCGTTCGGCGCTGCCGAGGGCGGCGATCCCGAGGGCGGCCAGGGTCGCGCGGTCCTGGTCGGTGGTGGCCAGGGCCAGCGCGCGGTTGGCCGCGGTCAGGTGGCGCACGGTGTTGCCGGAGGCGTCGTGGTCGGTGGCGCTGACGGCCCCTCCGGGCCGGGCGGTGTCGGTCTCCAGGCCGGAGGCGTCCAGGTAGTGCAGGTCGGCGCGGCCGTAGCCGTTCGCGGGGAGCTGCGCCCCGCTGCTGGAGGCGGGTGTCTGGTCGGGCGGGAAGACGGCGGTGGCGTCGGTGGGGGTCTCCCGCTGGCCCCACCCGGCGGTGGCGGCCCGGCCCAGGTCGTACGGCGCGCCGCCGCCGGTGACCGGGACGTCGTAGACCAGGGTCGTGGTGGCGGTGCCGTCGACCTGGTCGGCGGAGCCGGGGGCCAGGGTCGGGCGCGAGGCCGTGAGCAGCATGCCGTCGCCGGCGGCCGGCGAGTTGCCGGCCCGCCCGTAGCCGAAGGTCCAGGGCAGTTCACCGGGCGGGGTGAGGGTGGTGACGCGGCCCGCCGCGTCGTAGTCGTACGCGGTCTTCAGGGCGGGGGTGGTCCTGGGGTCCCAGGTCTCCCGGAGCCGGCCGTTCACGTCGTAGGCGTAGCGGCTGACGTCGACCGCGGTCGCGGCGGCCGCGCCGGGTTCGGTGGACCACAGCCGGATCGCGCTGACCTGGCCGGCGACGTCCCCGAGGGCACCGGCGGTCGCGGTGGTGGACTGGGCGTAGCCGAACTCCAGGACGCGGCAGCCGCGCACGGCCGGGTCGGCCGCGCAGACGGACGCGGCGACGGCGCTGGTCGGGCTGACCACCCGGTGCGGACGGGTGAGGATCCGCCCGTCGGGGCCGGTGACGTTCTGCGAGACGATGGTGCTGGTCGTGTTGTCGAGGCCCCGGGTGGACGAGCGGATGAGGGCCCAGGCGGCCGCGGCGGGATCGGTCCGGGCGAACTCGGCCGTGTCGCCGTTGCTGTCGGTGAGGGTGAAACCGTCGGCGAAGGAACCGGTCAGGGCGAGGTGCGCCGCGCCGGGTTCGGGGATCCAGCCGGTGGCCGTCGCGTCGGCGGTGAAGTGCAGGGCGGTGCCGTCGGTGCGCAGGACGTCCAGCGAGGTGGCGGAGGTGCGGTTGACGGCGGTGTAGCCGGAGTCCTTGCGGCCGGTGGCGGTGCCGGAGAGCCACTCCTTGCCGAAGATCGCGGCCTGTCCGCTCTGGGCCGCTCCCTCCTGCGGGGTGCGGGAGGAGGCGGTCCGGGTGATCGCCGTCCCGTGGAAGGCGGCGTCGGTGCGGCCGAGGTCGTAGTCGCCGGTCAGCAGGTTGACGGTGCCGGGGCCGACGGTGACGGTGGCGGCGTTGTCGGCGGTGCGGTCCACGATCGCCTTGAGCGGGTCGCTGGAGGCGGTGGCGCCGGCCGGGCCGGTGAAGTCGGCCCGCAGCTGCACCGCGCCGTCGGGGCTGACGGTGGTGGCGGCGTCCCAGGCGAGCTCCGGGCTGCGGCCCGCGGTGAGCGCCACCGGCCAGCCGCCGAGCGGGGCGCCCGCCGCGCTGACGTGGCCGGGCGGGACGGGGGCCCAGGCGTCGGCGTCCGAGCGCCGCCAGGAGAAGGTCACCGCGTCGTAGCGCGAGCCGTCGGCCTCGGCCTGGAGCGGCAGCCGGGCCGCGGTGCGCCGGCTGTCGGAGGGCCTGGTGATGCCGCCGGCCCCGACGTGGAAGTCGTAGGCGAGGGCTTCGGAGCGGTTGTCGGCCCGGTCCACGCTGCGCACCCGCAGGGTGTTGGTGCCGCCGTGGGACGGCGTCGCCAGCAGGCTGACCGGCGCGGCGGTGCCGTCGGTGGCGATCCGCGTCCAGGTGCTGCCGTCCAGGGTCCACTCCAGCCACCGGTGGTCCCCCGGCGGGGGTGTGACGGTGAAGGTGCCGCTCTGGCCGACGCCCTTCACCCAGGCGGCCGAGGGGTAGTCGGTGGAGGTGACGGCGGTCGGCGCGGAGGGCGCGGCGGTGTCCACCGTGAAGGTGCGCCAGGGCGACCAGCCGAGGTTGTAGTGGGTGCCGTCGTACGGGTTGCTGCGGAACCGGTAGGTCCGGCCGTTCTGGAGCACGCCCGGCGGGACGGTGACGGACACCGGCTCCCCGCTGGCGCCCCAGGGGGACACCAGTAGGTCGCCGACCGGCTGGTCGGTGGCCGCGTCGACGATCTGGAAGGTGCCGTTGATCCGGTCGTTGTTGGAGTCGGCGAAGGTGTCGCGCAGGACGGGGGTCAGGGTGTTGACGGTGTAGACGCCGTTGTCCGCGAAGAACGGCGGGCCGGCCTGCTGGTCGGTGCCGGTGCGGGGGCGGTAGTTGAAGGTGACCGAGAGCTTGGGGATCTGCCCGGCGGCGGCGTTGCCGGAGTAGAACTTCTTCCACGATCCGGTGTCGGCCTCGTTGGCGGCGCGCAGGCCCAGGCCCTGGCGGGCGACCGTGGTCCGGCCCGCCCAGTACTGCAGCAGCGGGGTGACGTCGGCGTTCACGTAGCCGCCGGTGGAGCAGTTCTGTCCGCGGGTCTCGGTGGAGGTCGTGTACTTCTGCAGCCAGGCCGGCTGGTTGGTCCAGCGGCTGGCGGTCGTCGCGTTGTTGGTGTCCCAGACCTCCCAGGCGGCGGGCTTCGTGCAGTCCCAGGAGTGGAAGTTGTAGAGGGACAGGGTGGCCCGGGAGACCAGGGCGTCCTTGATGGGCGCCATGTCCCAGCTGATGAAGGAGCGGGCGATCCGGGGCTTGGTGTGGGCGGTGTCCGCCCAGTCCCCCGGCCAGCCGATCTTCAGTTCGGTGGCGCTCGACGCGTCGGCGGTCTCGCCCTGCTGGACCCAGGTGTCGAACACGTCGGACAGGACGCTGTCGGACGGATCGACCGTCACGGGGTAGGTGGTCGCCGGATCGGCGAGGAAGGCGGCGTCGGGGCTGAGGCGCAGTTCGATGGTGTCACCGGAGCGCGTGACCTTCAGGCCCACCGGGGCCCGGCGGGTGTGCTCGCCGGACTTCTCGTCGACGGTGGCGTCCCACATGACCGGGGCCGGCATGGTGGCGAGTTCGCGCCCGGTGGCGGTCTCGGTGAACGTCACGCCGCCGTCCTCGTTCTGCCGCGCGTCGATCCCGGGCGCCTTCAGCGGCAGTGTGTAGTCGGCGGTGCCGTCGGGGCGCTTCTTGAGGACCACGGACTGCTCGTAGCCGGTGCGGGTGGCGTCGATGACGAGGTCCGCGTCGGGCAGGACGTCCTGGTAGGTGGCCTTGGCGCCGTCCAGGCGGGGTGCCGGCAGGCCGCCCCGCCACTGCACCGCGACGCCCCTGCCCCCGGCGCTGAGGGTGAGCAGGTCCTGGGCCGGGGTGGCGGCGGCCTCGGCGAAGGAGCCGGCGCGCTTGCCCCTCGGTACGCCGGCCAGGGCCAGCCCGCGCGGGTGGGCCTTGGAGGCGACGGAGCCGTCGGGGCGTTCGGCGAAGGTGACGTCGACGTCGGTCCAGGCGCCGTCGGGGCGGCGCATCCGCACCGGCCCGGCCGCGACCTCCAGGGTGAGCGTGCCGTCCGGGTTCGCCCAGGTCGTCGCGGACTCGGTGCGTTCGGAGGGCACTTCGACGGGCTTGCCGCCGAGCCGGGCCGCGAGCCGGGCGGAGGCCCGGTCGCGGGCCGGCTCCTGGGCCCCGGCGGGCGGCCGGGCCCCGTGCGGGGCCTCGGCCGGGGGTCCGGCCGCGGCGTCCTGGACGCCGAGCAGGAGTCCTGCCAGCAGGGTGGCGCAGAGGGTGGCCGCCGTCCATCGGCGGCGTGGTGCGCGGGTCCGGGAGGGAGGCAGGCCCCCCATGGCCGGCGGGAACGATGACACAGGCACACTCCAGGGGTGATCGCCGGAACGGGAGACGGTCCTCGGGTACGCACGTGCGCTCGGGCGACGGGCCGCGCCGCGGGGCTCTTGCCGGACTCGGTGTCCGGGCGCGGGGCCGTGCCGGGAAGGCCGCCCGATCGGGCGACGTGTACATGCGTACGCCATCGTCGGGCGCCGAACGGTCCGTGTTCGGAGTCACGGCCGATTCCCGCCGCCGAACGGCCGGTTCCGCGCCCGGGAAAGCGCCCCGCCCCGCGACGCGACGGGCGCGGCACGGGGCGGGGGCTGGACCGGGCTTGGGCGGGGCGGGCGCGCCCCGGGTCACCAGGCGGGGTGCTCCAGGACCTCGACGACGGCGGCGGCCAGCGAGATGCCGGCGCCGTTGCCGGTGAGCAGGACGTGGTCGCCCGGGCCGACGGCGCCGGTGTCCACCAGGTGGGCGAGGGAGAGGAACTGGTCGCAGGCGCCCAGGTGGCCCAGGGTGCGGCCGAGGTCGAGCATGCCGCGCCCGGGGTCGATGCCCAGCGGGCGCAGCAGGCCCTCCGCGTACCGCGGGTGGCCGGAGAAGACGTGGGTGACCCGGGTGATGTCGGCCGCGGTGACGCCCGCCTCCTCGATCGCCCGGCGGTTGAGGGCGGTGCGGGCCTCGGTGAGCTCGCGGGCCATGCTCCGGCGCAGGTCGCGGTCGGGGACCAGGTCCGCGTAGGCGCCCATCCGCAGGCCGATCGGCACGCGGGTGCCGCCGGCCGGGCCGGGCGGGAACAGCTCCTCCGTCCCCCGGTAGAGCCGCTCCCAGGAGGAGAGCGAGGACTGGACGAGGGAGCGGATCCGCAGCGGTCCGGCGGTGGCGGACAGCAGCACGGCGCAGCCGGCGTCGCCGAGGATCGAGCCGCGCCCGGCGCCGAAGCCGTGGGCGTAGGTGAAGCGGTCGAGCGCCGGGGTGCCGAAGTTGTCGGCCGCCGAGACCAGGACGGCGGAGTGCGCCGGGGCGTGCGCCAGCTGACCGTGCGCCAGGCGGGCGGCGTCCAGCATCGCGGTGCAGCCCTGGTCCAGGCCGATCGCCGGGGCCGAGGTGCCGAGGACGTGGTGCTGCACGTGGTTCGCGGGGTACCAGCCGTCCGGTCCCTGGTGGAAGGTGCCCGCGTGCAGGACCAGACGGACGTCCTCGGCGCGCAGGCCGGAGCGCTTGAGCGCGAGCCGGCCGGCCTCGACGGCGAGTTCCGGCGCCGGGGTGTCGTCCGCGACCGACACGCTCGTCCAGCCGTCGGCCCGGGCCTGTTCCGCACCGGGGCGGCCCGCGGCGACGGCGTCGTCGATCGGCCAGAGCCGGGGCACGTGGGCGGCGAGCCCGGCGATGTACAGGCGGTCCGTCCTCACGAGGTGCCCCCCAGGCCGATCAGCAGATGGCAGACGAAGACGGCCGGCAGGTAGCCGACCACCGCCGCGACCGGCCAGCGCGCCGCCCCGGTGCGGGTGAAGGTCCGGGCGGCCAGGGCCGCGAGGACGGCCGGCAGCAGGGCCAGCCAGCCCCACCCGGCCGTCCCGCCCGCCCAGGGGCGCAGCAGCGCCAGGGACGCCCCGGCGGAGGCGGCGGCGAAGCCGACGGCCAGGGCGACGGTGGTGCGCAGGCCGAAGACCCGCACATAGGTGCGCTCGTGCGGGCCCGGCGCGCGCACGATCTTGCGGGCCAGCTCGTGGTGGGTGGCCGCCAGCATGATCACCACCAGCAGCGGGAGCGCGCGGCGGCCCTCGGAGCCCGGCGGGCCGGTGTCCACGCCGGTGTCGTGCAGGAAGACGGCGTAGAGGTAGAGGTTGAGCAGGATCTGCACCGGGGAGCTCAGCAGGACGCCGGTGACCACCGCGTCCCCGCGCGGCCACCCGAGGCGCAGCTCCGCGCCGATCAGGACGGTGGTGTAGGCGAACTGGGCGGCGAGCAGCAGCAGGGCGGCGCGGTTGCCGGCGTTGAGCAGGAGCAGCAGCGCGGCTCCGGCGGCGGCGAGCGCGTACAGGTCGCGGGGCAGCACGGCGCCCCGGGCCAGCGGGCGGTTCGGGTTGTGGCGCCGGTCGTAGGGCAGGTCGCGCAGGTCGTCGGCGGCGCGCAGCAGGAGCAGGTCGACCAGGACGGTCAGCGCGGCCACCGCCGTGCCCCAGCCGGGGCGCCAGTGCGCGACGCGGCCGTCGGCGGCGGCGAACAGGCCGGTGGCGCCCAGCGCCCAGGCCGCGGCGAACACCAGGGACAGCGGCAGCGGGAAGCTGCCGCGGACGAACGCGCCGAGGCGGGCGGCGAGCGGGCCCGGCCCGGCGGGGGCGGCGGGCGGGGCCGGGAGCGTGGGGCGCCGGGTCATGCCGGCCGCTTCGCGGGGGCCGCGGCGACGCTCCAGCGGACCGGCAGCCGCCAGACTCCGTTGATGAACATCGTCCGGCGCCACTCCAGCGCCTCCCCGGGGACGGCGAGTTCCAGCTCGTCGAAGCGGCGCAGCAGCGCGCCGATGCCGATCTGCAGTTCGGCGCGGGCGAGTTCGGCGCCCAGGCAGAGGTGGCGGCCGTGGCCGAAGGCGAGGTGGGAGGCGACGTCCGGGCGGTCGGGGTCGAAGGCGTCCGGGTCGGTGAAGACCGCCGGGTCGCGGTTGGCGGCGTCGGTGAGCGGGACGACGATCCGCCCGGCCGCGACGGGGCAGCCGCCCAGTTCGGTGTCGGCGGTCACCAGGTGGGGCGCGCCGCCGGTGTTGTTGAGGGAGCTGAAGCGGAGCATCTCCTCGACCGCGGCCGGGATCCGCCCGGGCCGCTCGCGCAGGGTCCTGGCCAGGCCGGGGTGCCGCAGGAGCAGCACGACGCACATGCCGAAGGAGTTGCCGGTGGTCTCGTAGCCGGCCATCAGCATCCCGGAGCCGAGGGCCACCACCTCCCGGTCGGACAGCCGCTGCGCGGGGTCGTCGTCGGGGCGCAGCGCCAGCCTGGTGAGCAGGTCGTCGGCCGGGGTGCCGGCCTCGGCGGCGCGCCGCTTGCCGGCGACCAGGGCGGCGAAGTAGTCGTCCATCCGGGCCTGGGTGGCGGCGACCTCCTCGCGGGTGTGCCCGGAGGTGGACATCAGGATGTCGACCTCCGCGCGCAGCATCGCGCCGTCCTCCGGGGGGACGCCGAGCACCTCGCAGATGACCTGCATCGGGAAGGGCACGGTGAAGCCGCCGACCAGGTCGGCCTCGCCGGCGGTGGCGCCGGCGGTCAGGTCGTCGAGCAGGCGCTCGGCGAGCGCCTCCAGGCGGGGGCGCAGCAGGCGGACCTGGCGCGCGGTGAAGGCGGGCAGGATCGCGCGGCGGCGCCGGGTGTGGTCCGGTGCGTCGGCGGTGGCCAGCAGGACGGACTCGGTCTTGCGGGCGAACAGCGGGCGGGCCAGTTCGGTGTAGCCGGCGCGGCTGAAGCGGTCGTCGCCGAGGACGGCGGTGACGTCCTCGTGGCGGGTGACCAGCAGGGCGGGCTGTCCGCTGGACAGCTGGACCGGGTGCGGGGCGCCGGTGCGCAGCACGGCGTGGTAGCCGTCGGGCGGGCGGACGTCCCCGGCGGGCGGGAAGGGGAAGCGGGCCGGGTCGGTCATGGCGTGTCGCCCTTCTCGGTGGTGACGGTCCCGTCGGCGGGCCCGGTGGGGCCGGACGCGGGCTCGGCGGAGTCGGCGGGCTCGGCGGGCTCCGCGGACTCGGCGGGCTGTTCGGACGGCGGGAGCAGGCGCACGGTCCCGGCGGTGCCGTCGATCTCGATCCAGGCGCCGTCGGGGATCGCGGTGGTGGCCCGCGGGACGGCGACCACGGTGGGCACACCCAGCAGCCGCCCGGTGATCGCGGTGTGCGACAGCAGGGTGCCGCGCTCCACGACCATGCCCGTGGCGGACATCATGAGGAACAGCCAGCCCGGGTCGGTCTCCCGGGCGACGAGGATGCGCCCGGAGGCGAGGTCGGGGTCGGTGGACGGGTCGAGCACCACCTTCGCCCGGCCGCGGACCACGCCGCCGCTGGAGCCGATCCCGCGCAGCAGGCCGTCGCTCGCGGCGGCGCCCGCGCCCACCGCCGTCGCCCGCGGCAGCGCCCGGGCGAGCGGCAGGCCGGCGGGGGTGCCCAGCAGGGCGGGGCGCTGCGGGTTGGCGGCCCACTCCGTGCGCTGGGCGCGGCGCAGCGTGACCAGGGCGCGCAGGTCGGTGACCGTCCCGGTGCCGTCGAAGGCGCCGATGACCTCCTCGACGGTCAGGTCGGCGACGTCGAGCGGGTCGTCCAGGACGCCGGTGCGGGCGAGTTCCGCGCCGAGCTTCCACATGACGTCGCGGGAGAGGCCGAACAGCTGGGTGCGGCAGAACCGGGTGTCCTCGCGGATCCGGGCGAGGTCCCGGGCCAGCGTGGTGAGGCCGAGCAGGACGGCGCGCTGCGCCGGGTTGGGGCACACCTCGCGCAGCCGCTCGCGGGCGCGCCGGGCGGCGGCCTGCTCGTCGGCGCGGTTGGCCGCGACGGTCGCCCCCTGGCGCACCAGCGGGCGGATCAGGGCGATCACCGTCCACGGGCGCTGGCGGGGAGTGGGTTCCTCCAGCTTGAGGTCGTGCAGCGCGCGATCGCCGTAGCGGGCGAGGTAGCCGCGGGCGGCGGCGGCGAGGGCCGCGCCGTACCGGCCGGCGACGATCTGCCGCCACAGCTGCTCGGGGTCGGTGCCGTCGTCGAGCACCGCGGCGCGCAACTCGGGGACGGTCCCGACGAGTTCGGCCAGGCTCATGGCGGCGCGGACCGCCTCCAGGGAGCGGTTCTCGCGCCCGCCGGCCATCAGCCCGACCAGCACCTGCGGGCCCTCGCCGGTCCAGCGGCGCAGCAGCGCGCCGCCCGCGCCGAGCACCACCAGGGCGATGAAGGCGTTGACCAGGGTGACGCCCCAGCGCTCGCCGGCGCGCTCCCACAGCCGGCGGTAGAAGGCGATCAGCTCCTCGGGCGAGTCCCCGACCGTCCGCGCCTCGGCCATCTGCCGGTCCCACCAGCGCAGGAAGCTCCTGACCTGCCAGGGGTGCAGGGCGCTGCGCCAGGCGAGGCGCGGCAGCGCGCGGGCGACCGCCGGGGCGGCCCAGCGGCGCTCGCCGCGGGCGGGGCCGGTGATGCCCATCGCCTGTTCCCAGCCGCGCCGGACCAGTTCGAACATCGGCATCTGCCCGTGCAGGGCGTGCCAGTCGTCCAGCCGGTAGTAGACCTGGCCCTCCAGGTAGCCGACCATCCGGGCGAGGCGGTGCGCGTTGTCCCGCACCCAGGACTCGGGCACGCCCATCCGCCGGTAGAGGTCGGCGAAGGAGCGCCGGTAGAACTCGCGGGACTGGGAGTAGGTGAGGGCGCCCGAGACACCGGGGAAGCTCTCGGTGATGTTGTGGTTGCCCCAGTGGACGCGCGCGGGCTCGTCGGCCTCGGGCGCGGCGGCGGGCGCGGCCGTAATGGCGGGCCCGGCGACCATCGGGCGGGCCTGGACCAGGTGGACGGTGCCGTCCTCGGTGAGGGCGCCCTCGATGTCCTGCGGGACGCCGAACACTTCCTCCACCCGGCCGGCCAGTTCCGCCACCGCGCGCACCTGGTCGTCGTCCAGGACCGGCACACCGGCCAGTTCCTCGGCGACCGGCAGCAGCACCGGCGCTCCGCTGGCGGCGCCCTCGGGCAGGCCCATCGACCACCGCTTGTGCACGGTCCGGGCGCTCACCTCCCCGGTGGCCGGGTCGTGGAAGAAGTGGTCGACGTCCGCCTTCTCCTGGACGACACCCTCGCCGATGCCGTACGCGGCGGCGACCACGCGGCGCGGCGAGCCGTCCCGGGGGTCGCGGGTGAACGCCACGAACGAGCGGGTGCCGAGCACCATCCGCTGCACGCCGACCGCGACCCGGGCCCGGCGCGGGTCGAGGCCGCGCAGCAGGCGGTAGCGGACCGCCTGGGGGTTGAACGCGGACGCCCAGCAGCGCACCACCGCGTCGGCCAGGCCCTCCTCGTCGACGTAGAGGAAGCTGTCGCTCATGCCCGCGAAGGGGTCGACGGCGCTGTCCTCCCCCACCGCCTCCGCCGCGTCGGGGGTGTCCGGCGTGGTGGCGGGCACGACGCAGGCCCGGACCGCGACCAGGCCGTCCGGCCCGGCGAGCGCGGCGAACTCCTTGCGGATCCGCTCGGCCGGCTCCGGGGGCAGGACCGAGGAGGCGAGCGCCTCGCGGGCGGCCGCGCACCAGGCCTCGACGGCGTCCTGTCCGGCGTCGCCGGCCGGCAGCGGCGCCAGCGCGGGGCGCAGCGCGTCCAGGGCCGCGTCGAAGGCGGCGGCGGGCAGGCAGAAGAACTCCGGTACCCGGAACCCGGCGCGCCGCAGCACCTCCTGACGGGCGAACTTGTTCCCCACCTGCGCGGCGTCCGCCAGCGCACCGCCGTCGCCCGCCGCGGTCACCACGAACTCAGTCATCCGACCCACTGCTCCCCGCCCCGCCGCCCCAGCCGTCCAGGTGCAGCACCCTGTCCACGGACCGGCGCGGCGCCGGTCCGAATCCGTCCCCCAGCACGTGCGCGGTGGGGATCAGCGCCCCCTGGCGGACGTCGCGCGGCAGTCCGAGGATGTCGGCGACCTCCCGCTCCGCGTCCAGGTGCACCGTGGTCCACGCCGTTCCGAGGCCGCGGGCGCGCGCGGCGAGCATGTAGCTCCAGGCGGCCGGCAGCAGCGATCCCCACACGCCCGCCTGGTTGTCCCGCGGCAGCGGACGGCCGGCGAGGTCGAGGCAGGGGATCACCAGGACCGGCACCTGCTGGAGGTGCTCCGCCAGGTACCGGCCGCCGGCCAGCATGCGGTCGGACACCCCGCCGTCGGTCGCCGGTCCGGCGCCGGTGGCCGGCGGGTAGCGGGCCTCGAAGGCCCGCCGGTAGACCTCCGCGATCTGCTTGCGCAGGACGTCGTCGGCCACCACCAGCCAGTGCCAGCGCTGGGTGTTGCCGCCGTTGGGCGCCTGCAGCGCGATCTCCAGGCACTCGCGCACCTGGTCGAGCTCCACCGGGCGCGTGAGGTCCAGCCGCAGGCGCACCGAGCGGGTGGTCGTCAGCAGTTCGTCCGGGGTCGCCGGGACGCGGACCCGCGCGGGGCGGGCGGGCGCGCTCACCACAGCCCCGGCACGAGGCGGGCGTGGCCGTCCGCGTAGGCGCGGTAGCCGGGGATGTTCACCAGCATCCGCTCCTCGGTGCGGATCCGGAAGGCGATCGCGGCGGCGAGCGCGACCATCAGGACGGCGCTCAGCGGGTTGAGGAAGAACACGACGAAGCCCAGGTGCGCCGAGAGCATCCCCGCGTAGGCGGGGTGCCGGATGAAGCGGTAGACGCCCCAGGTGACGACCTGGTGGTCGGTCTGGCGGGCGACGTGGTGGGAGTAGAACCTGCCCAGCGTGTGGATCGCCACCTGGCGCAGCACGACCCCGCCGACGAACACCGCCGCCGGGAGCAGCAGCAGCGGGGACCAGCGGTCCCAGGGCAGCGGGCCGAGCACGCCGGCGGACACCGTCGCGATCCGGGCCGCCGCGTAGAGCAGCAGCGACGCGGACTCGCGCGGCGCGGCGCCGGAGCTGCGGAAGGTCACCGGGATCTCGACCGCCAGCCAGGCCAGGTAGCAGGCGGCCAGGACGGCGGCGACCAGGTCCACCGGGTCACCGGCGTGGCGCAGGTGGACCACCAGGCCGGTGCCGACCGCGAGGACCGCGACGACGAACAACAGCCGCGGCGCCTGCACCGCCCAGGACCGGCCCTCGCCCGCCACAGGTTTCACCGTACTCATCGGGTCGCCCTCCGCTTCAGGTATCCGGCGCGGCTGACGGTGTGGACCCCGATGTCCAGCCGTCCGTGCCGCTCGCCGCTCTCCGCGTCCACCACCGTCATCCGGTACACCGCCCGCGCCCCGCGCGGCGGTGCGAACTCCCACCACAGCTCCAGTGGCACCGCCGCCGGCAGGCCGGTCGGCAGGTCCGCCTCCAGCGACAGCCAGAGCATCTGCGCGTCCGCGTCCCGGCCGTGGGCCGTGTGGCCCAGCATCGTCGCGAACTGCCGGGCCGACTCGATCAGGGCGACCGGGGCGTGCACCCCGGCGCCCGCCAGCCGGTGTCCCGGCGGGGGCGCGAGCACGGCCGCCCGCTCGACCCGCGACGGCCCGCCCACCAGGACGTTCTCCGGCAGGTGGCGGTGCACCAGGGCGGGGTCCGCGGGCGTGGCGTGCTCCCGGCCGCCGCCGGACAGCACGGCCCGGGCGGCGGCGGGCGGCACGACCGGCCCGCCGGCGTCGCTGAGGCCGACCGAGGCACGGCAGACGGTCTCGCCGTCCTGCACGGCCAGCAGCTGCCACACCGGCCCGTCGTCGCCCTCGGCCGGCTCGCCGTGCAGCCAGACCTGCGGGCCCAGCTCGCACATCCGGTCGAAGGTCAGCGACAGCCGGAGCCGGCCGTCGGCCGCGCCCGCCCGGTCGCGGACCAGGTCCAGGACCGCCGCCACCAGCACCATTCCCGGTACGTGGTCGAGCGGGTGGTCGAAGAAGCACCGGTCGCCCTCGTCCACCACCACCGGGACGGCGGCTCCCGGGCTCGGCCCGGTGCCGGACGGGGAGCCCGACGGATCGCCATCGACCCGCCCGACTCCCCGTTCTTCCGCGTTTCCTGACGTCGCCTCATGGGCTAATGAAGCGTCAGATTCTAATGAGACCCCTGGTGCCAACGATTTCACGAGGACCGAGGTAACCATCGATCACCTGTCCGGGCAACCGACTCCCGACAACACCCGCACCTCCCGGCACCACCGACCGAAAACCGCCCCTCCCGTTGACCGAAACCACATCTCCTCTTCCCTTTTCGGTAATCCCGGAGTTGGCTCAGCACGCCAGGGCTCGGCGCAGAGCGTCCGTGAGGGTCGCGAGCTGACGCTGCGACACCTGGGCGGACTGGATGGCCAGCGAGCCGTGGAAGGTACCGGGCCACTGGTGGAGTTCGACCGGCACCCCCGCCTGCATCAGCCGCAGCGCGTACACGATGTCCTCGTCGCGCAGCGGGTCGAACTCGGCGGTGGCGACATAGGCCGGCGGCAGCCCCGCCAGGTCGGCGGCGCGTGCCGGGGCGGCGTACGGCGTGGCGGGCCGGCCGCCCAGGTAGTGCTGCCAGGCCTGGGCGATCTTCGCGCGGTCCTGCCAGGGGGTGTCGGTGAAGTTCCGCTGCGACCAGGTGTCCTGCCGGTCGTCGAGCCCGGCTTCGTTCAGCAGCTGGAAGCGGATCCGCGGCCCCTGCTCGTCGCGCGCCCGCAGCGCCACCGCGGCCGCGAGGCCCGCGCCCGCGCTGTGGCCGCCGACCGCGATCCGCCCGGGGTCGACGCCGAGTTCGGCGGCGTGCGCGGCGGTCCACTCCAGCACGGCCCAGGCGTCGTCGAGGGCGGCCGGGAACCGGTGTTCGGGCGAGCGGCGGTAGTCGACCGAGATCACCACCGCGTCGGAGCGGCCGGCGATCCCGGCGGCCCAGGGGTGCTCGGTCTCCAGGTCTCCGAAGACGAACCCGCCGCCGTGCAGCCAGACGAGGGCGCCCAGCGGCTCGCGCGGCCGGTAGACCCGCACCGCCACGGCCGGGTCGGCGGGCACCAGGCGGTCCTCGATCAGCAGGCCGGAGGTGTCGGGGGCGGGCCGGCCGGCCAGCAGACGGGACACCTGCTCGCGGGCGGCGGCCGGGTCGGCGAGGTCGATCGACGGGAGCAGCGGGACGAAGGCTTCGAGTTCGGGATCCATGACCGCCATCCTCGGCCCCCGGGGGCCCGCGTTCAGCCGCCGTCCGTCGCGCGGTCGGGGCGGCGGACGCGACGACCGGCGCTTCGAACGGCGCGCTCCACCGTGCCGGGAGAGGCCAGCGGCCGTGCGCTGGTCCGCGAACGCGGGAAGTGCGCCGTTCCTACCGTGAGGTGACGCCGCATCCGGCGCCGATCACGCACCTGTCCAAGCGCAAAGGGACCGCACCATGCGTTTCACCCCCCTGCTCCGGGTCTCCGCGGTGGTTCTCGCCGCGGCGGCCTCGGCCCTCGCCGTCACGCCCGCCCGGGCGTCGGCTCCCCCGCTCACCGCGCCGACGGCGGTCGCCCACCTCGACCTCGCCCGGGGGCAGCAGCCGGAGAACCTCACCCCGCTGCCGGACGGCGGCACCGTGGTGACCTTCGCCTTCTCCCGCCAGGTGGCCGAGATCGACCGCCACGGCGCCGTCCGCGTCCTCGCCACCCTGCCCGCCCCGGCCCCGGGTGCGGCCACCCCGGTGCTGGCCTCCCCGTTCCTCGGCGGCGTCGTGCGCGCCGACGACGGCGTCCTCCACTTCGTCTACGCGACCGGGACCGCCGAGCTCACCGGCGTCTGGCGGCTGGCCCCCGGCGGTACCCCCGAGCGCGTCGCCGCGCTGCCCGCGGACGCCCTGCCCAACGGCCTGGCGCGGGACGCCCGCACCGGCACGCTCTACGCCGCGGACTCGGTCCTCGGCACGGTCTGGCGGATCCCGGCCGGCGGCGGAACCGCCGTCCGGTGGGCGACCGGCGCCGCCCTGGACGCGGACGGCTTCCTCGGTGCCAACGGCATCAAGGTCCACGACAGGGCCGTCTGGGTGAGCAACCTCGACCGCGGCACCCTGCTGCGGATCCCGGTCCGGCCCGACGGCGGCGCGGGAGCGGCCCGGGTCGCCGCCACCGGTCTGACCGGCATCGACGACTTCTCCTTCACCGGCCGCGGCAACCAGGTCCTGGCGGCCCTCAACGCGAGCAGCCAGGTCGCCCTGGTCGCCGACGACGGGAGCCACACCGTCGTGCTCGACCGCACGGACGGCCTGCAGAACCCCACCTCCGTCGCCGTCCGCGGCAACCGCGTCTGGATCGCCGACGCCGCGTACCTGACCCAGCAGGACCCCAACCTCCTGACGAGCCGGCTGCGGCGGAACGCCTCGCACTGAGCCCCGGCCCGGCGCCGCGCGGGCCGGGACACCCGCCGTGCCGGACCCCGGTGCGGCCGGGGCCCCGGCCCGTAGGATGCCGGGGATGGAGGCACTGGCCGATCGGCTGTCACATCTGGACTCGCACGTGCACGGCGCGATCCGCGTCGTCGCCTTCTACGACACGCTGATGCGCCGGCGGGTGGACCTTCCGGCGCTCGCCCGGGCCTCGGCGGGGCTGGCGGAGTGCGTGGCCGGGGTCCGCCTGCACGGGACGGCACGGGTGGTCCGGATGACGCCCGACGGCCGGCCCGCGGCCGGGGCGGGTGGGGCGGCCGGAGCGGGTGGGCCGCGTGCGGCGGACGGCGGGAGGGCGGTGTCCGCGACGGCGCCGATCCTGCTGGACGAGGAGGAGATCGGCACGGTCTGGCTGGAACGGCCCGGCCCGCCCGGGGCACTCGACCCGGTGCTGCTGGACCGGTTCGCGCTCGCCGTCGCGGCGGCCGTCGAACGGCACGGCCCGGCACCGACCACGATGGCCGACCCCGCCCTGGTCGAACTGGTCATCGGCGCCGGCACCGACGAGGCCTCCCGGGCCCGGGCGCTGCGCCTGCTGGGCTTCGCGCCCGACCGGCCGGTGCGGGTCGCCGCCGTCCGCTCGGCCCTGCCGCTCGACCGGATCGGCGCGCTGGTCTGCCCCGACCCGCCGGTGAAGGCGGCCCGGCTCCCGGACGTCGGCGTCCTGCTGGCCCCGGCGATCGCCGCGGACCGGTTCCCGGCCCCGGCCCGGGCCGGGATCGGCGGCCCCGGGAACCCGGAGGTGTCCTGGCGGCAGGCCCGCACCGCCCTGCGCTTCGCCACCGCCCGCCGGCCCGTGGTACGGCACGAGGACCTCGGCGCGCTGGCCCTGCTAGACCGGGTGCCGCCGGACGCCGTCCGGGAGAACCCCGACGTGGCCGCGATCGGCAGGCTCGCCGCCGCCCCGGAGGACCTGGAGACGCTCGACGCCTACTGCGCGACCGGCTCCCTGCGGCGCGCCGCCGAGCTGCTCCACCGTCACCACAGCAGCGTCGCCCGCCGGATCGAGCAGATCGGCCGGACCCTCGGCCTGGACCTCACCGAGCCCGCCGGCCTGCTGCGCGCCGCGGTGGCCCTCACCGCCTGGCGCCTGCTCGACGACCCGCCGGCCCCCGCGAACGGCTGAGGACGGTCCACGGAGCACCGCGGTCCCGGGTCAGGGGATGGGTCCCAGCCGCCGCCAGGGCTCCGGACCGCCGCCCGGGAGGACGAACGCCAGGTTGACCCGGTGCCCGCCGAGGTCCCAGTTGACCCAGTAGACCTCGAAGCGGCCCGTCCGGTCCGTCCCGCCCCGGGGGACGGGCGCTGGACGGCGGCTGTTGACAACGCGTCAACGCCACGTCCCGCGAGCCCGGGGGATGCTCGCAGGACGTGGCCGGTGCCGGATCGCCGGGGACGGGTTACGGCCTGGTGGCCGGGGAGGCGTCGTTGCGGCCCTCCACCACGACGGCCGGCTCCAGCGGGGAGGCGATCTCCTGGCCCTTGCTGTGGGAGGCCCAGTCGCGGATGCCGACCAGGACCATGACGAAGAAGATGCCGTAGACGATGCCGGAGAAGTACAGCTCGGAGTGGATCGCGAGCGGCACGCCGACCAGGTCGACGGCCAGCCAGACGAACCAGAACTCCACGTACCGGCGGGCCTGGGTGTACATCGCCAGGATCGAGCCGACGAAGATCCAGGCGTCCGCGAGGACCATCCACCAGGGCGCGCCCGGGTAGAAGGAGGCGTCGGTCGCCTTGAGCAGCGTGGCGAACGCGAAGGTGCCGACGGCCATGACCGCGATCAGGACCGCGCGCTCCCGCCAGGAGGCCCAGCGGACGTTGATCGTGCCCTCCTGCTGCCGGCTGCGCCGCCAGGTGGCCCAGCCCCAGGACGCCGAGGCGATGATGACGACCTGCCGGGCGGCGTTGCCGCCGAGGTGGACGTTCAGGCTCGCGATCAGCAGCAGGACCGAGCCGAGGATCTGCACCGGCCAGGCGACGAGGGAGCGGCGCAGGGCGAGCCAGACGGTCGCGAGCGCCAGGATGTTGCCGAGGAAGTCGGACCAGTAGACGGGGATGCCGAAGAAGCTGAACTGCTCGTTCAGCCATTCGAGAGCGCTCATGACCTACACCTTTGTTTGCTGGGGGAACAAGCCTGGGTGTGAGCTGCGGCCCGGGAGCGGGGCCGCTGGAGGAGCCGTGGAGCACGGCGGTGGGGGGCAGCGCCGTGCCTGGGGAGGGTGTCGCGCGTGGGGGGTGTCTCAGGGGGAGGTGACGGTGCCGCGGTACGCGGCGAGCGCCTCGTCGCGCACCCGCCGCCCCCGGTCCGAGGCGAGGACGGCCTCGGACCGCAGGACGTCCTCCCGCACGGCCCGCACCAGGGC
This sequence comes from Kitasatospora sp. NPDC001527, assembly GCF_040298605.1. Classification (NCBI taxonomy): domain Bacteria; kingdom Bacillati; phylum Actinomycetota; class Actinomycetes; order Kitasatosporales; family Streptomycetaceae; genus Kitasatospora; species Kitasatospora sp. NPDC001527. The sequence continues at coordinate 256,566 of NZ_JBEPAM010000005.1, read as the reverse complement.
GGCGGGAGAGGGGAACTTCACGGTGTCGCGGATCCGTTCGGCGAACCAGACGGTGACCCGCTCGCCGTAGACGTCCTGCGCCAGGTCGTGGCAGTACGCCTCGACGTGGACGTCGGCGGTGTCGCAGAAGGTGGGGTTGGATCCGACGCTGATCGTCGCGGGGTGGACGGCGCCGGTGCGGTGGCGCACCACCCAGCCGCTGTACACCGCGGCCGGCGGGACCGGGGAGTCCGGGCCGGCCGCGATGTTGGCGGTGGGGAACCCGAGCCCGTGACCGCGGCCGGCGCCGTGCACCACCGTGCCGGTGAGGTGCGGGCAGGGGGCCGGGTGGTCACGCATGCGGCAGCAGTTCGCGGAACTGGCTGGTGTGGAAGACCAGCGGCTCCACACCGGCGAAGAGTTCGGCGCTCAGGAGTTCCAGGAGCACGATCTCGTGGTCGCCGCCGTCGTACGTCGCGCCCACCCGGGCCGTCAGCCACAGCGCGGCGTCCTCGATGAGGACGGCGCCCCCGGGCGTCGCCGACCACGCGACGCCCTCGAAGCGGTCGGCCCCGCGGGAGGCCAGCCGCCGGCAGAGCGCGCCCTGGCCGTGGCTGAGCACGCTCAGTCCCACCACGGGCGCCTCGGCCAGCCTCGGCCAGGTGGTGGAGGTGCGGGCGACGCTGACGGCGACCATGGGCGGTTCGAGCGAGATCGAGACGAAGGAGCTCGCGGCGAACCCGACCGGCTCGTCCCCGCGCAGCGCGCTGATCGCGACCACGCCGGTGGGGTAGGCGCCGAAGGCCTGTCGCAGGGTCGCCGCGTCCAGCTCGGGCGGCGTGGACGTCCCGGCCGGGTCGGGGGCAAGGGTGGCCATGGTCATCGGGTTCCTCTCGTCGCGGGTGCTGGTCTCAGTGCCGGTACCGGGCCGCCGGGTGGCTGGCCGGCAGCGCGCGGTCGCCCGACCCGGTGAGGCGCTCGCGCAGGCTCTCGCCCTCCGTGTACTCGCCGCGGAAGACGCCACGGGCCCGCAGGATCGGCAGCACCGACTCGACGAACTCGGTGGTCGAGGCCGGCTGGACCGCCGGGGACAGCAGGAACCCGTCGAGGTCGGCGCCTTCGGCGAGCGCGCAGATCTCGTCGGCGATCTCCTCGGCCGTGCCGACGACCGGCCGCGCGCCCACGCCGTGGGTGTGCCAGTCGGCGAGGACGTCGCCCACGGTCTTGCCGGCGAAGCGGGCCACCTGGGTCTGCGACATCTCGGTGGACAGCTCGGTCATCGGGGTGTCGGGTGCGTAGGAGGAGAGGTCGAGCCCGGTGAACATGGCGTAGCTGGCGACGGTGACCTCGGGCCGCTGGGCGTCGAGGATCCGCTGGTAGCGGCGCTCGGCGTCGGAGGTGGTGGCGCCGACGACGCAGGAGAAGGCCGACATCACCTTCACCTCGTCGGCCCGGCGGCCCGCCTTGACGGCCTCCTCGCGGATGGACGCGGTGTGCCCGGCGAGCTGCTCGACCGAGCCGCTGCCGACGAACATGCACTCGCCGTGCCGTCCGCCGACGCGGCGGCCGGCGGGCGAGGCCCCGGCCTGGAAGAGCACCGGCGTGCCCTGCGGGGAGCGCGCGGTGTTGCCGTAGCCGTGCGAGCGGAAGAACGGTCCCTCGTGGCTGACCAGGTGGACCTTGGCGGGGTCGGCGAAACGGCCCTCCTTGTCCTTCTCCAGCGCGTCCGGCTCCCAGGCGCCCTCCCAGTACTTGTAGACGAGGTCGAGGAAGTCCTCGGCCATCCGGTAGCGGTCGTCGTGCGCCACCATCTCCATGCCGAAGGCCTTGACGGCGGTGTCGGCGGTGCCCGTCGTCACCACGTTCCAGCCGATCCGGCCGCCGGAGAGCTGGTCCAGGGTGGCCATCCGGCGGGCGAAGGCGTACGGCGGCTCGACGAGGACGGAGCCGGTCATCACGAGGCCCAGGTTGGTGGTCGTCGACAGCAGCGCGGACGCCACGACCACCGGGTCGAGCCGGGGCAGGTCGAGGGTCTCCTCGGTGGCGATCGGCGGGCGGGTGCCGTCGATCTCCGACCAGCCCCAGGCGTCGGCCAGGAACAGGAAGTCCAGCTTGGCGTCCTCACAGACGGCGGCGAGCTCGCGCCAGTACCCGAGGGTGTCGAAGAGGTGCCGCCGGCTGTCGGGGTGGCGCCAGGTGGCGGTGCCGCTGGCGTTGGTCTGGGCGTTCTCGAACAGGCCGATCTTGAGGTTCTTCATGGGTGGTTCTCCGTTGTGCTGGTGAGGGACCCGTGGGGAGGGGAGGGACCCGTGGGGGGAGGGATCAGAAGGCGGAGGGGAGCGGGGGGAGGGTGGGGGCGTCGAGCTGGGCCGCGTAGGGCATGGAGGACTGCGCACCAAGCCCGGTCACGGCGTGCGACGCGGCGCGCACGGCGCGTTCGACGGCGGCCGGAAGGGCGGCGCCGCGGCCGAGGGAGTCGGCGAGGGCGCCGCAGAAGGTGTCGCCGGCGCCGACGGTGTCGACCGCGTCCACGCGCGGCGCGGGGACGTGGGTGAGACCGGGGCGCCCGGCCTCGGCGAGGAGGGCGCCGTCGGCACCGAGGGTCACCACGACGGCCCGGCACGGGAGCGCGGCACGCTCCAGCAGCTCCCGCGCCTCCGGCAGGGTGGCGGGCCGGGCGGCCCCGAGCAGGGAGGCGAGTTCGCCGAGGTTGGGGACCAGGACGTCGACCGCCGCCAGTACCCGCGGGTCGACCGGGCGGGCCGGCGCGGGGTTGAAGACGACCGTCCCGCCCTGCTCGCGGGCCCGCAGGACCGCCAGGTCGACCACCTCGGGGGCGATCTCGTTCTGCACCAGGAGGACCTCGCCCGGCTCGCGGACCAGCCGGGCGGGCAGGTCCCCGGCGGCCAGGGCCGCGTTGGCCCCCGGGTTCACCACGATGGTGTTCTCGCCCGCGCCGTCGACGACCACCGCGGCCAGTCCGGTCGGGTGCCGCTCGTCCGAACGCACCTCGGTGACGTCCACGCCCTCGGCGGCCAGCGCGGCCAGCAGGCCGGCCGCGTCCGCGCCGACCCGGGCCACCAGGCGCACCCGCGATCCGAGGCGCGCGGCGGCGACCGCCTGGTTGGCGCCCTTGCCGCCGGCCCCCTCGGCGAAGTGCCGCGCGAGCACGGTCTCGCCGGGGTGCGGCAGGCCCTCGACGCTCAGCACGAGGTCGCGGTTCACCGAACCGACGACGGTGATGGACGGCATTGACGCTCCTTTGGGAGATCGATTTCCGACATGCTGTACCAGCACCCCCCGGCCGTCAAGTAGCCTCCTCATGAAAAGAAGGAACGCCCCGACGTCGTGGCCCCACCGTCCCCCACCCCCGAAGGACACCCACGTGACTGCGCCCCGACTCCTCGACGTGGCCGAGGCCGCCGGCGTCTCCCGCGCGACGGCATCACGGGTCCTCGCCGGCACTCCGCGCAATGTCGACCCCGAGCTCGCCCGCCGCGTCGAGGAGGCCGCCCTCCGGCTCGGCTACCAGGCCAACCACTCCGCCCGGGCCCTGCGCACCGGCACCACCGGCACCGTCGGCGTCGTCGTCCCCACGCTCGCCAACCCGTACTTCGTCCAGCTCGCCGACGCCATCGCCCAGCACGTGCGTGCCGCCGGCGGCACGCTGATGGTCTCCGACGCGGCGAACGACCCCGCGATCGAGGCCGAGCAGATCGACACCCTGCTCGCGGGCCGGGTGGACGGGCTGTTCGTCGTCCCGGTGTCGGCCCGCGAGTCCGGGGCGGCCGTCCGCAACGCCGCCGCCCGGCGCCCGGTCGTGCTGTTCGACCGGTGGACCGAGGACTCCGGCACCGTCGCCGTGACCCTCGACAACGCGGCCGCCGTCCGACTCCTGGTCGAGCACCTGGAACAGACGGGCCGTCACCGGATCGCGCTGGTCGCCGCGGACCAGGCCTCCTCCTCGGGCGCGGAGCGGCTCGCCGCCTTCACCGAGCTGCAGGGCGACGGCGCCACCACCGTCCTGCTGCCCAACTTCACCACCGACGCCGGCCGCACGGCGGGGCGGCGCGTCGTCGAGCAGCGCGACCGGATCGACGCCGTGGTCTGCGGGGCGGACGTCCTCGCCGTCGGCCTGGTGAGCACGCTGCACCGTTCGGCGGTCAGCGTCCCCGGGGAGATCGCCGTCACCGGCTTCGACGACACCGAGATACTCGAGCTCTTCGACCCGCCGATCACCTCCATCCGCCACCCGCTGTCCGCCATGGCCGAACGCGCGCTGACCCTGCTTCAGGCGCCGAGCCGCGAACGGGCCGAACGGGTCGAGCGTTTCCAGCCCCAGCTCGTCGTCCGCGCCTCGACCGACGTCTCCTTCTGACCCGGCGTCAATCCGGTGGTGGGAGCGGGGCGGCCGGCGATGTCGGGCCCCGGCCCCGGGGTGTGACGCAGGCCACGTCACGCAGGCGTCACAATCCGCGCGGCCATCCGGTCAAGAGGGTGTCACCCCACGACAGGAGGAGCACACCATGGATGCCCGTCTCGACTACTTCGGCACCGGCGTCGGGGCCAAGGTCCTGCGGCACTTCAACTCGGCCGGCAAGGTGCTGGCGGACTCGGCGGTGCCGCACGCGACGCAGGAGCTGGTGAAGATCCGCGCCAGCCAGATCAACGGCTGCGGCTTCTGCACCGACATGCACACCAAGGACGCCGCGCACGCGGGCGAGAGCGCCCTGCGGCTCAACCTGGTGGCGACCTGGCGGGAGGCCACCGTCTTCACCGAGGCCGAGCGGGCCGCGCTGGAGCTGACGGAGCAGGGCACCAGGATCGCGGACGCCGCCGGCGGCGTCACCGACGAGGCGTGGGCGAACGCCGCCAAGCACTACGACGAGGAGCAGCTGGCCGCGCTGATCTCGCTCATCGCCGTGATCAACGCCTACAACCGGATCAACGTCATCAACCGGCAGCCCGCCGGCTCCTACCAGCCCGGCCAGTTCGGCTGACCGGCGCAGGTCCGGCGAACCCACCGGCCGCGGCCCCCGAGGAGGGGGACGCGGCCGGTCTTCTGGCGTTCGGCCCCGGTCCGGACCGCCCGTCGTACGACCCCGTGAACCGCACGCACCGCAGGAACCGCAGGACACAGGAGGACAACGGCCCATGCAGCCCGGCGCGGACACCGACCCGCTCGACCCGGCCACCCGCGAGTTCCTCGCGACCCGCCCACGGCTTTTCGGGATCGCCTACCGGGTGCTCGGCAGCACCGCGGAGGCCGAGGACGTCGTCCAGGAGACCTGGCTGCGCTGGCAGCGCACCGACCGCGCGGACGTCCTCGAACCGGCCGCCTTCCTGGCCACCGTCACCACCCGGCTGGCCATCAACGTCGCCCAGTCCGCCCGGGTCCGGCGGGAGTCGTACGTCGGGCCGTGGCTCCCCGAGCCGGTCGACACCCGGGCGGATCCGCAGCTGGGCGCCGAGCGCGCCGAGGCGGTCGGGCTGGCCGTCCTGCTGCTCCTGGAGAAGCTCAATCCCGTGGAGCGGGCGGCCTACGTGCTCCGGGAGGCCTTCGACTACCCGTACCGGCGGATCGCGGAGATCCTGGAGACCGGTGAGGCCAACGCGCGCCAGCTGGTGAGCCGGGCGCGCAAACACCTGGCCGCCGCGCGCCGGGAGCGGGTGGACCGCGCCGAGCACCGGCGGCTCCTGGAGGTGTTCGTCGCCGCCGCGCGGACCGGCGACCTGGCGGTGCTGGAGGAGTTGCTCGCGGCGGACGTGGTCAGCCACTCCGACGGCGGGGGGACCCGCGGCGCCTCCCGGATCCCGGTCGTGGGCCGCGCCGTGGTGGCCAGGTACGTGGCGGCCTTCGCTCCGCGCTTCTGGCCCGGCACGGAGCTGCGGTGGGTCGAGGCCAACGGACGGCCGGCCGTGCTCGTCTCGTCCGACGGCGCGGCGGTGGCCCTGCTGTGCCTGGACGTCTCCACCCAGGGGATCGAGCGCCTCATGTGGGTGATGAACCCGGCCAAGCTGGCGCCCTTCGTGGCCTCCCTGGACGGCTGACAGGCGGACCCCGTTCACCCGGTCCGCCCCGGTCCGGTTGTCACGGATCCGGTGCCCGCCCTGTCCTACTGGTGCGGGCGGGGCCGAGCGCACCGCCCCGTCCCGCCCCGCGGGAACCGCAACAGTCGCAGAGAGGATCCCCTTATGAAGGTCGTCGTGATCGGTGGCACCGGACTCATCGGCTCGAAGCTCGTCGCCGGGCTGCGCGAGCAGGGCCACGAGGCGGTGCCGGCGGCGCCGAGCACCGGAGTCGACACGCTGACGGGCGAGGGCCTGGCCGAGGCGCTGGAGGGCGCCTCGGTGGTGGTCGACGTGTCGAACTCCCCCTCGTTCGAGGACGAGGCCGTCCTGGAGTTCTTCCGCACCTCGACCGCCAACCTGCTCAAGGCCGAGGCGGAGGCCGGGGTGGGCCACCACGTGGCGCTCTCGGTGGTCGGCACCGAGCGCCTCCAGGAGAGCGGCTACTTCCGTGCCAAGCAGGCGCAGGAGGAGCTGATCAAGGCCTCCGGGCTGCCCTGGTCGATCGTCCACGCCACGCAGTTCTTCGAGTTCGTGAAGGGCATCGCGGCGGCGGCCACCGACGGGGACACCGTGCGGCTGGCCGCCGCGGGAATCCGGCCCGTGCACGCCGACGACGTGGCCGCCGCCGTGGGCCGCACGGCGGTCGGCGCCCCCGTCAACGGGGTGGTGGAGGTGGCCGGTCCCGAGGTCTTCGGGCTGGACGAACTCGTCCGCACGGCGCTGGCCGCGGCCGGCGACCCGCGCACCGTCGTGACGGACCCGCACGCCCGCTACTTCGGCGCCGGGCTGCGGGAGGACACCCTGCTGCCCGGGCCCGGCGCGCACCTCGCCGGGCACCGGTTCGCCGACTGGCTCGCCGGGCAGCGCTGAACCGGCCCGCGGCGGCCCGCACGCGGACGTGCGGGCCGCCCGGGTCAGCGCGGCGCCGCCACCGCGACCGGTGAGGAGCCGCCGGGGACCAGCAGCCGCGGGGCGCCGCTGCCGTCCGCGGGGACCGACCAGACGTCGGTGCCCTTGCCCTCGCGGGCCGGGAGGGCGTAGGCGAGCGTGGCGTCGTCCAGCCAGGCCGCCTGGTCGTCGACGCCGTGCGACTCGGCCACCGGGTGCTCGCGCAGGTCGGCCAGGTCGAGGACGTACAGCCGCCAGAGGGCGGCCGGGTCGTCGGAGACCTTCTTCTTGAAGGCGATCCGGGTGCCGTCCGGGGAGAGCGAGGGGCACTCGACGTTCTCCCGCAGGGTGCGGGCCGACCACGCCCCGAGGTCGCCCTCGACCAGGTGGGTGCGGCCGCCGGTCGCGACGGTGGCGTAGAAGCGGTTGTCGTCGGCGGCGAAGGTGACGCCCCAGTAGTTGACGTCGGCGGCGTGGTAGCGGGAGCCGCCGAGGGTCAGCGGGATCTCCTCGATCGACTTGACCAGGTAGCCGGTGCGCAGGTCCAGGATCGAGGTGCGGGTGGAGAAGCCGCTCGCCGCGTAGGAGTCGCCGACCGCGAAGGCGGTCCAGGCGAGCACCTGTCCGGAGGGCGACACCCGGGCCCGGTTCGGGATGCCGGGCACGGTCACCGTCCGCAGCTCGGTGAACCCCCGGTCGTAGACCACCGCCTGGGTGCGGGCCGGGGTGCCGGGCAGCGCCCGCAGGCACAGCGCCCGCTCCCCCGCCGCGTGGAACCGCGCGCAGGACGGCCCGTCCGGGGTGCCCGGGGCGCGGGCGACCCGCCCGGTGGCGGTGTCGCGGTAGTAGAGGCCGGGCTCGTTCAGGGTGAACGACACCTCCGCCGCCACCAGCCGGTGCCCGCCGCCGCGCTGGCGGGCGTGCAGGACGTAGCCGAGCGAGCCGCCGATCAGGACGAGAACGGCGAGGACCAGCACGGTCGAGCGCGCCTTCATGGGCCCCTCCTTCGCCTTCGCGCGTTTCTCCTGCGCCTTCACGCCTCCCTCCATCGCCTTCACGCCTCCCTCCTTCCGGGCAGGATCCGCCAGGCGGCGGCGAGGGCGGCGGCCAGTACGAGGGCGGCCGCCCCCAGGGCCGGGCGCGGGCCCCACCACGTCCAGGCGACGCCGAACCCGGCCGCCCCGACCAGCCGGGCCAGCGCCTGCGCGGTCTGCAGCACCGCGAGCCCGCCCGCCCGGCCCCGGGCCGGCAGCACCGGCCCTGCCAGCGCCATCAGCACGCCGTCGGTGGCGGCGTAGAAGACACCGAGCAGGACGAGGACGAGCACCGCCGTCGTCGGGCCGAGCGGCGCCAGCAGGGTGAGGTAGGCGGCGAGCAGGGCGCCGTGCCCGAGCAGGAACGGGGTCCGCCGGCCGGTCCGGTCCGCGATCCGCCCGGCGGGGACGGCCAGCAGCAGGTAGCACGCCGCGGCGCCGAGCGGCAGCAGCGGGAAGAGCACGGGCGACAGGTCAAGACCCCGCTGGAGGAGCAGGTAGAGGAAGGAGTCCCCGATCGTCGCGGCGCCCAGGAGCGCGGCCGCCGCGGTCACCCGCCGGAACACCGGGTCGCGCAGCACCCGGTGCCGCGTCCTGGCCGGTTTCGGTGCGGCCGCGGCCGCGGCCGGCGCGCCGGCCGGGACGAAGAGGACCAGGACCAGGACGCCGAGCAGGCCGGTGGCGAAGCTGACCACGAAGACGGCGTCGTACGCGTCGGCGGTCGCCCACAGCACGGCGAAGGCGACCAGCGGCCCGAGCAGCGCCCCCGTGGTGTCCATCGCCCGGTGCACGCCGAAGGCCCGGCCGAGCGCCCCGGGGGGTGCGCTGAGCGTGATCATCGCGTCCCGGGGGGCGGTCCGCACGCCCTTGCCGAGCCGGTCGGCGGCCAGCGCGGCGGCGATCCCGCCGGCCGCTCCGCCGGCCAGCAGCAGGCCGAGCCGGGAGAGCGCGGAGAGCAGGTAGCCCGCGCCGGCGACCGTCCGGTGGCGGCCGCCGCCACGGTCGGCGAGCCGGCCGCCGAGCAGCCGGACCAGCGCGGTGGCGCCGTTGAACAGTCCGTCGAGGAAGCCGAACTGGAGCGGTGAGAGGCCGAGGCCCAGCACCAGGTAGAGCGGGAGCACGGCGGTGACCATCTCCGAGGAGACGTCGGTGACCAGGCTGACCGCTCCGAGCGCGACGACCGTACCGGGGACGCGCCGCCCCACCCCGGCGGGGCGGGGCGGCGCGTCCGGGCGGCGGCCGGTGGAGGCCAGGTACATCATCAGTGGCAGTTGTAGGTCGGGCCGGTGTCCTTGACCTGGCCGTCCGTGCCGACGTAGCTCCAGCCGTACCCGGAGTCGGTGAGGTCCAGCTTCAGCACGCCGTAGTCACCGCTGATCCGCTTCTGGCTGTTCGGCTGGACCTGCTCGATCGGGTAGGGCTCGGCGCCGCCCATCCCGCCGACGATCTCGACGATGCCGTCCGCGGTGGCCCTGCCGTCCGGGTCCTGGGGGGCGAACCGCTCGTAGTGGTGGTCGTGCCCGTTCAGCACCAGGTCGGCCCTGGCGTCGTACAGGATCCGCCACACCGGCCGGGAGACCGGGTCGTTGCCGTGCCCGCCCGAGGAGTACAGCGGGTGGTGCCAGTAGGCGGCGACGCACTTCTTCGCGTTGGCCGCCAGGTCGGCCTTCAGCCAGTCGATCTGGGCGCTCTGGTCGAAGGCGTTGGAGTCCAGCGCGACGAAGTGCCAGTTGCCCTCGTCGAAGCTGTACCAGCTCTTGCCCTGCGGGTAGGCGATGCTGCCGAAGTACGCCTTGTAGCCCGCCAGCGAGCCGGCCGGGTCGTAGGTCTCGTGGTTGCCCGGGACCGGGTGGGTCTTGGCCTTGAAGGCGCCCCAGGTCTTGTCGTAGTAGTTCCTGAAGTCCGCCAGCCGGGCGTCGTCGTACTGGTTGTCACCCATCGTCAGGTAGAAGCGCGGGTCGATCCGCTGCGCCAGCGCGGCGGTCTTCGGGTGCGCGCAGCCGCTGTCCGAGGCGGTGCACTGGGCGGCGATGTCACCGGCCGCGACCACGGTGAACGCCCCGCCCGACGGGCCGGTGGGCGTGGGTCCGGTCGGCGACGGCCCGCCGCCCGCGACCCCGTACACCTCCAGCTCGAACAGCGAGTACCCGTAGGAGGTACCGCGCGCCGTGCCGTACATCCGCAGGTAGCGGCCCTTGCCGGCCAGGCCCGTCCAGTCGTCGGTCCCGCCGTTGCCGGCCTTCTCCTCCGCGATCGCCGTCCAGGTCACCCCGTCCGCCGACACCTCCAGCCGGTACGCCTTCGCGTAGGCGGCCTCCCAGCTCAGCTTCACCCGGGAGACGGAGGCCTCTCCCCCGAGGTCCACCCGCAGCCACTGCGGGTCCTTGCCCTCCTCGCTCGCCCACCGCGTGGAGGTGCTGCCGTCGAACGCCTTGCCCGCCGCGTACGACGACCCCTCCGTGGAGGAGGCCGTCGCGGCCTTCCCGCGCGAGATCAGCGGATCGCCCGCCGCTCCCGCCCGCCCGGACCAGCCGAGCAACAGGCCGCCGATCAGCACGAGGACGGCGGTGAACACACCGACATGAACAGGCCTTACCGAGACACCCGGACGCATCCTGGACTCCCTGACCTCGAGAAACGGTGAGAGCTGCGCACCGGTGAGCACCACGCACGCGCCTACCGGCGAGGGGAGCGTAGTAGAAAGTAAAGTTTCCTGACAATAGTGGCTTCACGCCGAACTCCCGTCCGATTCCGCCTTCCCCCTCCGGGCGCCCCTCCTCGCCGAAATTTACCCCCGGGGGTATGGTGGATGGCGGACGGATACCCCGCCGGGTATTTCGGAAGCGGATGCAGGAGCGATCCACGTGTTCTTCGCCCAGTACTACCTCGACTGCCTCTCCCAGGCCTCCTACCTGGTCGCCGACGAGACCACCGGCCGCGCGGTGGTGATCGACCCGCGCCGGGACATCGACGAGTACGTCACCGACGCCGAGGCGCACGGCTTCACCGTCGAGGCGGTCATCAACACCCACTTCCACGCCGACTTCCTGGCCGGCCACCTGGAGCTGGCGGCCCGCACCGGCGCGTGGATCGGCTACGGGCGCCGCGCGGTGACCGAGTACCCGATCCGGGAGCTCGCCGACGGGGAGCGGATCACCCTGGGCGAGGTCACGCTGGAGATCATGGAGACCCCCGGGCACACCCCCGAGTCGATCAGCGTCCTGGTGTTCGAGCGGGCCGGGGACGCCGTTCCCTACGGCGTGCTGACCGGCGACGCGCTGTTCGTCGGCGACGTCGGCCGCCCCGACCTGCTGGCCTCGGCGGGCACCACCGCCGAGGAGCTCGGCCGGATGCTCCACCACAGCGTCCAGCACAAGCTGATGGCGCTGCCCGACGAGGTCCGGGTCTTCCCCGCCCACGGCGCCGGCTCGTCCTGTGGCAAGAACCTGTCCACCGAGCGCCAGTCCACCATCGGCGAGCAGCGCGCCACCAACTACGCCTGCGCGCCGATGAGCGAGGAGGACTTCGTCGCGATCGTCACGGCCGGCCAGTCCGCCGCCCCCGGCTACTTCGGCCACGACGCCGCCCTCAACCGCCAGGACCGGGGCCTGTTCGACCCCGCGCTCGCCCACCACCCGCTGACCGCAGCGGAGTTCGCGGCCCACCGGCGCGACGGGGCGGTGGTGGTGGACGCCCGCAGCCCGGAGGAGTTCGCCGCGGGGCACCTGCCCGGCGCCGTCAACGTGCCCGCCGACGGCCGCTTCGCCGAACAGGCCGGCGCCGTGCTGGAGCCGGACTCCGCGCTGCTCGTCGTCGCGCCGGACGGCCGCGCGGGCGAGATCGTCACCCGCCTCGCCCGCATCGGCTTCGACCGCACCGTCGGTCACCTGGCCGAGCCGGTGACGAGCCCGACCGCGCTCGCCGGGCCGCTCACCCCGGCCGCGCGCCTCACCGTCGACGAGCTGCGCTCCGCCCTCGCCGCCGAGCGCCCCCCGCTGGTGCTCGACGTCCGCACCTGCGGCGAGCGCGCGGAGGGCTCCGTCGAGGGCTCCCTGCACATCCCCCTCAACGAGCTCCCCGGACGCCTCGCGGAGCTCCCGCAGGACCAACCGCTGGTCGTCCACTGCGCCGGCGGCCACCGCTCCTCGATCGCCGCCAGCCTGCTGCGCCACCACGGCCGCGAGCAGGTCGCCGACCTGCTCGGCGGCTACGCCGCCTGGGCCGACGCGCACCGGCCCGCGGCCGTCTGAGCCGGGCCGGGCGGCGCCGGCGCGAGAAGCTGACCCTCACCGGGAAGGCGGCCCCCGCCGCCGCCCGATCCGCGAACCCCCACCACGAACGGAGCACCCCATGGACTACGGCATCCCCGTCACCGTCGACCTGCCCTTCGCCGAGACCGTCGAACGGGTCCGCGCCGCGCTCGCCGAGCAGGGTTTCGGCATCCTCACCGAGATCGACGTCCGCGCCACTCTGCGGGCCAAGATCGGCGAGGAGATCGAGGACTACCTGATCCTCGGCGCCTGCAACCCGCCGCTGGCCCACCGCGCCCTCCAGGCCGACCGGCACATCGGGCTGCTGCTGCCGTGCAACGTCGTGGTCCGCGCGGACGGCGCGGGCACGGTCGTCGAGGCGATGGACCCGCAGCTGATGGTCGGGGTCACCGGGCAGCCCGCGCTGCAGGCCGTCGCCGACGAGGCCGCCGCCCGGCTGCGCGCCGCGCTGGCCGCGCTGAGCGGTCCCGCCGCCTGACCGGCCGCCCGACCCGCGGGGCCCGCCGGAGCGGGCCCCTTCCTCTTGACCTCCCATATACCCCCACCCGTATTTTCGGGCGTCCTCGGGCGCCCCCAGGAACGGAGCACCCCCGTGATGCACCCGGACACCGCCCTCGGCCGGCCGGCCACCGCCCCACCTCCCGAGCCGGCCCCGCCCCCGGGCCTGCTCGGCCGGCTCGGCACCTGGTCGGTCCGCCACTTCAAGGCCGTGCTGGCCGGCTGGCTGCTGGTCGTCGTCGCCCTGGGCGCGTTCGCGCCGCAGGTGACCACCGCGCTCTCCGGGGCCGGCTGGCAGGCCGACGGATCCGAGTCGGTCACGGTCCGCCAGCTCGCCGAGGAGCACTTCGCGGGCAACGCCTCCAGCGCGCTGCAGATCGTGGTCGCCGCCGACCGGCCGGTCAGCGAGCCGGACGTCCAGCAGGTGATCACCCGGGCGGGAGAGCTCGCCGCGGCCGACCCCCGGATCTCCACCGTGGTGGCGCCCCAGCCGGGCGCGACCCTCTCCCCGGACGGCCGGACCGCCGTCCTGCTCGCCGGCGCCGACGCCTCCCCCGACGACATGGTCCGCGCGGCCGACGACCTCAAGGGCCCGCTGAACGCCCTCTCCGGCAACGGCGTCGACGTCCACGCCACCGGCGCGTCGGTGCTGTGGAGCGACTTCAACAAGGCCAACCACGACGCCATGATGAAGTCCGAGTTCATGTCCTGGCCGGTCACCCTGGCGATCCTGGTGCTCGCCTTCGGCTCGCTGGTCGCCGCCGGACTGCCGCTGCTGCTCACCATGGCCGGACTCGCCGCCTCCGCCGGCTCGCTCGTGCTGATCAGCCACCTGTTCCCGGTCTCCGTGTGGGCGATGAACTTCGCCATGATGTTCGCCCTCGCCCTCGGCATCGACTACGCGCTCTTCCTGGTGGTGCGCTTCCGCAGCGCCCGGGCCGCCGCTTCCCGCCGCGGCCCCGCGCGGGACGACCGGGCCGCGAGCACCGCGGCGGTCGCCGAGACCATGGACACCGCCGGCAAGGCCGTCCTGCTGTCCGGCGCGACCGTCCTGGTCAGCCTCTCGGCCGTCATGCTGGTGCCGTCCCCCGCGTTCCGCTCGATGGCCGGCGGCATCATGCTCGCCGTCCTGTTCGTCCTCGCGGCCACCCTCACCCTGCTGCCCGCCGTGCTCGGCCGGCTCGGCCACCGGGTGGACGCCCTCGCCCTGCCGTGGGTGCGGACCGGCGAGCACCGCTCGCCGCGCTTCGCCGCCTGGGGCGAGCGGCTGTGGAAGCACCCGCTGCGCTACGGCGCCCTGGCGCTCGCCGCGCTGGTCGCGCTCGCCGCACCCGTCGTCGGACTGCGCACCGCCATGCCCTCCATCACCGTGCTGCCCGGCGACGCCAGCGCCCGGGCCGGCTACACCGCCGTCCAGCAGGCCTTCGGCCCCGGAGCGCCCGGCACCCTGCAGATCCTCACCCCGGCCCAGGGAGCCGGGGACGTCGCCGCCGCCGTCGCCGGCACGCCCGGGATCGCCGGCGTGATGCCCGCGCAGCCGGCCGCCGACGGCTCCGCCTGGTCGATGGTCCAGGCCGTCCCCACCGTGGACCCGTCCAGCCCCGACCTGGCGCACACCGTCGACGTGCTGCGCGCCGAGCTGCCCCCGGACACCCTGGTCGGCGGCGCCGCGGTGGAGAACCTGGACCTCCAGCACCTGCTCGGCGAGAAGACCCCGCTGGTCATCGGCGTGGTGATGGCCCTGGGCTTCCTGCTCCTGCTGCTCGCCCTGCGGGCCCCGCTGATCGCCGCGCTCGGCACGGCCGCCAGCCTGCTGTCCACCGGCGCGGCCTTCGGCGTCGCCCGGCTGGTCTTCCAGGACGGGCACGGAGCAGGACTGCTCGGCTTCACCCCACAGGGCTTCCTGGACGGCTGGGCGCCGGTGTTCTTCTTCGCGATGATCTTCGCCATCGCGATGGACTACACGGTCTTCCTGCTCGCCTCCGCCAAGGAGCACTACGAGCGCACCGGCGACCCGCGCGAGGCCATGGTCGGCGCCCTGGCCCACTCCGGCCGGGTGATCTTCGCGGCGGCGGGCGTGATGGTCGCGGTGTTCTTCACCTTCGCCCTGTCCGGGCCGCTGCCGCCCAAGGAGATGGGCATCGTCCTCGGCGTCGCCGTCCTGCTGGACGCCGCCCTGGTCCGCCTGGTGCTCCTGCCGGTCCTGCTCCGCCTCACCGGGGCCGCCGCCTGGCGCACCCCGGCCTGGCTCGACCGCGTGCTGCCGAGGATCTCCTTCTCGCACGACTGAGCCGCCCGGCCCCCGGTGGCCCGGTCCGCCCCGCGGCGGTCCGGGCCACCGGCGTGCGGAGGCCGATCGGTGCGCGGGGGGCGAATCGGTGTGCGCGGTGTGCGGACACGGATCGGGCCGTGCCGGGGATTCCCGGCACGGCCCGATGGTGTTCCCCGGCGCGCTCAGCGGCGGCCGAAGATCCTCGCGAGGAAGCCCCCGCCCTTCCGCGCCTCGCGGTCGCAGCCGCAGCGGTCGGCCCTGGGGACACCGGCCAGCACCTGGTCGACGTGCATGCCGCACCCCGCGTAGCCGGCCTTGCCGCAGGTGCGGCAGGTGATACGTCGACACATCTCGGGACTCCTCACATCGGGGAAGGGCGGGTGTTCACCCGTTCTTCCACTATACCGGTGGGGGTATTTTTCCGACCGAAACGACCTGCCACGAGGGGCCGGGGGACCGGAGGCCGGCGGCGTCCGGGCCGAAACGATTTCGGTTCGATCACGGCGTGTCCCATTGGTCGGGCCTTGGGCGGGAGTGCGGTGATTGATCTTGTTGGCGGCTCGACCGGCGCACTCCCATAATTCCAGCCAGACGCGCGACGGGCGGCCGCGAGAGCCGCCGTGGGTGCCCATGAGAGGCCCGCGCGCGCGACCCTTCCTGATCTTCCCTGGGGGAATCCTTTTGTCCGCGCACGATCACGTGCCGCCCACCGCCGCTCCCGTGCCCGCCACCGGACGGAAACTGCCGCGCGCCGCCGCCGTGGCACTGGCCGTCACCGGCCTGCTCGCCGTCACGGCGGCCAGTGCCACGGTGACGGTGGCCGTCGGCAGGCCCGAGAGCCGACCCACCGTCACCGCGGCTGCGGCCGCGCCGACTTCCGCGAGCCCGACCGCCTCGCCCTCCGCGACCGCCTCGGTCTCCGCTTCGGCGACCACCGCACCGCCCACGCCCGTACCCGTTCCGACGAGCACCGTGAAGGGCACCGTCAAGGACGGCCGGCACGACGGCGACCTGCGGTACTTCCTGCTCCCCCTCCCCGAGGGCGGCGAACCCTACGGCCCGGCCGACGGCATACCGCTCTCCGACGAGCAACTCATCGAGGAGTTCGACGACGGGGCGGACATCATGCGTGCCCTCCGCTCGATCGGCTACAGGGACGCCGTCACCCGGACGTACCGCACGGCGGACGGCAAGGCCGAGGTCACCGTCACCCTGTTGCGCTTCGGGAGCCCCGCGCAGGCGGATTTCTTCGCCAAGAACGACGTCCGCGACCTCCCCGCCATCGAGATCGCCGGCGACCCCGCCGCCCACGGGTACATCAGCAAGCCCGAGCAAGCGGCCTACACCGGCTCGATGAGCGGCATCTCCAGCCAGGGCGACGTGCAGTACACGGTCGACGTCGAGGTGAAGGGCGCCCCGGACAAGGCACTGCTCAGCGAGCTGATGAAGCGCCAGCGCGACTGGCTGATCTCCGGCCGCTGAACCCTCCGGCCCCTTCCCCTTCCTCTGGAGTCCTCGCGTGACCACCGACCCCGTGGCGCCGTCGCCCGTCGACGCGCCGCCGCCCCCGCCCGCCGCACCGCCCGCCGCCGGGTCCGCCACCGAGCCGGACGCCGCTCCGGCACCCGCCCGGCGCCCGCGCCGCCCGCGTCCGGTCCTGCTGCTGGTCTCCGGGCTGGTGCTCGGGACCGCGGCCGGCGGCGGCATCGGCTACGCCGTCCAGGCGGGCCGGCCACCGACGCCGCTGCCGCCCCTCCAGGTGGCACTGCCGACGTACCCGGCCGAGGTACTGAACCCGGCGGTCGCCGCCGCGGCCGCGCCCTCGCCGCTCGCCATCGACGGCGACCTGCGGAAGCTGCTGATCACCGCGCCGAGCGGCAGCAAGGCGTGGGACGACAGCCCGGACAAGCCGAGCTGGATCACGGTCGGTGAGCTCGCCGAGCAGCGTGGGGACAGCGGAAACGCTTTCAAGAACCTCAACACCAGCGGCTTCCGGCGGGCCGTCGAGGTCGGCTGGGAACAGGGCGGGCTGAAGGTCCGAGTCACGCTGCTCCAATACACGGCCGACGACGTCGCCCATGCCGAGCCCGGCGGGCGGAACGGGTCCGAGCTGAAGCCGTTCGCCGACGAGGCCAACGGCGGCTACCAGGTCGAGGACAGGCCCTCGTTCTGGGCCGAGACCACCGAGAAGTACTACCTCGGCACCGCGGCCGCGCAGCGCGGCACCGTGAAGATGAATATCGAGGTGTTCGGGACACAGCCGGTGGACGCCGAGGTTGTGAAGAATCTCGCCAAGCAACAGTGGGAGCGGCTGGTATGACCGACAGCAGCGTGACCGACTCCACGGCCCCGGAGCCGCAGGCCGTACCCGCCGACACCGGTACCGCAGACAGCGGTGTCGCGGCGCCGGACGCCGCCGCGCCGACGGGCTCCGCCACGTCCCGCCGCGTCCTGCGCGCCGGCGGCGCGATCGTCGCGGCCGCCCTGACCGGCGTGGTGATCGGCGTCGGGATCATCGAGGTGCGGTACGACGATCCGGCGCCCGCCGCGGCCGCCATCGCCGCGGCCGCCCCGACGGCGACCGCGACACCGTTCGGCGCGAAGGCCAACGGCAACCACTTCGGGTCGCTCCGCGACCTGCTCCTGCCGGTCCCCGGTGGCTTCCTCCTCGGGCCGGACGACGGCGCCGACGGCAACGACACCGAGCTGACGGCCGATCAGCTGGCCACCGTGTTCGACGAGGACCTCGGGCCGGTTCCCAAGGAGCAACAGGACAAGCTCCGCCAGTACTGGAAGGACCTGCACGTCAAGGCCGCCGGAGTGCGGACCTACAAGGCCCGCCTCGGTGAACTCGTCATCGGGATCAAACTGCGCCAGTTCAACCAGCAGGAGGTGCAGCGGATGAACGAGTACACCGCCATCTTCACCGGCGACACCGGGCTGTTCCGCCGCGGCCCGGTGGTACCCGGCCATCCGGAGGCACACTGCTACCTGATGCCCGCGCCGCCTGCCGCGCCGATCGACCGTATGGAGTGCTCGGCCGCCGAGGGGGACCTCCTGGTGGTGCTGGACGCCGAAGGTGTGGCACCCCTGCCCAAGGACAAGATCGTCGCCCTCCTGACCCAGCAGCTCGACCGCCTCGCCCGCCCGGGAGCCTCCGTATGACCGACAGCAGCGACACCCCCGCCGTGCCGGACGTTCCGGGGCGGGAAGTCCCCGGGACGGAACTCCCGAAGGCGCACGTTCCTGGCGCGGACCTCCCGGTCGCGGCGCCCGCGGCCGGAGCGCCGGCCGACGAGGAGCGGGCCGCCGGCCGGAGCCGCCGCCGCAGGGCCGCGGTGCGCTGGAGCGCCGCCGCCGTGGTGTGCGCGCTGGCCGGGACGGGGAGTGCGATCGCCGTGACTGCGCCCGAGCGCACCGATCTCCCGGGGCTGGCGACCAAGAGCGACGGACGCTACACCTTCCCCGCTCTGGTGCTGCCGCCGCTGCCCTCCGGCAAGGCCGCCCCGAAGGACAACAAGAACCGGCACGCCGCGGACCTGCGGCAGCTGCTGCTCCCCGTTCCCAAGGAGGTCGACGGGCAGCTCGTTCCGGCACCATCCGTGACCGGCGGCGGACCCACGGGTGCGTCCGCGTCGGCCACGCCCTCGGAGTCCCCCGCGACGACGTCCCCCAGCGCTTCGCCGACGGCCCGCCCTGCTGGCCTGGTCGACTGCAACTCCCTCGCCGACGAGCAACAGGACCCGGCCGCGGTCCGCGCCCTGCTGCTGCAGTACGCCTGCCGGGCCGCCGCCGTCCGCGAGTGGACCACCTTCGACGGCACCCGTACGCAGATCCGGCTGCTCTCGTTCGGCTCCTCCGGCGAGGCGTGGTCCGCCTTCGCCGGACTGCGGGACGGCAAGGGTCCGAAGACCGGCGCCACGATCGGGAGCGCCACGCCCCAGGACTGGGACGAAGTCTACGGAGTCACCGTCAAGACCCAGGTCTCCGGACCCGGTGACGCGCCGACCGCCCGGCTGGCGTACGTGGCGGCGGGCGACATCGTCGGCGTCGTCACCATGACCAACCCCGACGGCGTGCCCGCCGCCGCGTTCCGGCAGGTGGTGACCCTCCAGTCGGACCTGCTGGCCTGAGACGGCAACCGGCCGGATCCGGCCTTCCTCCCGTGGCTTCCGCGGCGGCCGGGGTCACCGCCGGGGCGGCGCGGCCCCGGCCGCCGAGAGGATCCGGCGCAGCACGCCGAGCAGGGCGGCGGCGTCGGCGGGCGGGTGCGGGGCGCGCCAGGCGAGGTGGCCGTCCGGGCGGACCAGGACGGCGCCGGTGGCGGGGACGCCGGACAGGCGCGCCCACCGGGGCGCGTCGACCGGCACGGGGCGCGGGATGACCGGCAGGCCGGCGGCCGCGGCGGCGTCGGGGGCGGGCGTCAGCAGGGTGAAGCCGGAGCCGACCAGGTCCAGGGTAGAGGCCGCGCCCGGACCCTCGGCCAGGCGCAGGTGCGGCAGGCGGCCGCCGGGCACGCCGTCCCCGAGGCCGCGGTCCGGGGCGAGCGGCGCGGGGTCGAGCGACGCGGGGGCGAGCGACGCGGGGGCGGTGCGCGGCGCCCGGCTGCGAGCGCTTCTTCGTCGACACCGGCCGGCGCACGCCGCAGCGCTACTGCACCCCGCGCTGCGCCACCCGGGTCCGGGTCGCGGTGCACCGGGCCCAGGCGCAGCGGGCCGATGACTGACGGCCCGGCGGCCGACGGGGCGCCGTCGCGCGCCCGCCGGTGCTCAGGCCAGCCCGGCGGCCTCGGCGAGCAGGCGGTAGGAGTCCAGCAGCTCCGCCCGGTCGTACGTACTGGTGGTCAGCAGGAACTCGTCGGCGCCGGTGCGCTCCATGAGCGCCGTGAGATCGGCGAGCGCGCGCTCGGGCGTGCCCGCGAGGTGGCCGGTGAGGGCCTGTTCGAAGGCGGTGCGCTCGCGCGGGGCCATCGACCGGGCCAGGATCTCCTCGGCGGGTTCGAGCGGGGAGAACTCCCCGTGGGTGCGGCTGTGGGCGCTCGACCAGGCCTCCGGGACGAGCAGCGCGCGGGCCCGCTCCTCGGTCGCGGCGACGGCCACCGTCCCGGAGACGACGACGTAGGGCCGCCCGGCCCGGGCGGAGGGGCGGAAGCGCTGCCGGTAGCGCTCGATCGCCGCCAGCATCGCCTCCTCCCCGCGCACCGCCGCGATCACCAGCGGCAGCCCCGCCTCGGCGGCCACGTCCGCGCCCGCACCGGTGGCCAGCACGAACGCGGGGACATCCAGGCCCTCGGCGGGGCGGGCGTGCACGCCACCCGGGCCGCGCGCGCCGGGGTCGAACCAGGAGAGCAGTTCGGCGAGCTGCTCGGGGAAGCGGTCCGCGGCGTCCTTCTCCCGGCCCAGGGCCCGGCGGACGCCGTCGGTGAAGCCCACCGACCGGCCCAGCCCCATGTCGATCCGGCCCGGGAAGAGCGCCGCGAGGACGCCGAACTGCTCGGCGACGACGAGCGGCTGGTGGTTGGGGAGCATCACGCCGCCGGTGCCGATCCGGATCCGGGACGTCGCGGCGGCGACGGCGGCGGCCAGCACCGTCGGCGCCGAACCGGCCACCCCCGGCACGCCGTGGTGCTCGGAGACCCAGAACCGGTGGTAGCCGAGCCGTTCGGCCTCCACCGCGAACGCGACGGTGTCGCGCAGCGCGCGGGCCGGCTCCTCCCCCCGGCGCGTCCGGGAACGGTCCAGTACGGAGAGGCGGAGGGCGGGCGCGGCGGTCACCCCGGTGCCAACGGCCGACCGCCGCGCCGTCATTCCCGGCGCGGCGGTCGGTGCGGCGGTCGGTGCGGCGAACACGGCCGCGCCGGCAGCGGGGCGGGCGGAAAACCGATTGCCGGGCGCCATCGGCCCGCGGTAAACCATGTGACATGCTACAAACCTCCCGCATCACGCTCCGCGCCCGTCACGACGGTGACGTCCCGGTGCTCCACGCCGAGCTCTACGACGACGTGGCCACCCGTTCACGGGGCGACTCCCGGCCCTGGCGGCCGATCCCGCCCGGCTCCCCGGAGTCCCCGTTCGTGGTGGGGGCGGGCGACGACACGGCCGCCTGCTTCTCCGTGGTGGAGCGGTCCTCGGGCGAGCTGGCCGGGGAGGCGCTGCTGTGGGGCGTCGACGCCCACCAGCGGCGGGCCCACCTCGGCCTGGCGCTGCGGCCCGCGTTCCGCGGCCGCGGCCTGTCCGGCGACATCGTGCGGCTGCTCTGCCGCTACGGGTTCACGGTGCGCGGGATGCAGCGGCTGCAGATCGAGACGCTGGCCGACAACCTGCCGATGATCAAGGCCGCCACGGGGGCGGGGTTCGTGCTCGAGGGCACGCTGCGTCAGGCCGCCTGGGCGTGCGGGGCCTTCGTGGACGAGGTCGTGCTCGGGCTGCTGGCCCCGGAGTGGACCGACGAGCCGGAGCCGCCGACCGCCGCCGACCGGGCCTGACGGCGCGTCCGGCACGATGCCGCCGCCCACCGGGAGGGCCCGGCGGGCGGCGGCCCCGGGAGGGGGAACGGCGGGCCGGGGTCAGCCGCGCGCCAGGACGAGGGACTGGACGGCGGGGAGCTTGCGCCAGTCGCTGGAGACGACGGTGGCGTGGGCGCGGGCGAGCTGCTCGGTGCGCGCGCGGGCCTGGTCGGCCGTGGGGTCGGTGTTGCTGATCGCGGGGGCGACGTTGTGGGCGTCGGTCATCGTCAGCAGGTAGTGGTTGCTGTCGTACCAGGCGGTGTCGATGCCGTTCAGGTAGGTGGCGGCGTCCCCGTCGAAGACCACGAACCACGGCCGGATCGAGGTCTCGCCGTACCGGGCGCGCGGGTCGCCGGCCGCCGCGCCGAGCGCGGTGGGGAACATCCGGGCCTCGCCGATCCGGCCGGCCGCCGCCAGGTCGCGCAGGTGGCGCCCGTACTCGACGTCGGTGTGCAGGGTGTCGAACGGGTTGTCCAGCTCGACGGTGCCGGGGATGACGTACACCAGGGCGCGGCCGGCGAGCGCCGACCTGGTCGGCCAGTTGCCGGCCCGGACGGCGTCGTCGAGGGTGGCGTAGGAGCCGCCGCCCGGCTTGGCGAGCAGGTCGGCCGGGCGCAGCGCGGCGGAGCCGAGGTGGGCGGCGATCAGCGCGTCGAGCTGGGCGGGCCCCATGCCGAGGTTCCCGGAGAAGCCCGGCTTGAGCTCCAGCTTGATCACCAGCGGCCCGGCGCCCGGGTGGGCACCGAGCCAGAGCCGCACGTCGTCCAGACAGGTCTCCAGGTTCTTGTTGCCGCCGCCCGAGTAGAGCTGGGCGGGCGTGGTGGCGCTGACGCAGTTGTTGGCGTTGCCCAGCGGGTTGGAGTGGCTGACCTTCCACTCCTTGGTGATGGCGTTCGGCCAGGCGTCCAGCTCGATCATGCCGGTGCCGGTGTCCAGGCCCTGGGCGAGGTAGCCGAAGGCGGCCGGGTCGTAGGTGTTGTGCAGGCCGACGGTGGTCGCGGAGGCGAACGGGAGCTCGCCCGGGGCGCCGGTGCCGGCGGCCTGCGCGGCGCCGCCGACGGGCAGGACGGCGGCGGCCGCGACGAGCAGGCCGGCGGTGAGGGTGCCGATGAGGGTACGGCGGACGGTCACGGTGTCAGTCCCCTTGTCAGTGCGCCGGCCGGCCGGCGCGCCTTCGGCGGTGGCTACCGCCGGTGCAGAGCATGACCCGGCCGGCCGTCAGCCCGGTGAAGAGGACATAACAACTTCGTGACCGTCGGCTTCCGGTCCGTCACCAGCCGGAACCGTTCGGGGCGACCGCCGGCCGTGCCGCCGTCAGAACACGGACCAGCCGGTGGCCGTGGTCAGGGCGTCCAGGGCCGCGACGCCGAGCACCGAGTTGCCCGCGGCGTCCAGGCCGGGGCTCCAGGTGCAGACCGCGCCCCGCCCGGGCAGCACCGCGAGGACGCCGCCGCCGACACCGCTCTTGCCGGGCAGGCCGACCCGGTAGGCGAACTCGCCCGCCGCGTCGTAGGTGCCGCAGGTGAGCAGCACGGCGTTGATCCGCTTGGCCTCACTGCGCGACAGCAGGCGCGAGCCGTCGGCGCGCACGCCGTGGCGGGCCAGGAAGAGACCGGCCAGCGCCAGGTCGCGGCAGTCGGCCTCGATCGCGCAGTGCGCGTAGTAGTGGGCGAGGACGTCCTCGACGGGGTTGCGCAGGTTGCCGTAACTGGCCATGAAGTGCGCCATGGCGGCGTTGCGGTGGCCGTGCTCGGCCTCGGAGGCGGCGACCGCGCGGTTGACGTCGACGGTCGGATCGCCGGACTCGGCGCGCAGCAGGTCCAGGACGGCACCGGCCGCGTCGCCGGTGAGCTCCAGCAGGCGGTCGGTCACCACCAGGGCGCCGGCGTTGATGAAGGGGTTGCGCGGGATGCCGTGCTCGGACTCCAGCTGGACCAGCGAGTTGAACGGGTTGCCGGAGGGCTCCCGGCCGACGCCGCCCCACAGGCCGTCACCGCCCTCGGCGAGCGCCAGGGCGAGGGTGAACAGCTTCGACACCGACTGGACGGAGAACGGCCGGCGCCAGTCCCCCGCCCCGGCCACCCGGCCGTCCACGGTCGCGATCGCCATGCCGAACGCCGCCGGGTCGGCCTCGGCGAGCGCCGGGATGTAGTCGGCGACCCGGCCGCGCAGCGGCGAGCGGACGGCGGCCGCCATGGCGTCGTGCACCAGGGCCTGGAGGTCCGCCCCGGTGTCGTGGGGGTCGTGCGGGCTGTTCGGGTCGTTCGCGTCGGTCACCGCGCCATTGTCGTCGCCGCCGGCCGGCGGGCCGCGGGCGGGGGCACGCCCGGGGTGTCGGGCACCGGCCCGGTCAGCGGCGGACCATGCGGACGCCCGAGACCTCCAGCAGGCCGTCCAGCTCGACCCGGCCGACCCGCTGCTCCGGGCTCACCACCAGGCCGTCGCGGCGCACCAGGTCGAGGATCCGCTCGGCGAGCGGCATGACCATGTGCCGCCCCCAGCAGCGTTCGTTGGCGTGCCCGAACGGCAGGTAGCCGGGGTGGGTGTCGGGGTCGAGGTCCTTCCAGCGCTCGGGACGGAAGGCGTCCGGGTCGTCCCACAGCCGGGGGTCGCGGTGGCTCAGCAGCGGAAGCATGAGGATGTCGTCGCGGCGGCCGATCCGGCCGTCGACGGCGCCGAACTCCGGGGAGGCGACCCGCAGGATGTTCCAGGACGGCGGCAGCAGCCGCAGGGCCTCCAGCAGCACGTCCCGGTTGGGCACGTCGTCGTCGAAGGGCGCCCCGAGCCAGACCGCGTTGGTCACCAGCGCGGCCACGGTGAAACAGATCGGCGCCGCCACCCGCCGGTAGAGGTACATCGCGTAGCGACGGTCGTCGTACGTCTCGGCGTCCAGCACGCGGGCCGCCAGATTCGACAGCGGAATTTCGGTGCCCGGTTTTCCGAGCATCGCCGTTCCGGCCGCAACCGCCATCCAGGTCAATTTCGGGGTGAGTTCCAGACGGCGGTCGACGAGGACCCGGAAGCGGAAACTCTCCCGGCCGAAGACCAGGTCCCGGAGATACACGTGCGGGGTGTGCGGCCATTTCCCGGACAGGTCCGTCCGGTCGCCCAGCGGCTTCTTCAGCGCCGTCCGGACGTCGGCGGAGACGGCCTGCATGAGCGCGGAGGCGTCGGCCCGGGTGACGAGCCGCCCCTGGACGGGCTTGAAGGTCGGGCGCTCCTCGGCGTTGGCCGGCCTGCTGCGCAGCAGCCCGTCCATCAGGTCGGGGCCGGCCACCCCGACGGTGTCCGCCTCCAGGCGGAACAGGTCCTGACCTCGGTACCTGCGCAGGAGTTCGTCGATCCGCGGCGCGAAGAGGGTGACGCGGGCGGTGCGCCCGGTGCTGGACATGGCCATCCGTGACTCCAAGGGTGAGCGGCTGTGGCGGCCGGCTCGCGGTGAGCGGCCCCGTGCCCGGCGAGTGCGGGTGGCACTCGCCGGGCACGTGTCCGACAGCGGAAGGACCGCCGGGACCTAGATCCAGCCGTACCAGGCGTAGGCCTTCAGGCTCTTCTCCGGCATGACCTTCTTCACGAAGTGAACGAGCTTCATGACAGCACCTCCATCTCGACAGGGAACGATGACGAACAACTCTTCGACGGACGGTCCGCGGGGGCGAACTCCGGGTGGGCCCCGCAGAATTCGGATCTCCGCTTTCCGTCGCCGCAAAAAGTGAATCCCAGCGCGAAAACACGGTCAAGTGACGCAGCTCACCCGGACGAACCGCGCCGCCGCGGGTTTGGCGCCGCCGCCACCCGCCGCGCCGCGCTTGACGCGAGCGCGACAGCGCTGGTCAGGGCCGCGACGCGCCGGGGACCGCCAGGTGAACGGGACGTTCCGCACAGGGGTGGAGCGGAGGCCGCAGAGCCCCGACGGAACGTTCGGTCTGCCCTTTGGGGCAGAGCGGCTGCCCCTTCCGTTTCGCTCCCCGACCGGTGGGCCTTTGACGGATCGTTACCGCGACTTCGCACCCGGGCGCCCGGGCGCGGTGGCGACGCCGCTACCCTGTGCTCCGCAGCGGAACGGCCGCCCGGCCGCCCCGCTCTTGTTGGGGGCGATTGTGGTCGAACGTCTGGTGCTGGATCTCCACGCCGACGGCCGGATGTCCGTGACGGAGTGGCCGCCGGGAGCAGGGGTCCCGGCGGTCGCCGTCGACGCCGGATGGCTGCGCAGGCCCTTGGACGACACGGCCCTGGAGAACCTGCGCTGGTACCTGGAGGAGTACCTCCGGACCCCGTTCGGGGCGTACGGCGAGCGGGGCCCGCACATCGCCCGTCAGCTCCCGGACTGGGGGGCGCGGATGTTCACCGCGCTGTTCGGCGACGGCCCCGGCCGCGACGCCTACCTGCGGGCACGGACCCGCGGCGGCGGCCTGGAGATCGTGCTGCGCTCGGACTCCGCGCCGCTGCTCGGCCTGCCGTGGGAGCTGATGACGGAGCCGGGGCGCCCGTGGCCGCTGGTCCTGGACGACGTGCTGGTGACCCGGTGCCCGTCGGCCGCCGACCCCCTCGGCACGGTCACCGAGGCGGACGGGTCCCGGCTGCGGGTGCTCCTGGTGCTCACCCGGCCGGACGGCGCGCCCGCCACCGCTCCGCGGACCGGCGCCCTCCCCCTGCTGCGACGGCTCGGGCCGGGGACCGGCGCGGTCGACCTGCGGGTGCTGCGCCCGCCGACCCTCGCCGGGCTCGGCGAGGCGCTGCGCGAGGCGCGCGAGGAGGGCCGGCCGTTCCAGGTCGTGCACGTCGACGGCGCCGGCGTGCTCCCCGAGGACGGGGCCGGTGGCACCGCCGGGGACACGCCCGACCGCGGGTGGTCCGGCCCGGACCGCCGGCCGCGGACCCTCCGGGAGCACGACCCCGAGGGCGTGCTGGTGTTCGAGCAGCCGGACGGCGGCGCGGAGCCGGTCCCGGTCCGGCGCGTCGCCCGGCTGCTGGCCGCGGCCGAGGTCCCGCTGGTGGTCCTGAGCGCCCGCCGGTCGGGGGACCCGGCCGGGCGACGCGAGGCCGCGGCGGCCGGCCGGCTGCTGCGGGAGGGCGCCGCCGCCGTGCTCGCGCTGCCGTACGGACTCGACGCGACGGCCGCCGCCGGGTTCCTCGCCACCGTCTACGAGCGGCTCCGCTGCGGCGACCCGCTCGCCCGGGCGGTGGCGGCCGGCCGCCGGCACCTGGCCGACCGGGACCGGCGCGTCTCCCCCAAGGGCCCGCTGCCGCTGGCCGACTGGACGGTCCCGGTGCTCCACCGCCGGAGCGAGCTGGTCCTCCCCGGGCTGCGGAGCGGGCAGGCCGGGTTGCCCGACACCGCCGCAGCCGCGCCCGGCGTCCCCGTCCCCGGGGCCGCGGCGGCGCGGGACGTCCGGGAGGATCCGGGGCACCCGGACTTCCCGGAGGGTCCGGACGCTCCGGATGACCTCGCCCCCGTCGGGGAGTTCGTCGGGCGGGACGGGCTGCTGCTCGCCCTCGACGCGGGCGCCCGGCACCACCGCGTGGTCGTCCTCCACGGCCCGGCGGGGACCGGCAAGACGGAGCTGGCGAAGGCCTTCGGCCGCTGGTGCCGGGACACCGGCGCCGTGGACGGACCGGACGCGGTGGTGCTGCACTCCTTCGCTCCGGGGGCCGCCTCGTTCGGCCTGGCCGGGGTGGTCGACCGGATCGGCCGCCGGCTGTTCGCCCCCGAGGAGTTCGACCCGCTCGCACCGGCCGACCGCCTGGAGGCCGTGGAGCAGACGCTCGCCACCAGGGACGTGCTGCTGATCTGGGACGGCGTCGAGTCGCTGCGCCCGGCGCCCGGCCCGGCCGGGGCCGCCCCGGCCGCGGGCGAGCGGGAACGCGCCGAACTGAGGGCGTTCCTCGACCGCGTGGCCCGGCGCGGTCGCGGCGCGGTCGTCCTCACCAGCCGGACCTCCGAGGACTGGCTGGGCCCGGAGCCGCTGCGGATCCCGGTGCCGGGCCTGGACCCGGACGAGGCCGTCGAGTACGCCGACCACCTGCTCGCCCCGGACCCCGACACCGTCCGCAAGCGCGGGCTGCGGGTGTTCGGCCAGCTGCTGGAGTGGCTCGGCGGGCACCCGCTGCGCATGCGGCTCGTGCTGTCCTCCCTCGACGGGCACGAACCGTGGCACGCCCTGGACACCCTGGTGCGGAGCGGGGCCGCCGCGCCCGGCGCCCCTGCGGGCGAGGAGCAGGAGGAGGCCGGGTTCGCGGCGCTCGCGGTGACCACCGCCTTCGCGCTGGACCGGCTCACCACCGCCGACCTGCGGGCGCTGACGGCCGTCACCCTCCTGGACGGGACCGTCGACGCCACGGTGCTCGCCCTGCTGTCCCGCCAGCCGGAGGTGCCCGCGCGCTTCCGGGACCGCGGCACCGAGGACTGGCAGCGGCTGCTGGAGCGGGCGGCGGGCCTCGGCCTGCTCACCGCCGTGCAGGGCGGTGCCTTCCTGGTCCCCCCGGCGATCGCGGCCGTCCTGACCGCCCGGTGGCGCGCCGAGGAGCCCGGGTTCGCCGAGGAGCACGCGGCCGCGGCGCAGGCGCTGCTCGGCGCCCAGGTCAACTTCTGCCTGCTGCTCAGCCGTGAACTGAGCGGCGGCAGCGCCGAGTTCGCCATGACCGCGCTCCACCTCCAGCGGCGGACCATCGGCGTCCTGCTCGGCCGGGCCGTCGAGCAGGACGGGTGGCTGCAGGCGCTGGCGCTGGTCCGCCCGCTCCACGCCTACTGGAGCGCCCACGGGCTGGACGCCGAGGCGCGCGGCTGGACCGACCGGGTGCGGGCCGCCCTGGAGGCGCCCGACGGCGGCCCGCCCGGGGCCGACACCCCGGCCGGCGCGCTCTGGCTGTCCGTGGTCGGCGCCGAGGCCCGGCGCCTGGTGCGGGCGGGCCGCACGGAGGAGGCCGAGCGGTCCTTCCGGGAGATCCACCACGCCGTCGGCCGGCAGCTGCCGGACCCCGACCAGCTCGACGACCTCGCGGACGGCTACCAGCAGCTCGGCCGGATCGCGGTGGACCGGGACGAGTTCGCCGACGCCGAGCAGTGGTACCTGCACTCGCTCGCCGTCCTGGAGCGGATCGGCGACGCCGACGGCATCGCGCTCGGCCACCACCAGCTGGGGGTGATCGCCCATCGCCTCGGCCGGCCCGCCGACGCCGAGCAGCGGACCCGGGAGGCGCTGGAGGCCTTCGAGCGCCTGGGCGAGTCCCGGAGGGCGGCCGCCTGCCGGCACCAGCTCGGCATCCTGGCCCAGGAACAGGGCCGCTTCGAGGAGGCCTACGTGTGCTTCGGGCGTGCGCTGGCCTCCGTCGAGCAGCCGGCCGAACTGCCGTTCGCGACCGACCTCCACCACCGGCTCGCCGCCGTCGCCGCCGAACTGGGACGCCTCACCGCGGCCGAGAAGTGGTGCACGGAGGCGCTGGCCCTCGCCGAGGAGTCGGGCAGCCTGCCCGACACCGCCCGCGGCTACCACCAGCTCGGCGTCCTGGCGGCGGCGCAGGAGCGGTTCGACCAGGCGGAGTCCTGGCACCGCAAGGCGCTGGGAATCCGGCAGGACCTCGACGACCGGCACGGTACGGCCGCCAGCCAGCACCAGCTCGGCGTGGTCGCCGCCCGGCGCGGCGACCTGGCCGAGGCGGAGACCTGGCACGCGCGGGCCCTGGCGGTGCGGGAGGAGCTGGGCGACCAGGCGGGGGTCGCGGCCGGCCTCCACCAGCTCGGGCTGACCGCCCAGACGGACGGCCGGGCGGCGGAGGCCGAGGCCCGCTACCGCAAGGCGCTGGACGTCTCGCACCGGATCGGCGACGCCCCCGGGCTGGCCCGGACCTTCGGCCAGTTCGGGCTGTTCGCCGCGGAGCAGGGGCGCCCCCGTGAGGCGATGGAGTGGCTGGTCCGCAGCATCACCGCGTTCGAGGAGTTCCCGCATCCCCTGACCTGGCCGAGCGTGGTCAACCTCGGGCTCCTGGCGCGCGACCTCGGCCCGCGGGCCGTCGAGCGGGCCTGGCGCTCGGTCACCGGCCGGCGCCTGCCCGACGCCCTCCGGGACCACGTCGGCGGCTGACCGGCCGGGGCGCGGTCGGTCAGGGCTCACGGCTTGGGGCTCACGGCTTCGGGTTCACGGCTTCCGGGTCTACGGCCAGGCGCCCGGTTCCTCGCCGAGGAGCAGGCGGCGGACCCGGGCGGTGGTGGTCGCGTCGCGGGCCGTGACGAACGGCAGGGTGTTGCCTCCGGCGAGGCGGAACGGCGTGCCGGCGAGCGTGGCGTGGGCGCCGCCCGCCTCGGCGACCAGGAGCAGACCGGCCGCGTGGTCCCAGGCGTTCTCCCAGCCGAACACGGTCGCGTCGAGGGCACCGCGGGCGATCTCGACGTACTCCAGTCCGGCCGAGCCCGCGCACGGGCGGATGCGCACGCCCTGGGTGCGCATGCCCTCGGCGCGCAGGCGGAGCAGCGCGCGCCTGGTGGCGGGCGTGGCGTGGAAGGGGTACGAGGCGGCGATCTCCAGCGGCGCGCCGTCGGCCGGTGAGCCCGCCCTGAGCGGGACGCCGTCCAGCCGCGCGCCGCCGCCCCGCAGGGCCGTCGCCATCCGGTCACGGGCCGGGGCGTACGTCCAGGACGCCAGCAGCTCGCCGTGGTGGGCGAGGGCGACCAGCGTGCAGAACCCCTCGCCGCCGCGGACGAAGGTGCGGGTGCCGTCGATCGGGTCGACGATCCAGACCGGCCGGTCACCGGCGAGTTCCGTGTACAGGTCCGGGTCGGCGGCGACCGCCTCCTCCCCCACCACGACCGAGCCGGGGAGCAGCGCCGTCAGAGCGGCCGTCAGGTGCGCCTCGGCGCCCCGGTCGGCGACGGTGACCAGGTCGTGCGGACCGTTCTTCTCGGACACCTCGTCGGCGGTCAGCGCGCGGAAGCGCGGCATGATCTCGGCGGCCGCCGCCCGCCGGACCGCCTCCTCCACCGGGCCCAGGAACTCCGCGGCGAATCGTTCGTCGATCATCTGCCCATCACATCACAGCTTCGATTCTCCAGGTCCCGACCGAACAGCCGGGCGGGCGGGGAGGCCCGGCCGTCCGCCGTGCCGGAGTGGCGGCGGTCCGGCCGACGGCGGCGGGCCCGACCAGGAAGCCCGCGTGGCCGACCGAGGCGACGACGGCCACGGCGCAGCAACGCGCCTCGGGGCGGCCCGTTGCCCCGGCCGGCGAGAGGACCGTCGGGGCGCACACGAAGGTGCCGAAACCGGCCACGACGAGCCCCGCGAGCATCGCCCCCACGCCCGGCGCCGGGGCGGCGCTCAGGGTGCCGCTGGCCGCCACCCCCGTCCCCAGGGCAAGCAGGTGACGCTGCGACAGCCGGTCGGCGGGCCCGCGTCCGCCCGGCCGGCCGGCGGCGGAGGCCGCGAACAGCACCGGACCCACCGGCCGTGCCGGAGCCGGAGCCGGTGTGGAGGACCGAGCGCGGCACCACCGCGTTCCAGCTCTGCCAGGCGTTCCCGACCAGGAACGCGAGCGCGCACAGCGGCCCGAGCATCAGCAGCGGCCGGCTCGCGGCCCCGGCGAGGAGCACGGCCACCGGCAACGGGAGCGCCGCGACGGCGGACAGGCCCCGGCCGCGTGCCGGACCCGTCGCGAGGGCGCCGCCGACCACGCAGGCCGCGAAGCAGGTGTGGACGGCGTTCATCAGCGGACCGGAGCGGCTCTCCTTGGTGCTCGCCACCCCGTCGACGCCCATGTCGACGGCCCCGGACGCAGCGCCCAGGGCGGCGAGCGCGGCCGTCAGCAGCAGGAGCGCCGCGACGGCGGAGCGGCCGAAGCGGTCCACGGCCGCCCGCGCCCGCCGCTGGATCTCCGGGACCAGCGCACCCCAGGCACCCCAGAACACCCCGAACGCGGCGAACCCCGGCAGCACCTGCCCCCGCGCCCGCATCACCGACACCGGCCCCCATCGATCGCGCTGCCGTCCGAGGACGATGATGCCCTCCGCCGGGCGCCGGACCGCCTCCTCCCGCACGGCGTACGGAGGCACGGCGCGGCGCGTCGGAGCGCCGAGGCGTCAGAAAGTGTTGGGTAACTGATCAGCTGCGTCTTGTGATGCGCTGGTGGTGATCTTCGCGGTCAATGCGCCCGCGAAGATCACCGCCATGTGTGTCTGTTCGTGCAAGCCGTGCTATGCCTCGTCGTTGACCGATGCCCAGTGGGCCGTG
The DNA here is from genome assembly GCF_040298605.1 of Kitasatospora sp. NPDC001527. Classification (NCBI taxonomy): domain Bacteria; kingdom Bacillati; phylum Actinomycetota; class Actinomycetes; order Kitasatosporales; family Streptomycetaceae; genus Kitasatospora; species Kitasatospora sp. NPDC001527. The sequence goes on along the minus strand of NZ_JBEPAM010000005.1, from coordinate 224,830 downwards.
ATCGAGCCGCTGCTGGCGGAGCGGGACCCGCGCAGAGGTGGCCGGCCGCTGAAGTTCCCGCGCCGGCTGGTCGTGGACACCGTGTTGTACGTGCTGGTCAGCGGGTGTGCCTGGCGGCTCGTGCCGCATGATCTCGCCCCGTGGGACGCGGCCTGCCGCTGGTTCCGCGCCTGGACGGCGGACGGCACATGGACTCAGGTGCACGGCGCGCTGCGCGAGCGGGACCGGGCGGGCGCGAAGCTGGTCCTCTCCGGTGTCCGGGAGGAGTTTCCGCAGGTCGGGCTGGTCTGGGTCGACGGCGGCTATGTCAACGTGGTCGATGCGGGGCTGGTCGGGTGGGCGGCGGGGCGGGAGGGCGTGGAGATCGTCGCGGTGCCCCGCAACGCGGATGTGAAAGGCTTCCGGGTGCTGCCCCGCAGGTGGGTGGTCGAGCGGACATTCTCCTGGCTGGGACGGTGCAGACGGTTGGCACGGGACTACGGGCGCAAGACCGCGCACGCCGAAGCGATGACCAAGGTCGCCATGATCCGCCTCATCGCCGCCCGCCTCGCCGGCGAGGAGATCGAACCGCGCGGCCCCATCGAGACCGGAGCAGCCCGCCGCCTCGCCGACGACCCCAAGAACGAGTGATCACCCGATTGCCCAACACTTTCTCAGCGCTCCGGCGCGGCGCGCCGTTGCCGGGGCCCCGTGGCGGCCGGACGCGGTCAGCGCGGGTCGTGGTCCGCGGCCCGGCGCAGCGCGAGGTGGGCCAGCCACGCCATGCCGAAGGTGAACGGCGCGGCGGTGTTCTCGGCCGGGCCGGGGACGAGCGAGCAGAGCACCATGACGGCGAGCGGTACCCGGACGCTCAGCAGGGTCCGCCGCACGGCCGGCACTCCCCGGACGAGCCCGGCCGACCACGGCAGGACAAGGCCGAGGACGGCGAGCGGAACGGTGGGGCCGGTGTGCTTCACCGCCTCGAACATCGTCCAGACGAGCAGCCCGACACCGAGCACGCCCCAGCCGATCCGGGCGGCGGCCCAGGCCGGTACGGCGGTGCTCTCGGTGGTTTCGTAGACCATGGCAACTCTCCCCCTGTGCCTCGTATGCCCCGCCCCTTCCGGAACGGCGCCGTCGGCAGTATGCGCCATCCCCCGGCCAGCCGGACACACCCGCGCCGCCACCGCACCGGGGGCGTCAGCGGCCGGTGCCGGCGGGGAGCGCGCAGTGGTCGCGGGCTTCGGCCAGGGCGGCGGCGAGGGCCTCGGGCCGGCGGGTGGAGAGGTAGACGTAGGGGCAGAGGAGGGAGCGTTCGGCGACCTCGACGCGGACGGCGCGCGGGAGGTAGCTGCGGATGAGCAGGCGGGCCCGGGGGCCGGCCAGCCGGGTGCGCCAGGCGAAGGCGGCGGCCTGGTCGAGGACTTCGACGGCGCCCGCGTGTTCGCCGCGCAGCACGATCGGCCCGGCCACCAGGACGCCGTCGCAGACCCGGATCCGGACGCCGCCGTAGCCGCGCAGCGCCGGGGCCGTCACCGCCAGCAGCAGGGCGCCGCCGGACAGCGCGGGCAACGGGCCGAGCGGGAGCAGCGCGGCCGTGAGCGCGGCGGCGGCGGTCAGGGCGGCCAGCCACCAGCGCAGCGGGACGGAGAGTCGTTCGTCGTAGATCACCACATCCGGGATGCTGCCACGCCGACGCCCGGTCCCCGCAGCCGGGCCGGTCCGGACCCGCCGGGGCTCAGGACTCGTCGTGCCAGGAGAAGGCGGCGATCCGCCAGCCCTCGGGGGTGCGGACGAACTGGAAGGTCTTGGTCCCGCCCCCCTCGTACGGCTTGCCCTCCAGGGTGCCGGACTTGCGGTACCCGCCGATGCGCGAGGCGACGTCCCCGGCGATCTCGGTCCGCTCGGAGGTCTCCCACTCCGAGAAGCCGACCAGCCGGCCGTCGCTCAGCAGCCGCTCGCGCGGTGCGACGAACTCCTCGACGGAGTAGACCGTGAACGTCGGGGCGGTGCTGACGATGACCCCCTGCGGGAGCATCAGCCGCCGGATCCGGGCCACGTCGGCGCCCTGGCCGCCGCGGTTGTCGAACGCGCCGAAGAACTCGGCGGTCAGCTGGTCGATCTCGGTCTTGGACATGTGCCCGACCGTAGCACCGCGCGTTCCGCCGGTCCGCCGTCCGACGACAGATGACAGATGACAGGTGACAGGTGACAGGTGACGGACCGTCAATCGATGGGCCCGCTTCCAGGTGTCCCGGATGTGACGATGTCACGCCCCTATGGTGAACACGGCGCGCTGACTAGCATGAGCATGCCGTCTCAAGGAATTCCCGCAAACCCTCTACGGGAGGAGCCCATCATGAGCGCACAGGTCCTGGAGATCCGCGACGCCGGCCTGCTGGACATCGACGAGGAGACCGTCGTCTTCGAGGACGAGTACGACGCGGACCTCGCCCCGGCGGCGTGTCTCGCCGACCCCTGGGTCACCTACGTCCCCACGCGTTTCGAGTGCGGAATCGACTTCTGACCTCGGCCGGTCGGCCCGCGTAGCACGGTGACCGCCGGGCGGGCGCCCGCCCGGCGGTCACGCCGCTTCCGGACCGGGAGGACGGTTCCCGGCCCGGAACGGCACGCGGCCCGGAACGGCACGGCCTGGCACGCGATCCCGGGAGGGGTGGCACAGCGATGGTGGCAGCGGCACCACCGGGCCGGGGGCCCGAGCGGCGGACGGCGGAGCGCGCGACGGCCGAGGACCTGCGGGCCCGGATCGCCGCCCACCTGACCGCGCCGGGCGCCACGGGCCGACGCCTGCACGCCGGCGACGGCTGGCTGTATCTGCACGATCCCCGGATGCCCGCCCTCGCCCACGGCTGGAAGCTCCACCTCTCCGCCCGGCCCGAGCAGTTCGCGGACCTGGTCGACCTGGTGCTCCCCGTGCTGCTCCGGCACCGCTGCGACGCCAAGTTCGCCGCCGGCGCCGCCGTGCTGGGCCGGCTCAACTCCGGGCTGCGCGGCGCCGGCGCCGTCGGCAAGGCGGTCACCGTCTACCCGTCACCGGGCGGGATCGAGGCCCTGGCGGCCGAGCTGGCCGAGGTGCTGGCGGGCCGCCCCGGTCCCCGGGTGGTCAGCGACCGGCAGCTGCGGGCGGACGCCCCGGTCTACTACCGGTACGGGCCCTTCCGGGTCACCGGCGACGACCCCGACCTCGTGATGACCGGCCCCGCCGGGGAGACCTTCGCCGGCCTCGCCGACGGCTCCTACCGCCAGCCGCCGTGGGCGACGGACCCGTTCGCCGCCCGCGCCCCGCGGCGGCGGGCGACCACCAGCGTCGGCGACGGCCGCTACCGGATCACCGCCGGGATCACCCGCTCGCCGAACGGACACGTCTACCGCGCGGTCGAGCTCGCCACCGGGCGGGCGGTGGTGGTCAAGCAGGCCCGCGCCTTCGTCGCCGAGGACCCGTCCGGCACCGACGCGCGCGGCCGGCTGCGGCACGAACGGCGGGTGCTCGCCGCGCTCGACGGCGTGGCCGGGGTGCCGCAGCTGGTCGACTACTTCCGGCACGGCGAGGACGAGTACCTGGTCAGCACCGCCCGCGGACCGCGCGACCTGCGCCGCGAGGTCCTCGCGGCGGGCCCCTACCCGCCGGGCGGCGAACGGCCGGGCGGTCGGAACCGGGGCGGGGGCGGGGGCGGCGAGAGGGCCGGCCGGAGCTGGTGGGCCCTGGCGCGCGGACTGCTGACCGTCCTGGACGCCGTGCACGCGCGCGGCGTGGTCGTGTGCGACCTCAAACCCGCCAACGTCGTGCTCGACGACCGGGGCGGCTGCTCCCTCGTCGACTTCGGCGTCAGCGCCCTCGCCGGTGAGCGGCCCGAGGGCGCCACCCGGGGCTACGGCCTGCCCGGCGCCGGCGGGACGCGGGCCGCCGACGACTACTACGCGCTCGGCGCCACCCTGCACTGGGCCGCCACCGGGCTGGACCCCGTGGTGATCGACCCGGACCCGGCCGTCAACCGCGAGCGCACCCTCGCCGGCCTGGCCGGCGCGCTGACCGCGGACGGTCCGGGCGCGCGGAAGGCGGACGCGGTGCTGGCGGTGGTGGCCGGCCTGCTGAGCCTCGACCCCGAGGAGCGGACCTCGGCCGCCGCCGGGCTGCGCCGCGGCGCCCCCGTGCGGCCCGCCCGTCCGGCCCACCGGCCGCCGCCGGTGACCGGCGACCTGCTGGGCGAGGCCGTCCGCCACACCCTCGACCGCTGTGTCCGGATGGCCCACGAGCTGGTCGGCACGGATCCCCGGGACGGTCGGCCGCGCACCCTCCTGTCGCTCTACGACGGCGCCGCCGGTCTCGGCCTCGAACTGCTCCAGCACCCGGACCGGCCGGAGGTCCGCACGGCCGCCCGCGCCCTCGCCCGGTGGACCGCCGCCCACCCCGCCCTCGGCCGGCTCACCCCGGGGCTGTACGACGGCCGGGCCGGCGTCGAGCTGTTCCTCGCCCGGGCGGCCCACCTGCTCGGCACCGAACGGCCCGCCGCCGCGGGTCCCACCGCCGCAGACCTGCCGCTCCACGACGACCTCCCGGCCGACCAGATCTCCGGCGCCGCCGGGATCGGCACCGCCCGGCTGCTGCTGGCCCGCTCGGCCCGCGCCGACGGCCGGGCGGAGGAGGCCGGCCGGCACCTGGCCGTCGCCGCCGAGTGCGCCCGGCGGCTGACCGACGGCCGGGCCGTCGACCCCCGCGAGACGCCCAATCCGGGGACGGCGGCCCTGGTGGAGGGCTTCGCCCACGGCCGCGCCGGTATCGCCCACTTCCTGCTCGCCCTGCCCGGCGCCCGCCCGGAGGCCGCCCGGCGCCTCGTCGACGGCCTCGCCGCAGACGTCCCCCGGCTCGCGGCTGCCGCGCGTGCCCCCGGCGCGACCCGGCGCTACGGCTCCTGGTGCCGGGGGCTCGCCGGCATCGGCACGGTGCTGGTCCAGGCCGCCCGCCAGGACCGCGACCCGGCGCTGCTCGCCCGTGCCGCCGAGGCCGCAGCCGCCTGCCGCGCGCTCGCCCCGAGGATGGGCACGACCGGCCGGTGCTGCGGCCTCGCCGGGGTCGGCGAACTGCTGGTCGACCTCGCCGAGGCCACCGGGGACGAACGCCACTGGCACGCCGCCGAGGAGGTCGCGGGCCTGATCCTGGCCCGCGGCGGCGGCCCCTGGGGCCGCCCGCTCCTGCCCGGTGGCGACCCCGCCACCGAGTCCCGCGCCTGGGCCGTCGGCACGCCCGGCGTGCTCGCCTTCCTGCGCCGCCTGCACCGCCGGGGCGGAGCGCGCCCGGGCCTGCCGTTCCCGGCCGGACCCGCCGATTTCGATTTCTGATCATCTGTTGGTAAGTTCTTCCCCGTCGGAAGGGCGGGCCGCGCAGGCGGCGGAAAGCCCGGTCGGCCAGGCGTCGGTGGTGCATTGGCAGCACGCCCGCTTTCAGCGGGAAGAGTTCGTTCGATTCGGGCCCGGCGCTCGATCCTCCGGGGGCGGCAACCGTATGACGGGTGCCGCCCCCGTTGCCGTGCCCGCCATGCCCGCCGTCCCCGGCGTCGGAAGGAGGCCACTCCCGTGACCCTGCTGCTCTCGCGCGCGGACGTCGAGGCCGCCCTGGACATCCCGGCCGTGCTGGCGGCGCTCGACGCCGGATTCCGCACGGCCGACCGGCTCCCGGCGGCCCAACGGGTGGGCGCCCGGCTGCCCGGCCCCGGAACCGCCATGTGCCTCGTCCCCGGGCTGCTCCCCGACGTACCCGCGTACACCGTGAAGGTCAACGCCAAGTTCCCGGCCGCCACCCCCGCGCTGCGCGGCATCGTCTGCCTGCACGCCCTGACCGACGGCGAGCTGCTCGCGCTGCTCGACTCCGCCTCCGTCACCGCGTGGCGGACCGGACTGGCCGCCGCGCTGGCCACCCACGCGCTCGCGCCGCAAGAGGCGAGGACGGTCGCCGTCATCGGCGCGGGCGCCCAGAACCGGACCGCGCTGCGGGCGCTGCGCACCCTCCGGCCGGTCGACCAGGTGTACGCCTACGACCTGGACCCGCGGCGCGCCGCCGCCGTCGGCGAGGCCGTGCCCACCGCACGGGCGGCCGTCGAGGCCGCCGACATCGTCCTCACCGCGACCTGGTCGCGCGAGCCACTTCTCGACGCCGACGTGCTGCGGCCGGGCCTCCACCTCACCAGCCTCGGCTTCGACGAACCCGGCAAGACCGAACTCTCCCCCGCCCTGCTGCGTGCCGCCCGCCTGGTCGTGGACGATCCCGCCCTCGCCTCCGTCTCCGGCGTCCTGCACAGCTCCGGCCTGGACCCGGCCCACGCCACCCCGCTCGCCGACGTCCTGCGCGGCGCCGCGCCGGCCCGCCCGGACGACCGCGCCACCGTCTACGCCCCGATCGGCCTCCCCTGGCAGGACCTCGCCCTCGCCTGGCCCGTCTACCTCGCCGCGCGCTCCGCCCCCGGCGTGTCCTCCTTCGACTTCCACTGACCCACCCTCTCCTTCCTCCTGCCCGGGAGGTGTTCTTCTGCGGGCGCCTCCCCTGCGGCTACCGTTTCCAGGGCACCGACGGCCCCGAACCCGACACGCCGATCCCGCCCGCTGTGCGACGGAGGAGACGACCGTGGAGAAGTTCGTTCCGAAGTTCCAGGGCGCGCCGTGGCCCGACGGCGCCCGCGTCCTGCACGTCTACGCCGTTCCCGATCTGGGCACCGACGCCGAACTGGCGAGCCTGGTCGGCGACTGCCGGAAGGCGATGCGCCCCTTCCCGATCACCCCGCTGGGCGACGACACCCTGCACTGCACCCTCGACATGATCGCCGACACCACCGCCGACCGGATCACGGCCGGGGAGCGCGCCGACCTCGTCGCAGCCCTGCGCGAACGCCTCGCCGGAACCGGTCCGTTCGAGGTCGCGGCCGGCTCCCCGGTCGCCAACCGGGCCGGGGCCGTCCTGCACCTCGACCCCGAGCAGGCCGTGCTCGACCTGCGCGAACGCGTCCGTGACGCCATCCGCCGCACCCGCGGCCCCGGCGCCCTGCTGCACGACGGCGGCCGCCCCCACATCTCGCTCGGCTACGCCTGGGCCGAGGCCTCCTCCGACGCCCTGCGCACGGCGCTGCGCCGGATCGTCCCCGGCCACACCCCGGTCCGCATCCGCGACGTCCGACTGCTCGACGTCCGCTTCCGGCAACAGCCCCGTCCCGGCGACGCCTCCGCCTGGGAGATCTCCTGGACCCCGGTGGCGACCGTCCCGCTCACCCGTGGCTGACCCACCGCCCGCGCCCGGTACACCGGCGAGGACGGACGCACCGACCGCGTCGTGATCAGGCGGGCTGCCAGAGTTCGATCCGGTTGCCCTCGGGGTCGGTGACCCAGCCGAACCGGCCGACCCCCGCCATGTCCTGCGTCCGCTCGTCCACCTGCGCGCCCTTGGCCCGCAGTTGCGCGAGCATCGCGTCGAGGTCGCGGACCCGGAAGTTGAGCATGGTCCGCTGCTCGCGCGAGCCGAAGTAGTCGGTCCCGGAGTCGAAGGCCGCGAACACCGTCGGCCCGGGCTCCTGCTGCCACAGACCGTGCTCGTCGGCGTCCAGGCCGAGGCCGTCGCGGTACCAGGCACTCAGGGCCGCCGGGTCGGCGGCGCGCAGGAAGTACCCACCAATTCCCAGCACACGTTCCATGCCCGCCATCCTGCCAGGACGGCGGCGGCGCGGCCCGGCACCGTCCGGCCCGCGCCGCCGCCGCGCCGCCCGTCAGCGGTCGGCCACCCAGGGGGCGTCGGACGGCCAGGAGCCGGTGGTGACGATGTGGTCGACGATCCGCAGCGCCCCGGGGAGCGGGACCGTGTCCCGGTCGGGGTACTCGTCGCACTGACCGTTGGCGAGCAGGAATCCGTCGCTCTCCCCATCCGCCGAGGGGTCCACGGCGTGCTCGCCCGGGTCGCCCTCGCCCTCCAGCAGGAGCACCATCGCCCGTTCGCCGTTGGTGACGAAGCCCAGCGAGCGGCCGGCCGAGCTGCTCAGCCATGTCTCCAGACACTCGGCGTCGATCCGCGACCGGAGGATCCCGGGCACCGCTCCGGGCAGGGCCGGTACCGGGGCGCCGCTGTCGTCGTCCATCACCCATGACTCGATCACGGCCACGACCATCCCACAGCCGCCTGCGGGACGGAACGCGAGGGCCGATTCCCGCCAGCCCGGGCCGGGGCGGCAGATGCAGAGTGGGAGGCGTGGGACAGCTCGGACGAAGGACCGGAGACCGGACGTGAGCGTGCAGACGATGATCGAGACCCCTGTGCAGCGGGTCGGCGCGGCCGACTGGGCGGCGATCGCCGAGGAGGTCGGGGAGTACGGGAGCGCGCTGACGCCGATGCTGCTCGACCCCGCCGAGTGCGCCGAGACGGCCGCGTTGTACGACGACGTGGCCCGCTTCCGGAGCACCGTCGACATGGCGCGCCACCGGTTCGGCTCCGGGCAGTACCGCTACTTCCGGGAGCCGTTCCCCGCGCCGGTCGCCGCCCTTCGGGAGGCCCTCTACCCCCGGCTGCTGCCGGTCGCCCGGGACTGGGCGGCCAGGCTCCGCCGCCCCGCGCCGTGGCCGGACAGCCTCGCCGAGTGGCTGGAGCAGTGCCACGCCGCCGGGCAGAGCAGGCCCACGCCGATCCTGCTGCGCTACCGCGCCGGCGACTGGAACGCCCTGCACCGCGACCTGTACGGCGACCTGGTGTTCCCGCTCCAGGTGGTCATCGGCCTGGACCTGCCCGGAGCCGACTACACGGGCGGCGAGTTCCTGACCGTTGAGCAGCGGCCCCGGGCGCAGTCGCGCGGGACCTCCGTCACCCTCCCCCAGGGCCACGGCCTGGTCTTCACCACCCGGGACCGCCCGGTGCGCTCCGCGCGCGGCTGGTCGGCGGCGCCCGTCCGGCACGGCGTCAGCACCGTGCGCTCGGGCCTGCGCCACACGCTCGGCCTGGTGTTCCACGACGCCGCCTGACGCACCCGGCTCCGGCCAGGTGGGACGGGAGCGGCGGGACGGCCAGCCGGGGCCCTCGATGCCACCGGCCACGCACCGCACAGAGACCATCTCCTCGAACCCCACGGCCACCACCTCCCGGATCGAACCCCGAGGTGCGGCGGTACCGGCCGCCGCACCTCCCTTCACCCGGATCGACGCGGGAACCGGCCGCCACCGGCCGACACCCGATCGGGTGATGCCGCGATGTCGGCGGACCGCTCCGGGCCCGGCCGCGCGGACGACGCTCAGACGTGCAGCGGGTGGTCCGGCGCGAGGCGCTCGACGATCCGCGCCGCGACCTCCTGCGCGGTGTTCCCGTCCGGGCTCCCGCACCCCGTGGTGGTGCTGACGGCGACCGCCAGACGGGTGTCCGGCTGGTAGGCCTCGATCGCGGCGTACCCGGAGAACGACGGGTTGGACAGGATCCAGCCGTCGCTCACGATGACCCCCAGGCCGAAGTGCCGGGCCTCGGTCTGGAGCAGGCAGACGTCGGCCGGGCAGCCGTCGGCCGGCCCGGGCAGGCCGACGGTGCCGGGGTCCAGCTGGGTGCGGAAGGACTCCGCGGTGAGCAGCGCCCCCGTGCCGACGGCCTCGATGGAGCGCCCGAAGTCGCAGATGTCGGTGGCCAGGACGGCGCCGGGGGCGGTGGTCCAGGACGGGTTCCAGAACGTCGACTCCTCGTAGCTGCCGCGCCCGGTGGTGAAGGCGTGCAGCACCGGGGAGGGCAGGTCGGGGGTGAAGCCGTTGACGGTCTGCCGCAGGCCGAGCGGCTCGAAGATCCGCTGCTCCAGCAGGTGGTCCAGGCGGGTGCCGGTGATCCTCTCCAGCGCCGCGCCCAGCAGGACGAAGTTGGCGTGCGAGTAGCTCCAGTTGGTCCCCGGCCGGTACCAGAAGGGGTGGCTGGTGGAGATCCCGACGAGCTCCTCCGGGGTCCACCGGCGGAACGGGTCGGCGCCGAGCGCGTCCAGGAAGCCCTGGTCGGTGACGTAGTCGGCGAGCCCCGAGGTGGTGTCGCCGAGCATCCGCAGGGTGATCTCGTCGGCGCGCGGCACGCCCGGCAGCCAGCGGGCGATCGGATCGTCCAGGCCGATCAGCCCCTCCTCGGCGAGCTGGAGCAACACGATGCCGAAGAACGGGAAGGCCATCGAGCCGGCCCGGAAGTGCATCGCCGGTTCGGCGGCGACGCCGGTCATCGACTCGCCGAGGGCGCCGGTGACGATCTCCCGGCCGTCCACGGAGACGCGCAGGATCACCGCGTTCAGGTCGAGTTCCTCCTGGACCCGGCGGGCGATGTCGAGGACCTCGCGGGCGCGGGGGTCGGCGTCGGGGTCCGAGCGGGCGCACGTGTGCGAGGGCGAGGGGGTCCTGGCGAGGGCGGCGGCGGGCGGGCCCGCGGGGAGCGCGACGGCGCTCAGGGCCGCGGCCGCCAGGACGGCGGCGGTGAACATCCGGGTGCGGGAGAAGGTCATGACGCACTATCCGCGGACGACCGGGCGGCCGGCGGGCGCAACACTCCGCGGCGTCCCCCGAGGGGCGCAGCCGCCCGGGCGGGCCGGGCGGCACAGTCGGCCGATTCGCGGCGGTCGGCGGGCGGGGGTCGTGACGTAGGGTCGGCCCCGGGACGGCCGCGCGGGTGGGGGTTCGCGCCGGCGCCGTCCCCGGTGCGGCCGTCGTTCTCGCGACCGGTCACGGTACGGCCGCCCCGGGCACCGTGGTTCACCGTCGCTCACGGGTGTTCACCGGCGCCCACGCCGCTCACCGTTGCTCCTGGTCCACCGACGTTCCGGTCCCCGCCGCGCGGCGGCGCCGACACCGCGCGGCGCCGCGCCCGCCCGGGTGCCGGAGCGCCGTGGCGGCCACCGTCCACCCGTCCCGCGCGACGCACCGCAGCACGCCGAAGGGATTGTCATGTCCGAGTACACATCCGCACACCCCGACCCCTCGCCCACCGACCGCGGCAACCCGCTGCCCGTCTCCCGGATCGGCCGGCGGCGCCTGCTGCGCGCCGGGCTGGCCACCGGCGGCGCTTTGGCCGCCGTCCGGCTGCTGCCCGCGACGCCGGCCTCGGCCGCGCCCACCGTCGCCGTCCGCCCGCCCGCCGCGGGGTTCACACCGGCGAGCGCCGCCTCCCCCACCGTGGCCGCGTGGCCGGACTGGGCGCGGTTCGCCCGGCTGGCCGACGGCACCTTCGACGAGGTCGCCGACATGCAGGGCCGGATCAACCAGCTGAAGGCCCAGAACGTCAGCGTGATCGAGCTCGACACCGTGCTGTCCGACTGGCTCACCGACGCCGAGTTCACCGCCCACGCGGCCCTGGTCAGGACCTTCACCGGCAAGGCGCACGCGGCCGGCCTGAAGGTCGTCATGTACTACCCGTCCCTGGAGGTCATCTCCCCCGGCGGCGAGAAGGGCCGCTCCTTCTACAAGAACGACCAGGGCCGCACCTGGGTCCAGCGCTCCCTCGACGGCAAGCCCAACGTCTTCTACGGCAGCCTGGTGGTCTGGGTCGACCCGGGTGACGAGAGCTGCTGGGTGAGCCCCAACTCCCCCTGGCGGGACTACTACCTGAACCGGATCAAGCAGCTCGCCGCCACCGGCGTGGACGGGATCTGGCCGGACGTGCCGATCTACTTCGACGGGGCGCTCTCCTGGTGCGACGCCTCGACCTGGGGCGCCGCCGCCTTCACGGCGGACACCGGACTGGCGGCCCTGCCCAGGGCCGCCGACCACAACGACCCGGTCTTCCGCCGCTACGTCGAGTGGCGCCACCGCAATCTGCTCCGCTTCCAGCTCGACATCGCCGCCGCCGGTCGGAGCGTCAACCCCGACCTGGTCACCTTCGTCGAGACCGTCTCGATGGACTACCGCTACGCCACCTCGATCGGCCTGGACGGCGCCTACCTGCGGCAGGCCGCGGGCAACGTCAGCCAGGTCTGGGAGGTCGACATCCTCGCCAACGAGGACGGCATGCGGCACGCCACCGCCACCGACTGGACCTGCCTGATCTCGATGTACAAGTACGCGCGGGCGGCCAGCGGCACCAAGCCGGCCTGGGCGTTCTCCTACGGCTGGAAGGCCGACGACGCCTCGCTGGTGATGTCCGAGCTGATCTCCTCGGGCTGCAACCCGTACGAGGTGAAGACGCCGTACAAGAACGACACCACCGACGCCGCGACGCGCACCCGGATGTTCGGCTTCGTGAAGGCCAACCAGCAGCGGCTCTACGACGCCGTGTCGGCGGCCGAGGTCGGCGTCTACCACTCCAGCGCCTCGCGCGACTACGTGAGCCCGGGCGAGGGCAACGGCATGTACGCCAACGCGACCGCGCCCGCCGGGATCGCCGACTGGTGGGGCGGCGACGACCCGGAGATGAGCTGCACCACGATGCCGTGGCTGGGCGAGTTCCGCGGCACCGTCAAGGCCCTGGTGTACGCGCACGTCCCGTTCGACACCGTGACCAGCCCCGGGCTCGCGGCCGGGGACCTGGCCCGGTTCAAGGTGGTGCTGCTGCCCAACCTCCAGGCGGTCTCCGACGCCGAGGCGGCCGTCCTGCGCGGCTACGTCGCGGGCGGCGGCACCGTCGTGCTCACCGGGCCCGCGCCCACCGGCCTGGACGAGTACGGCACGCGCCGCGCCGAGTACGCGCTGGCCGACGTCCTGGGGCTGCGCCGGGCCGACCCGCTGCCGGCGAGCCGGCGCAACGTCTTCGGCGCGGGCGTCTGCTGGTACCTCGGCGGCGACCTGCCGGGGCTCGCCTACCTGCGCACCGCCGACCAGGCCGCGGGCGACCGGCTGCTGGCCCCGGTCCGCGCGGCGGCGCCGCCGTCGCTCGGCCTGTCCGGCGACCGGCGGATCCACCTGGAGGCGCGCCGGCTGGGCGAGGAGACCGTCGTCCACCTGGTGAACTTCACCAACTTCGGGGACGCGCCGGCGGCGTTCCGCACCACTCCCGCCTCCTGCACCCTGACCTACGCCGTCCCGGCCGGGCGCACCGTCACGGCGGTCACCGTGGCCACCCCGGACGGGACCGACCCGGCGCCGCGCCCGGTGCCGTTCACGGTGACCGCGGCGGTGGCGAGCGTGCCGCTGACGGTCGCGCAGTACTCGGTCGTCGGCATCACCGTGAGCTGATCCCCCGGGCTCCGGCCGGCCCGGCCCACCGCCGAGCCACCGCCGGGTTCCGGACACGCGAACGCCCCGGCGCCGAGGGCTCCGGGGCGTTCGGGCGACGGGATCAGCCGTTGGTCTGCTCGAACCACTCCAGCCAGCTGATGCGCGGGCCGACCAGACCCACGGCCGCGTTGCCGGCCGCGAGGCCCGACGACGAGGAGGAGGGCTGGTGGTCCCCACCGTGCGCCACCGCGGCGGTCGGCGCGATCACGGCCGCGGCGGCGGCGACGGTGGCGATCACGGCGAACTTGCGGAGCTTTCCACGAACCGACATCTCAGGTACTCCTTGATGGATGGTCAGTAGCCTGCGCCGGCCGCCGCACGGGACGGCCGGGCGGCACTCACGTTTGCATACGAACGCGCGGAGCCGGGCCATTTCGCAACCCCGACGCGGGCGGGCGGGTGCGAAGTTACGCCTGACGGGTGAATCCGGCCGGACGCCGACCGGCTGACGCCCGGTCAGCCCGGCCGCGAGCCCGCCACCCGTCCGGGTGCTCCACCGCCGTGTCCCCGCCGCCGCGGACCGGTGGCGCACCGATGCTGGCCCCGGCACGGCCGCAGCCGGCCTGCCGCCGGCCCCGGCAAGGAGGCCGGCCCACCGGACGAGACGGGTGAACGCGATGTCCCGACGACCACTGTTCTCCAGGGCCCTTCGAGCGGCGTGCGCGGCGGTGCTGCTGGCCGCCGCACCGGCGGCCGCCGGGACCGGCCCCGCCGGCGCGGACCTCGCGGTGGCGGCCGCGAACCCCGCCCCGGCGCCCGACGGCGGCACCACCCTGCTGCACCCCGTGGTGGTCAACACCGGGGGCGGCGCCACCGCCGAGCCGTTCACCCTCTTGGTCCACCTGCCGCCCGGGGTGGTCGGTTCCGGGACCTCGCCCACCGGCAGCTGTCACACGCTGCCGTTCGGCCACACCGTGGCCTGCGACTTCCCCGCCGGGCTGGCGCCGGGCGCCACGGCCACCGCGGAGGTGCGGATCCGCCTCTCCTCCGGTCTGGGGCCCGGGGTGCTGCAGGGCACCGCCGAGGCCGACCTCCCGGGCGACCCGACCCCGGGCGACAACACCGCCGCCTTCGCCATCGTCGTCCTCTGACCCCGCCCCGCCCGGGGCCCGGCCCGCCCCGCCCGGGGCCCGGCCCGCCCCACCGGGGCCCGGCCCGCCCCACCGGGGGCCGGGCCCCCGCGCCGCACGACCGCCGTCCCCGTCCTGCACACGACAGATGGCCGAAAGCAGGACAACCCCGGGGCCGATTCACTACGGTCGTCCTCACGACAGCGGCACCGGCGGTACCGGACTCGTGGTCGGCGGGGCCCGCCGGGTGGGCGGCAGGGGGTGGCATGGCACAGGCACGGAGGCGTCTGTCGCGTGCGGAGGCGGTGCGCCAGCGCACCGGAGCACAGTTCATCGGCCGCAGAGCCCAGGTGGCGCTGTTCGTCGACAACCTCGCCCGCGACCCCGACCCCGACTCCGGGCCGGACCCGGCGGACTTCCTGTTCCACGTGCGCGGGGTGGGCGGGGTCGGCAAGTCCACCCTGCTCGCCCAGTGGCGCGAGGCGGCCCGGCGGGCCGGGGCGATCACCGCGCTGGTCGACGAGACCGACGTGCACGGCGTCGGGACGGCGCTCACCGCGCTCGCCCGCCAGCTCGCCGAACAGGCGGGCCCGCTGCGGGAGTTCGACAAGGCGGTGGAGCAGTACCGGCGTTCGCTGCAGGCCGCGGCGGACCGCGAGCCGGAGCAGCCGCCCGGCGGCGACGGCGCCTCGCTGCCGACCCGGCTGGTGACCCAGGCGGCGTTCGGGGCGGCCTCGGTGCTGCCGGGCGCCGGCGTGGTCGCGGCGATGGCCAACCCGGACGCCGTGGCCCAGGGCGCCGAGCGCCTCATCGCCGGGGTGCGCCAGCGCCGGCGGACCGGCGACGTCGAGGAGTCGGCGCTCAGCCGCGCCTTCGTCGCCGAACTCGCCCGGCTCTGCGACCGCGACCGGGACCGCGGGCGGCGGCCGTGGGTCGTGCTGTTCCTGGACACCTGGGAGCTGACCGGCCGCTACCTCGACGGCTGGCTGCGGGAGATCCTCGACGACGCGTTCGGCCCGCTGCCGCTGGAGGTGGTCTTCGTGCTGGCCGGGCGGGACGAGCTCGCGGAGCGCGAGTGGGCGCCGTGGCGGCCGGTCCTGGTGGACGTGCCGCTGGAGGTGTTCACCGAGCAGGAGGCCCGCGGCCTGCTGGCCGCCCGCGGGGTGACCGATCCCGGGGTGGTCGACGCCGTGCTGCGGATGTCGATGCGACTGCCGCTGCTGGTCGCGCTGCTGGCCACCGCCGACCCCGGCGCGGTCGAGGAGGTCGCCGTCGTCGGCGCGGACATGGTCGACCAGGCGGTGGTGCGCTTCCTGCAGTGGATCCCCGAGCAGGAGCGCCGGGAGACCGTGCTGGCGGCGGCGCTCCCGCTCCAGCTCAACCGGGACCTGTTCGCCTGCGCCGTGCCGGACGCCGAGCCGGCGGCCTGGGACTGGCTGTCGGCACAGCCGTTCGTGACCGGCCGCGGCGACTTCCTGCAGTACCACGCCGTGGTCCGCACCAGCATGCTGCGCCGGCGCCGGATCCACACCCCCCGGGAGTGGACGGCCGCGCACACCCGGCTCGCCGAGCACCACGCCGCCGGGCGGACGGCGGTCGAGCAGTACCTGCCGGCGGCCCGGCGCGGCGCCGATCCGCGCTGGCGCCGCCACCTGCTGAACGAGCTCTACCACCTGCTCTGCGCGGACCCGCTGGCCCATCTCGCCCTGGCGCTGGAGCACACCGCGCGCACCGCCGGGGAGGCGCCGGACGCGCTGGCGCCGTGGGCGGAGATGCTCAACCAGGCCGCGCAGGACAGCGACGACGCCGAGCTGGTCCGCTGGGCCCGCCGGATCCACGCGGCGGCCGGCGGCGAGCAGCCCGTCCTGGAGGCGCTCGGCGCGCTCGCCGGACCGGGCCTGCCCACCCGGGTGCGGGCCTGGGCGCTCACCCACCGCGGCTACCAGTACTTCGTCGAGGACCGGGACGACGACGCGCTCGCCGATCTCGACCAGGCCGTCGCGATCGCCCCCGACCTGCCGCAGGCCCTCGCCTACCGCGGGCGCGTGCTCAACTGGCACGGCCACCACGAGCGCGCCCTGGCCGACTTCACCGCCGCGCTCGTCCTCGACCCGGAGTACGCCTGGGCGCTGTCCCGGCGCGGCGAGGCCCGGCAACTGGCGGGGCTGGTCGAGGAGGCGATGAGCGACTTCACCGCGGCGCTCGCGCTGGACCCCGACGACGCCTGGGCGCTGGGTTCGCGCGGCCAGGCGCACCGGCTGGCCGGGCGGCTGGACGAGGCGGTCGCCGACCTCACCGCGGCCGTCCTGCTCGACCCCGAGTACGCCTGGGCGCTCACCCAGCGCGGCGAGGCGTTCCGGACGGCGGGCCGGCTCGCCGAGGCGGTCGCCGACTTCACCGCGGCGCTCGCGCTGGACCCGGACGACGCCTGGGCGCTGAGCTCCCGGGGCCAGGCGTACCGGCAGGCGGGCCGGCTGGACGAGGCGATCGCCGACCTGACCGCCGCGCTGGCGCTCGGTCCGGACAACGCCTGGGCGCTCGCCGAACGCGGCGAGGCGCACCGGCAGGCGGGCCGGCCGGAGGAGGCGGTCGCCGACTTCACGGCCGCGGTCGCGCTCAACCCCGAGAACGCGTGGGCGCTCGGCTCGCGGGCGCAGGCGCACCGGCAGGCCGGACGGCTGGACGAGGCCGTCGCGGACTTCACCGCCGCGCTGGTGCTGAACCCCGAGTACGCCTGGGCCGTCGGCGAGCGCGGCGAGGCGCACCGGCAGGCCGGGCGGCTGGACGACGCGATCGCCGACCTCACGGCGGCGCTCGCGCTGGACCCGGACTACGCCTGGGCGCTCGCCGAGCGGGGCGAGGCGCACCGGCAGGCCGGACGGCTGGAGGAGGCGGTGGCGGACCTGTCGGACGCGCTGCTGCTCGACCCGTCGGACGTGTGGGCGCTGCGGGCGCGCGGCCAGGCGCACCGGCAGGCCGGGCGGCTGGACGACGCGATCGCGGACCTCACCGCCGTCCTCGCGATCGACCCGGACTACGCCTGGGCGCTGGCGCTGCGGGGCGAGGCGCACCGGCTGGCGGGGGACCTGGAGGAGGCGGTCGCCGATCTGACGGCCGCGCTCGCGCTCGAACCGGACGACGCCTGGGCGCTCGGCTCCCGGGGCCAGGCGCGCCGGCAGGCGGGCGAGGTGGAGGAGGCGATCGCGGACCTCACGGCCGCCCTCGACCGGAACCCGGAGTACGCGTGGGCACGCGCCGAGCGCGGCCAGGCGCACCGGCAGGCCGGGCGCCCGGAGGCGGCGGTGGCGGACCTCTCCGCCGTGCTGGCCCGGGATCCGGCGGACGTGGCGGTGCGCTGCGCGCTCGCGGCGGCGTACCGGCACGGCGGGCGGTTCGAGGAGGCCCGGGAGCTGTTGGAGGGGCTGGCTCCGGAGGTGGCGGCGTCCTCGACGGTGTTGGTCGAGGTGGCGGTGCTGCGGTTGCTGACGGAGGGTCCGGAGGCTTCGGCGCGGGCCTGGGAGGCGTTCGCCGACTGCCCGTACGAGGATCCGCAGGACCAGTTCGAGCCGGGGGTGCGCAAGCTGCTGCACGGCCTGGTCGCCGGGGACGGTGAGCCGCAGGAGCTGGCGCGGGCCTTCCTGGCGGTGCCCGGGGTGCGGGCGGCGCGGGCGGACGTCTGCCTGTACCTCGGGGAACTCGCGCGGGCCGGGGCACCGGTGGGCCCGCGGGCGGCGGCGGCGCTGCGGTTCCTGGGGGTGCCCGTTCGGGCAGGGGATCTGTCGGAATGACGATCAGAAACGATCACTTGGATACATTCATGATCGCCTTTCGACCGGTCGCACCCCTCCCCTCAGGCTCCGAGACAGGATCCCCATGCCCAACCCCAGCTCCGCCGTCAGCCGCCGCACCCTGGTGACCGCCATCGGCGCCACCGCCGCGGCGCTCGCCGCCGCGCCGGCCGCCCACGCCGCGGGCCCGACCGCCACCGCCGCTCCGACCGCCCCGGCACCGGCCACCCCGGCCGGCCCGGCCGCCCGCACCGTCACCGTGCCCGCCACCCGGGCCCGCTCCGCGGCCGGGCGCGCGGCCGCCGCGGCGCGCACCGACTTCCCGATCCACTACGTCGGCGTCAGCTGGGACGGCCCCCGGCGCGGCGGCGCGATCCGGCTGCACCACGAGGGCACCGGCCCCGGCGCCTGGCAGCCGCTCACCGCGGGCTGCGCGGGCGGTCCCGACCGCCCGGACGCGGCCGACGGCGCCGTCCAGGGCGCGACCGTGCTCGTCCCGGCCGGCGGGGCCGTCGGCTACGACCTGCGACTGCCCGACGGCGCCGTCAACCCGCGCTCCGCCGCCCTCGACACCACCGCGGGGCCGGCCCGCACCGCCACGCTCTCCCCGACCGCGCCGGTCACCTTCTGCGGCGTCCAGTACCTCAGCCGCGCCGCGTGGGGCGCCGACGAGTCCAAGCGCTTCAAGAACGGCGCGGAGAACTCCCCCGCCAAGTACTACCCGCTGCAGACCCTGACGGTGCACCACACCGACACCCCGAACGCGGACGCCGACCCGGCCGCCACCGTGCGGGCGATATACGAGTACCACGCCGTCACCCAGGACTGGGGCGACATCGGCTACCACTTCCTCATCGACGAGGCCGGCCGGATCTACGAGGGCCGCTGGTCCGGCGACGACGGCCTCCCGGCGCACGACGCCGACGGCAAGGTGGTGACCGCCTTCCACACCTCCGGCTTCAACTCCGGCAACCTCGGCATCGCCCTGCTCGGCACCCTGACCGGCCAGGAGCCCACCGCCGCGGCCCGCCGCTCGCTGACCCTGGTGCTCGCCCTGCTGACCCGCACCCACGGGCTCGACCCGCAGGCCCACGTCACCTTCGTCAACCCGGTCAACGGTGTCACCAAGCCGGTCGACCTGATCAGCGGCCACCGCGACTGGCTGGCCACCGACTGCCCCGGCGGCACGATGTACGCCACGCTGCCCGCCCTGCGGGCCGGGGTCGCCGCGCTGTGAGCCGGCGCGCGCGGGGTCCGGCGGCCGGCCGTCAGGCCCGCCCGGCGCCGGGCCCCGCGTCCAGGCCCAGCAGGCCGACGGCCCGCTCCCGCATCTCCACCTTGCGGATCTTCCCGGTGACCGTCATCGGGAACTCGTCCACCAGGTGCACGTAGCGCGGCACCTTGTAGTGCGCGATCCGGCCCGCGCAGTACGCGCGCACCGCCTCGGCGGTCAGCTCGGGCGCGCCCGGCCGCAGCCGGACCCAGGCCATCAGCTCCTCGCCGTACTTGGCGTCGGGCACGCCGACGACTTGGACGTCCAGGACGTCCGGGTGGGTGTGCAGGAACTCCTCGATCTCGCGCGGGTAGATGTTCTCTCCGCCGCGGATCACCATGTCCTTGAGCCGGCCGGTGATGGTGAGGTAGCCCTCCTCGTCCATCACCGCGAGGTCGCCGGTGTGCATCCAGCCGTCCGCGTCGACGGCCTCGGCGGTGCGGTCCGGCTGGTCCCAGTAGCCGAGCATCACCGAGTAGCCCCGGGTGCACAGCTCGCCGGGCGTGCCGCGCGGGACGGTCGCGCCGGTCTGCGGATCGGCCACCTTGACCTCCAGGTGCGGGCCGACCCGGCCGACGGTGGAGACCCGCCGCTCCAGCGGGTCCTCGGCGCGGGTCTGGGTGGAGACCGGGGAGGTCTCGGTCATGCCGTAGCAGATGGAGACGTCCCGCATGCCCATCCGGTCGACGACCTGCTTCATCACCTCGGTCGGGCACGGCGAGCCGGCCATGATCCCGGTGCGCAGGGTGGACAGGTCGTGCTCCGCGAAGCCCGGGTCGTTGAGCTCGGCGATGAACATGGTCGGCACGCCGTAGAGCGAGGTGCAGCGCTCGGCGGCCACCGCGCGCAGGGTGGCGA
This sequence comes from Kitasatospora sp. NPDC001527, assembly GCF_040298605.1. Classification (NCBI taxonomy): domain Bacteria; kingdom Bacillati; phylum Actinomycetota; class Actinomycetes; order Kitasatosporales; family Streptomycetaceae; genus Kitasatospora; species Kitasatospora sp. NPDC001527. Next base: position 204,662 of record NZ_JBEPAM010000005.1, on the reverse strand, counting down.
CGGGCTCGAAGGCCTGGGCGGGGATCACCACGCAGGCCCCGTGCGAGAGCGCCGCCAGGTTGCCCATCACCATGCCGAAGCAGTGGTAGAAGGGGACGGGCACGCAGATCCGGTCCTCCTGCGTGTAGCCGCACAGCTCGCCGACGAAGTAGCCGTTGTTGAGGATGTTGCGGTGCGAGAGGGTGGCCCCCTTGGGGAAGCCGGTGGTGCCCGAGGTGTACTGGATGTTGATCGGATCGTCCGGGCTCAGCCCCGCGCCGATCGCGGCCGGCCGCTCGCGGTCGCCGCGCTCCCCCGCCGCGAGCAGGTCGTCCCACCCGGGCGAGCCGATCAGCAGCACGTCCCGCAGCCCGGGACAGCGCGGGCCCGCCTCGGCGAGCATGGCCGCGTAGTCGGAGGTCTTGAAGCCCGGCACCGCGACGACCGTGCGGATCCCCGACTGCCGCAGCACGTACTCGACCTCGTGGGTGCGGTAGCCGGGGTTGACGGTCACCAGGATCGCGCCGATCCGCGCGGTGGCGTACTGGGTGAACACCCACTCGGGGCAGTTGGGCGCCCAGATCCCGACCCGGTCGCCGGTCCGCACGCCGAGCCCGAGCAGTCCGAGCGCGACCCGGTCCACCTCCCGCTCCAGTTCGCGGTACGTCCACCGCCGGCCGCTCGGGACGTCCACCAGCGCCTCCCGGTCGGGGAACGCGGCGACGGCGCGGTCGAGCGCGGCGCCGATGGTGCGGTCCAGCAGCGGTACCGCGGTGCTGCCGGCGCTGATGCTGGGGGACAGGGAGGGCGAGGTCATGGCGAGGGCTCCTGGACTCGTCCGGCACAGGGCGACCGAGTCTACGCAGCACGTCCCGCCCCGTCACCCACCTGCGCACCGCTCCGTCGCAGGTGCGCGGCACGGGCGGTGGAGGGGTGCGGCGGGACGGGCCCGCCGCACCCCTCCGGTCAGGCGCACCCTCCGGTCAGGCGGAGGCGGCGTCGCGCACGGCCGCGCCCCGCGCGGCGCCGGCGGCGCCCTTCCGGTCGGCCCCGACGGGCGGCACCGGGATGGTGGCGGCCACCGCCGCGGCGACCAGGGCCACCCCGCAGCCGATCAGCAGGCCGACCCGGAAGCCGGTCTCGGAGGGCAGCACATGACCGCCCGTGGTGGTGGTCAGCTGGGCGAGCACCACACCGACCACGGCGGCGGAGACCGAGGTGCCGAGCGAGCGCATCAGGGTGTTGAAGCTGTTCGCCGAGGCCGTCTCGGAGAGCGGCACGGCGCTCATGATCAGCGCCGGCATCGCGCCGTAGGCGAGGCCCACGCCGGCGTTGCAGACCAGCGTCACGACCAGCACGCCCCAGGTGGAGCCGATCAGCAGCATCGACAGCCCGTACCCGGCGGCGATCGCCAGGGCACCGACGACCAGGGTGAACTTCGGACCGCGCACCGCCGAGAGCCTGCCGCCGAGCGGCGAGACGACCATCATCATCAGGCCGGAGGGTGCCATCCACAGGCCCATGCCGAGCATCGACTGGCCCAGGCCGTAGCCGGTGGCCTCGGGCAGCTGGAGCAGCTGAGGGATGATCAGCGCCTGCGCGTACATCCCGAAGCCGACCAGCACCGACGCCGCGTTGGTCAGCAGCACCCGCGGACGGGCGGTCACCCGCAGGTCGACCAGCGGTTCGGCGATCCGCAGCTCCCAGGCGCCCCAGGCCAGCAGCAGCACGACGGCGGCCGCGAACAGGCCGAGCGTCGTCCCGTCGGTCCAGCCCCAGTCGCCGCCCTTGGAGACCGGCAGCAGCAGGCAGACCAGGCCCGCGCCCAGGCCGAGCGCGCCGACGGCGTCGAAGCGTCCGCCGGCCGGCGGAGCCGCGGGGGCGGGCACCAGGAAGCGGATCATCGCGGCGATCGCCACGGTGAGGACGGCCGCGCCCCAGAACAGCGCGCGCCAGCTGGTGTACTGGGCGACCGCCGCCGAGATGGGCAGGCCGAGGCCGCCGCCGATCCCCATCGAGGCGCTGACCAGGGCGATCGCCGAGCCGAGCCGTTCGGGCGGCAGCACCTCGCGGAGCAGGCTGATGCCGAGCGGGACCACGCCCATGCCCATGCCCTGCAGCCCGCGCCCGACGATCATCGGCAGGACGGAGGAGGTCAGCGCGCAGATCACCGAGCCGACCAGGAGCGGGGCGCAGCAGGCCAGCAGCATCCGGCGCTTGCCGAGGAGGTCGCCGAGCCGGCCGCTGATCGGCACGAACACGGCGGCCGACAGCAGGGTCGCGGTGATCACCCAGGAGGCGTTGGAAGCGGAGGTGTTCAGGATCTTCGGCAGCTCGCCGATCAGCGGGGTGACCAGGGTCTGCATGATCGCGGCCACCGTACCGGTGAGGGCGAGCGTGGCGACGACACCCCTGGTCCGGTCGGGGGCGGTGGTCTGGGGGGCGGCCATAAGCGGGGGCTCCTCGGGTCCGTGCGGCGGGCAACGGATATGCATAGTACACATGATATGTACGATGCACATAGGCTCCGGTGCGCGCACCCCTGCCATACTGTGCGCAAACACCGCAGGTCAGGGCGCCGGAGCCAGGGACGGGAAGGACGACGTCATGAGCGGACCCACGGACGAGGTGGCGTTCGAGTACATGGTGCTCAGCCGGCACCACTATCTGAGTCCGGCCGGCGCCCGGCCGCACGGCAGCCGGCTCGACCGCAGCGCGTACATCCTGCTCAGCCGGATCCGGGTGCAGGGCCCGATGTCGATCGGCGAGCTCAGCGACGCCTTCGGGCTCGACGCGTCCACCCTCAACCGGCAGACCGCCGCGATGACCCGGGCCGGGCTGGTCGAGCGGATCCCCGACCCGGAGGGCGGGCTGGCCCGCAAGTTCCGGATCACCGAGGAGGGCGACCGGCGGCTCGACGAGGACCGCGCGGCGCACGCCCACGCCCTCGGCCAGGTGATGGACGACTGGCCCGCCGAGGACGTCCAGGCCTTCGCCGCGTACCTGCGGCGCTTCAACACCGGGATCGAGCGGCTCGACGGGCGGCCCTGGCCCCGCCCCTGACACCACGCCCCCGTCGGACCCGCCGCCCACCAGGAGCCCGCCCCATGGACCGCCCCCAGGCCCCCGCCCTCCTCCTCGACGCGCTCGCCCCCGCCCACCCGGCCCGCATCCTGGACGCCGCCGAACGGGCCGAACGGCGCGGCGCGGACCGGCTGGTGGTCTCCGAGACCGCCTACGACCCGTTCCTGCAGCTGGCCCGCGCCGCCGACCGCACCAGCTCCATCGAACTGGCCACCGGGGTCGCGGTGGCCCTCGCCCGGACCCCGATGACCCTCGCCTACCAGGCCTGGGGACTGCACGCGGCCTCCGGCGGGCGGGCCGTGATCGGACTCGGCTCGCAGGTCAAGCCGCACATCGAGAAGCGCTTCGGGATGCCCTGGGACCGGCCCGCCGCCCGGATGCGCGAGTACGTGCACGCGGTCCGGGCGATCTGGCACAGCTGGCAGACCGGTGAACGGCTGCGCTTCCGGGGCGACTTCTACACCCACACGGTGATGACGCCGGTCTTCTCCCCCGACCCGGTCCCCGCCGGAGTGCCGCGGATCCTGCTGGCGGGCGTCGGCCCGCTGATGGTGCGCACCGCGGGCGCGGTGGCGGACGGCTTCCTCAGCCACCCGTTCACCTCGGTCGACTACCTGACCCGGCAGGTGCTGCCGGCGCTCGCCGAGGAGCGCGGGCGGGCCGAGGCCGGGGGCGCGGCCTGGACCGGGCGGCCGTTCGAGGTCGTCGGCAGCGTGCTCACCGCCACCGGGCGCACCGAGGAGGAGCTGCGCGCCGCTCTGGCGGCCGTCCGCGAACGGCTCGCCTTCTACGCCTCCACGCCCGCCTACCGTCCGGTGCTGGCCCTGCACGGCTGGGAGGAACTGCACGAGGAGCTGCACCGCCTGTCGGTGCGCGGCCGCTGGCCCGAGATGGCGGCACTGATCGACGACCGGGTGCTCGACACCTTCGCCGTCACGGGCACGGTCGAGGAGGCCGCCCGGGAGATCCACCGCCGGTACGCGGGTCTGGCCACCCGGGTCTCGGTCAGCCTGCCGGAGGACGCCGCGCCGGACCTCGGGCTGGACGTGCTGGACGCGCTGCGCGCGCTGGACCGGCCCGCGTCCCGCTGACCCTGGCCACGGGTTCCCGGCGGCCGTGTCCTACCGTGGACGGACATCCGTACACCGTTGAGGGAGGAGCCTGCTGATGGGACGACAGGAGACCGAGCCGCACCGGGTGTTGGCCGACCTGTGGACGAGCTGGGCGGAGCGCGGTGCGGCCTTCGACGCCGAGCAGTGGGGGCGGAGCACCCGGCTGCCCGGCTGGGCGGTGCGCGACCTGTACGCGCACGTGGCCGCCACGCCGGACCTGTTCGCCCAGCTGAACGGGGCCGTGGTCGACGACCGCCCGGCGGCGGTGGACCGCGGCTCCGCCGTGCTGCGCGCCTACAACCGGCCCGGCGGGGTCGCGCACACGGCGGCCGGGACGATCGCGGACGGCGCCCGGGAGGTGGCGGCGGCGCTCGGTCCGCGAGCCCTGGTCGCCCGGTTCGCCGAGGACGGTTCGCAGGTACTGGCCTGGATCGCCGACCGGTCGCCGGAGACGGTGATCGCCCACCCCCTGCTGGACACCGTGACGCTCGGCGCGCTGACCGAGGTGGCGGTGATGGAGGCGACCGTCCACCTGCTCGACCTGACGGCGGCGGTCGGTGGTCCGCCGCCCCCGCCGGCGGCGCTGGACGCCACCCGCGCCCTGCTGGCGGAGGTGGCCGATCCGGTGGAGTTCATCGAGGCGGCGGCCGGGAGGACCGGCAATGCCGTGCTGCCGGTGATCCGCTGACGGTCCGCCGGGGGCCGGGGAACCGTCTTTCCGACGGACCGGACGGCGGCGACTACGCCGCGTAGTCGCGGCGCGACGGGCCGGGTGTCCGGGGAAACCGGACGCGCCGCATCATTCGGCGCTCGCTCCGGCCCCGCCGTCGGGGGCGGCCGTCCCGTCCGCCTCGTCCGTCTCCTGCGCCTCGGCCTCGCGGCGCGCGGCCGTCATCTCGGCGTGGACCCGCGCGCCGCGGTCCGGGGCGAGGTCGAGGCAGGCGAGCACCCCGGGGACGGCGATGCTCGGCATCAGGTGCCGGTAGAGCGTGGCGACCCGCTCGGCGAGGTCGGCGCGGCCGGTGAAGCGCTGGGACTGGAGCTGCACGCCCACCCACGACGCCGTCATCAGCCCGGCCGTGTCGGCCGGGACCACGTGCGGCAGGAGCTCGCCCCGCTCGCCCGCGGCGATCAGCAGCCGCTCCAGCCGGGCGATCCACCCCGGCGCGGCGTCGAAGCCCAGGTGGCCCTCCGCGGCCTGGTCGACCGAGAGCCGCACCCCGGCGCTGACCAGCGGGTCGATCGGCGCCAGGTGGGTGACCACCATCCCGGTGTCCACGAACTCCTGCAGCTTGCAGGGGCGCTCCGGCACGGCCTCGGCCTCGAACTGCTCCTCGATGACGCCCTGGGCCAGGTCCCGCTTGGACGCGAAGTGGAAGTAGACGGCGCCCCGGGTGACGCCGGCCCGGGCGACCACCTCGCCGATGGTCGCCCGCTCGTATCCGCACTCGTCGAACACCGAGGCCGCGGCCTCCAGAATCAGCCGCCGCGTCCGCAGCGCCCGCTCCTGTCGCGCCACCACGACCACCCCCACCCACACACACCGAAACAAAACCAAACAGCCCGTATCTTACCCGGGGCGGCCGGTCCGGCCGGGGGCGCTCCCCGGCGGAGCCCGCACACGAGGCGTCACAGAATACCGATCGTGCCGTCCGGGGAGCGGACCGGCGCCCCGGCCCCGGGCGTCAGCCCAGCACGGCGACCGCCTCGACCTCGACGAGCTGGTCGGTGTACCCGAGCACGGAGACGCCGAGCAGGGTGCTCGGCACGTCGTGCTCGCCGAGGTACGCGCGGTAGACGTCCCAGACGGCCACCAGGTCCGCCTGCCGGGAGGAGGCGACGTACACCGTGGTGCGCACCAGGTCGGTGAGCGCGGCGCCCTCGTCCTCCAGGACGGTGATCAGGTTCCGCATCACCTGGTGGGCCTGGCCGGCGTAGTCGCCCACCGCGACGGTGCGCCCCTCGGCGTCCAGCGGGCAGGCTCCGGCCAGCCAGAGCGAGCGGACCGGCGCCTCTACGGAGGCCGCGTAGGCGTAGTCGACGGCCTGGGTGAGCCGGTGGTTGCGGATCAGTCGGACGGCAGTGCTCATGGGTCCCTCCCGGATGGTCGTTCGGTCGTACCGCGCCCCATCGTTGGGATCGCCCGCCGGACCGTCAATCCATTTCCGGGCGCCGGCCCCGGCGGCCCGGGGCCCGCCGCCGCCGAATTCACCGGTGCGGGTGATGGCGGGTGCCCGCCCCGGCCGGGATCCTGGTGGTTCGCCGACGACCGAGGGGGCTCACGTGCCGTTCCCGCACCTCACCAGGACCTGGGGCCGCCGCCGGTTGCTGGGGCTCGCGCTGGGCGCGGGACTCGCCCCCGCCCTGGGCGCCGGGCCCGCCGCCTCGGCCGCGGACGCCGCCGGGGGCCCGGAGCAGCACCTCGCGCTCGGCCGCCGGGTGGCCGCCGTGGCCGCCGCGCAGATCGGGGTGCCGTACGCCTGGGGCGGCGGGGACCGCCTCGGCGCGAGCCTCGGCTTCTGCGACGAGGAGAACGGCTACCTGGACGGCCAGTGCCTGGGCGAGAGCACGGTCGGCTACGACTGCAGCGGGCTGTCGCTGTACTGCTGGTACCGGGCGAGCGCCGGCGCCGTCGAGCTCGCGCACTACACCGTCGCCCAGTACCACCGCTCGGCCCCGGTGGAGCGGTCCGCGCTGCTCCCCGGGGACCTGCTGTTCTTCTCCCGCCCCGACGCGCCGCTGCACCACGTGGGCCTGTGGGCCGGCGACGGCGCGATGATCCACGCCGAGCACACCGGCACCCTGGTCGCCCGCCTGGAGGGCGTGTTCGACGTCCCCCGCTGGTCCCGCGAGTTCGCCGGCGCCCGGCGCCCGCTGCCGCTCGGCTGAGCGGCCGGGCGGCGCCGCGCTCTCAGGGGGCTCCCGGCAGGTGCGCGTGGACGCGGCCGAGCAGGTCGTGCAGGACCTGCCGTTCGGCCGCGCTCAGCGGGGCCAGCACCTCGTCCTGCACGTCCCGTGCCTCGGCGCACAGCTCGGCGAGCAGCGCCCGGCCGGCGTCGGTGACGGTGACCACGACGCGGCGGCGGTCCGCGGTGTCGCGGGCCCGTTCGACGTAGCCGTCGGCGGCCAGCCGGTCGGCGACCTTGGCCATGTCGCTGGGGTCCACCCGCAGCCGGCGGACCAGTTCGCGCTGCGCGTGCGGACCGAAGTCGGCCAGCACGGCGAGCACCGCCATGTCCCACAGCCGCAGCCCCCGGCGGGCGAGCCGCTCGGCCAGCCGGCCGCGGACCGCCTTGCCGGTGCGGGAGAGCAGGTAGGTGCTGAACTCCAGCAGGGTCGGTGGGGTCGCCAGGGCCGACGGGGCGGGCGGTGCGCCGTCCGGCGCCGGGGCGGTGACGGTGGATTCCTCGGAGGGCATGGGACGAGTCTAGGGTCTGCCCCTATAGTGGGTGCCGACCCACTATTGTCGTCGAGTCGAGGATGCCCGCCTTGGACGCCCTGTACCCCCGCCTGCTCGTCGCCGACTTCCCCGCCTGCTTCGGCTTCTACGACGCCGTCCTGCCGCCGCTGACCGGCGCGGCACTGGTCAAGGGCTCCCCCGAGGGCCCGTACGCCACCTGGGACCTCGGCGGCCAGGCCCTGCTCTCGCTGTTCGACCGCGGGCGGCTGGCCGCCGCCGTCGGCACCGCCGCGCCGCCCTCGGGGCCGGGCGCCGGCGCGCAGGACGACACGGTGCTGGTCCTGCGCGTCGACGACGTCGACCGGGCCTTCGCCCGCTGCCTGCGGCACGGCGGCGCGCCGGTCACCGGCCCCGCCGACCGCCCGCAGTGGGGCCCGGGCCTGCGCACCGCCCATCTGCGCGACCCGGAGGGCCGGCTGGTCGAGCTCCAGTCGTACTGATGCCCGGCCGGCCGCCCGCGCGGACCCCGGCCGCCATCACCCCAGCTCGCCGCCGGCGGCCTCCGGCCCGTCCCACAGGTCCGGCGCGCAGGCGCCGACCAGCGCGCCGATCCGGGCCAGGGCCTCCCCCGCCGGCAGCGGGTCGAGCCGGCGGCCGTCGCGCAGGCGCAGCGCGAGCAGGCCGCCGACGGCCTCCCGGGGCCCGATGACCGCCTGGTACGGGACCAGCCGCGCCTCCCGGATCCGGGCGCCGAGGCTGCCCCGCTCGGGTCCGGCGACCTCGACCCGCAGCCCGAGGTCCAGGCAGTGCCCGCGCACCCGCTCGGCCTGCTCCCGCTCCCCCTCGGACAGCGGCAGCAGCACCAGCTGGGTCGGCGCCAGCCAGGCCGGGAAGGCTCCGCGGTACAGCTCGATCAGGTGGGCGACCACCCGTTCGACGCTGCCGATGACGCTGCGGTGGACCATCACCGGCCGGTGCTTGGCACCGTCCGGCCCGGTGTAGCGCAGGCCGAACCGCTCCGGCTGGTGGAAGTCGATCTGCACGGTGGAGAGGGTGGACTCGCGTCCGGCCGCGTCGGCGATCTGGACGTCGATCTTCGGGCCGTAGAAGGCCGCCTCCCCCTCCACCGCCTCGAACGGCACCCCGGAGCGCCGCAGCACCTCGGTCAGCAGCGCGGTGGCCCGCTCCCAGAGCGCCGGGTCGGCCACGTACTTGCCGCCCGCGCCCGGCAGCGAGAGCCGGTGGCGCACCGGCCGGATGCCCAGGGCGCGGTGCGCCTCGCCGATCAGCTCCAGGGCGGCCACCGCCTCGTCGGCGGCCTGCTCGGGGGTGCAGAAGACGTGTGCGTCGTTCAGCTGGATGGCCCGCACCCGGGTCAGCCCGCCGAGCACGCCGGACAGCTCGGAGCGGTACATGCCGCCCAGCTCGGCGATCCGCAGCGGGAGTTCGCGGTGGCTGCGGGCGCGCGAGCGGTAGATCAGGGCGTGGTGCGGGCAGAGGCTGGGGCGCAGCACGACCTGCTCGGCGCCCAGGTCCATCGGCGGGAACATGTCGTCGCGGTAGTGCTGCCAGTGGCCGGAGATCTCGTACAGCTCGCGTTTGCCGAGGACCGGCGAGTAGACGTGGCGGTAGCCGGCGCGGCGCTCGCGGCCGCGGATGAACTCCTCCAGGGCGTGCCGGATCGCCGCGCCGTCGGGCAGCCAGTACGGGAGGCCGGATCCGATCAGCGGGTCGGTGTCGAAGAGTTCGAGTTCCCGGCCGAGCCGGCGGTGGTCGGGGGCCGGTGCGGGCGCGGCCCCGGCCGCGACGGGGTTGCTGCTCATGGCGGTGGTCTCCACTCGGGTCGGCGGGCGAGTGGACCGGTACGGCGAAGCCCCGGGGCACTCGCCCCGGGGCTTCGGACTAGATCAGCAGTCAGCGCGCCGGGACTCTCTCCGGCGTCGTCGTGAGGACGGCTGCGGCGCGCTTCATGGGAACGACGTTAGCAGCCCGGCGCCCGCGCGGGCGAGCGGCTTTCCCCGCGGGCCGCCCCGGGCGCCCTCAGTGCAGGACCCGGACGCCGCGCGCCACCAGGGCCGCGAGCAGCGCGGGGGGCGGCTCGACCGGATTCCAGCGCAGGTCCAGCTTCTCCAGCGCGGGCAGCGCCACCGGGTCCGCGAGCCAGTCCGGCAGGGCGGAGATCCGGTTGCCGCGCAGGTCGAGCCGGCGCAGCAGCGGAAGGCCGGCCAGCACCGGCGGCACCTCGGTGAACGCGTTCTCGCGCAGTTCGAGCTCGCGCAGTTCGGCGAGGCCGGCGAAGGAGTCCGGCAGGGCCGTCAGCGCGTTGCCGCGCAGCCAGAGTTCGTGCAGCGCGCGCAGGCCCCCGAGCGATCCGGGCAGCGCGGTCAGCCGGTTGTGCTGGGCGCGGAGTTCCACCAGGCCGGCCATCGCGCCGAGGGCGTCGGGGAGTTCGGCGAGGCGGTTCTCGCCGATGTTGAGGTAGCGCAGCGCGGCGAGCCGGCCGAGGGCCGCCGGGAGCGCGGTGAGCGCGTTGTCGTGCAGGTAGAGGAAGTCGGTGAGGCCGCCGAGGTCGCCGATCTCCTCCGGGACGGCGGTGATCCGGTTGTGCCCGAGGTCGAGGGTGCGCAGCCGGTGCAACCGGCCGACCGCGGGCGGGACTTCGGTGATGCCGGTGTCCGCGAGGACCAGCACCGTGAGGTCGGTGCGGTCCCAGACCCCGTCGGGCACGGTCCCGAGGTGCTGGCGCCAGAGGTTGAGGATGGTGTCGGTCACCCGGTCATCCTGCCGCACGGCTCCGTCCCGCTGGCCGGCACCGGCGGGGGGTCAGGGTGGTCGTCACACGGTGCTCCTGGTCGGAACAGGGCGGGAGGGGGTGCGCGGGGGCGGGCCGGCGGGCGGTCAGTCCTCGTAGGACACGGCGTAGCGGCAGTGCGCGGGGGCCGGGCGGCGCTCCTGGGCCACGGGCTCCGGGCCCGCCGTTGTACCGGCGCAGGGCCGGGGGGCGAGGAGGGTGACGCCCGGCGGGCGGCGGAGCACGGTCTCCCGCGCGGCGTCGGACGGCCGGTCGTGGCGGGTGTCGTCGGTGAGCGTCCGGTCCTCGGGCATGGTGTGGTGTCCTTCCGGTCGCGGCGGGGGCCTCGGACGGTCCCGCCCGATGCTCCAGTCCATCCCCGCCGACGGCCGAAGGCACCGGCTCTTGACGCACGGGCTACGCGGATCCGGCCCGCTTTGACGGCACCTTGACGAACCGTGTCACCGGGCGGGTGGGAGCGGGAGGGGAAACGCGAGGGGCCCGTCCGGCGGGGGTGGTCCCCCGCCGGACGGGCCCGGCACCGGAAGGTGCGATCACATGTTGATCATGTGGCCGGCCAGTCCGTGGATGGCCTCCTTGACCGCCTCGCCGAGGGTCGGGTGGGCGTGCACGTTGCGGGCGACCTCGTGCACGGTGAGGTCCCACTGCTGGGCCAGCGTCAGCTCCGGCAGCAGCTCGGTGACCTCGGGCCCGATCAGGTGGGCGCCGAGCAGCTCGCCGTGGGTGTTGTCGCAGATGACCTTGACGAAGCCGGTCGGGTGGCCGAGGCCGTGCGCCTTGCCGTTGGCGGTGAACGGGAACTTGGCGACCTTGACGTCGTGGCCCAGGTCACGGGCCTGCGCCTCGGTGTAGCCGAAGCTCGCGATCTGCGGCTGGCAGTAGGTGGCGCGCGGGATCATGGCGAAGTCCACCTCCATGGTCTGCGCGTCGCCGATGGTCTCGGCGGCGATCACGGCCATCGCCTCGGCGGCGTGCGCCAGCATCAGCTTGGCGGTGACGTCGCCGATGGCGAAGATGTGCGGGACGTTGGTCCGGCCGCGGCCGTCGACCGCGATCGCGCCGCGCTCGGTCAGCTTGACCCCGGTGTTCTCCAGGCCGTAGCCGTGCACGCGCGGGGCGAAGCCGATCGCCTGGAGCACCTTGTCGGCCTCCAGCACCTGCTGCTGGCCGTCCTTGGCGGTGACGGTGACCTTGACCTTGGCGGCCGGGTCCTTGTCGTCGATGGAGTCGACCCGGGTCGAGGTGAGCACCTGGATGCCGAGCTTGCGGTACTGCTTGGCCAGCTCGGCGGAGACCTCGGCGTCCTCCAGCGGGACCATCCGGTCGAGGAACTCGACGATGGTGACCTGCACGCCGTAGTTGTGCAGCACGTAGGCGAACTCGACGCCGATCGCGCCGGCGCCGGCGATGATGATGCTGCCGGGCAGGTCCTCGGTGAGGATCTGCTCCTCGTAGGTGACCACGCGCTCGCTCAGACTGGTGCCGGGCAGCAGCCGGGTGGTGGCACCGGCGGCGATGACGCAGTGATCGAAGGTGACGACCTCGAAGCCGCCGCCGTTGAGGGCGACCTGCAGGGTGTGATCGTCGACGAAGGTGCCGCGGCCGTCGTACTCGGTGATGCCGTTCTTCTTCATCAGGTAGTGGACGCCCTTGACGCGGCCGTCGGCGACGGTGCGGCTGCGCTTGAAGGCCTCGCTGTAGTCGAAGGTCACCTGGCCCTCGACCTTGATGCCGAAGGTCTTGGCCTCCTTGGTGACGATGTGCGCGAGTTCCGCGTTGCGCAACAGGGCCTTGGAGGGGATGCAACCGACGTTCAGGCAGACCCCGCCCCAGTACTTCGACTCGACGACGGCGACCTTCAGGCCGAGCTGGGCGGAGCGGACGGCCGCGGTGTAGCCTCCGGGGCCGGCGCCGAGGACGACGACGTCGTAGTGCGTGCTGCTCATGGTGCTGACTCCTCCGAGGGTGTCACGGTGTCGTGATCTCGGTGCCATGGTGTCAGGCCACTGCCCCGCGCACCCATCGGACCCCCGCCGTCGCAGGTCCGACCGGGTTGCCGGCCCGGCCCCCGCGCCCACCGTGCGGGGGCGGGGGGCCGGGCCGGGCCGGGTCAGGCGTCGACCTCGTGCGCGTGGCCCTCCTGGAGGCCGCCGCCCTCGGTGCGTTGCGGGGTGACGGGGGCGCGCAGCGAGGAGAGGTCCCAGGCGTAGGTGCCCACCGAGTCCGCGATGACGTCGATGTTGACGTCGAAGGCGGTCATGTCCAGGTTCCTCAGGTCGTCGCAGGCTTTGTGGTAGCAGGGGTCGAAGGCCTGGCCGGCCGTCCCGCCGTACTTCGCGGCCTGGGCGGGGGTCTTGATCACCTCGGCGCCGGTGTCGGTGCCGCCGGCCGGGATGCCCGCGTCGATGAACGGACCGTAGTCGGAGCGGCCGGTGAAGTCGGTGCCCTCGTGCGGCAGGCCGCGCCGGTCGAGGTAGTCGGTGATGTGCCGCTCCAGCTGCGCGGAGCCGTCCGGGCCGGGGCCGGATCCCACGTGGTCGGAGTCGTCGCCGTCGTAGACGAACTGCGCGGAGTTGGGCGAGGCGATCATGTCGAAGTTCAGGTAGAGCTTGATCTTCTTCCGGTCGGCCTCGGAGAGCGACTTCACGTAGGCCGCGGATCCGCGCAGGCCGAACTCCTCGGCGGACCACCAGGCGAACCGGACCTTGTTCTTCACCGGGTGGTCGGCGAGGTTCCTGGCGACCTCCAGGATGCCGGCCGAGCCGGAGCCGTTGTCGTTGATGCCGGGGCCGGCCAGCACCGAGTCGAGGTGCGAGCCGATCAGGACGGTGTTGGCGGGGTCGCCGCCGCGGGTCTCGGCGATGACGTTCCAGGTCGTGCGCTTCTCCATGAAGGTGCGGATGTCCAGGGCGACGGTGACCGGGCCGGCCGCCGCCTTCGCCGCGAGCGCCTGCCCGGCGGCCTGGGAGACGCCGCCGGTCGGGATCCGCCCGAGTCCGGGCTCGCCGAGGGTGCCGTTGAGGTCGCCCTCGACATTGTTGTAGATCACCGCGCCGAGGGCGCCCGCGTCCGCCGCCGCGGCCTGCTTGACCGCGAAGCCGCAGCCGCCGCGCCGGATCAGCGCGATCCGGCCGGTGAACGCGCCGGGGGCGTAGTCGGCGGCCTCGCAGCCGGTGGTGGCGTCGACCGGGACGACCGCGAGGGCGGCGGTCAGGCCGCCCTCCGGTCCGCCGGCCGAGTAGGTCATCGCCTTGATCGCGATGTCCTCGGCCTGCGGGGAGACCACCGAGAGCCGCTCGGACAGCTCCTGGAAGAACGTGTACTCGAACTCCTGCTTGGAGACCTTGAGCCCGGCCCGGCGGGCCTGCTCGTACACGTAGCGCGCGGACTGGTCGTGGCCGGCCGAGCCGGCCACCCGGTTGCCGCCGTTGCGGCGGGCGATCCGCTGGAGCGCCTGGAGGGTCTCGTGGGCGTCCTCCGCGCTGCTCTCCTGCGCCAAACGGGTGGCCAGCCTGGCGCCCTTGCGGGCCGGGTCCGGGTCGGCGGCGGCGCTGCCGGTGCCGACCAGCAGCAGCGGGGTCACCAGCGCCGCCACCGCCAGCGCGGCGCCCGCGGTGCGGCGGGTGGGGGCGGCGTGGGGGCGGAGGATGGCGGCCGGGCGACCGGTCCGAGCGTTCAAGGCTTGTCCTTCCGACGGTCCGTGGGACTCCCGATTTGACATGCTCCCCGATCCCTTGCCAACCCCGGTGCCCAAGCTGACCGGATGCGGACACCCCCCGGTGCGGCGATGCTGGGAGAGGTGGGGCCGTCTCATCCGGGAGTGTGACCACATGTCCATGCTGGATAAGCTCAAGAACATGCTCAAGGGCCATGAGGACCAGGCCGAGAAGGGCGTCGACAAGACCGGCGACATGGTCGACGAACGTACGCAGGGCAAGTACAGCGGCCAGGTCGACACGGGCCAGGAGAAGCTCAAGGACCAGCTGCGCGACGACCGCCCGCCGCAGTAGCCCGCCCCCTTCCCTCACGCGGGCCGTCACGCAGTCCGGCCCGCCGCCCCGGTTCGTGTGCGCGCTTCCCGTGCGCCCACGGGCCGGGCTCTATTTTCAGACTTTACACACTCATTACTATTAGTCCGGTTGCGCGTTCGCGTCTCACACGCGGTCAGGCGCCGGCGTCCCCGTGCTCCTGCGCGCCCGCGTCGCGCGCAGCCTCCTGGGAGCCCCCTGACGAGAGGACAGCCGCCGTGTCGATCGCCCGTGTCCGGACCACCCCGCTTCCCGGTGTCGGCGTCCAGTACGACCTCACCACCCGAGAACAGCGGCACCTGTCCGTGATCGCCCACCGGGACGGCTCACGCAGTCTCAACGTCTACCGCTCGGACGACCCGGACGCCTGCTCGCAGGCCTTCCGGCTCACCGCCGAGGAGTCCGCCGCCCTGGTCGACGCCCTGACCCCGGCCCACCACAACCCGGCCATGCTGCACACCACCGACCTCGGCCTGGTCGCCGAGCGGCTCCCGGTGGACGGCGCCTCGTACTGGAACGGGCGGCTGCTCGGCGAGACCCGGATGCGCACCGAGACCGGCGCCTCGATCGTCGCCGTGCTGCGGCGCACCGGCGCCGTCCCCTCCCCCGCCCCGGACTTCCGGCTGGCGGGCGGCGACACGCTCATCGTGATCGGCACCCGCGAGGGTGTGGACGCGGCGGCGGCGATCCTGGAGCGGGGGTGATCGGGGGGTGCACACCGCCACCGTCTTCATCGAGCTCGGCTCGGTCATCCTCGTCCTCGGCCTGCTCGGCCGGATCGCCGGCCGCTACGGCTTCTCACCGATCCCGCTCTACCTGCTCGGCGGCCTCGCCTTCGGCACCGGCGGCCTGCTGCCGCTGAGCGCCAGCGAGGAGTTCGTGGCCACCGGCGCCGAGATCGGCGTCGTCCTGCTGCTGCTGATGCTGGGTCTGGAGTACACCGCCGCCGACCTGGTCACCAACCTCAAGGCCCAGTACCCGGCCGGCGCGGTCGACTTCCTGCTGAACGCGATACCCGGCGCGGTCGCCGCGCTGCTGCTCGGCTGGGGCCCGGTGGCCGCCGTGGTGCTGGCCGGCGTCACCTGGATCTCCTCGTCCGGCGTGATCGCCAAGGTGCTCGGCGACCTCGGCCGGCTCGGCAACCGGGAGACCCCGGTGATCCTCAGCATCCTGGTGCTGGAGGACCTCGCGATGGCCGTCTACCTGCCGATCCTCACCGCCCTGCTGGCCGGGGCCGGCCTGGTCGCGGGTTCCGTCACCCTGGCCATCGCGCTCGCCACCGCCGGCGCGGTGCTCTTCGTCGCGCTCCGCTACGGCCGGCTGATCTCGCGGTTCGTCTCCCACGACGACCCGGAGAAGCTGCTGCTGGTGGTGCTCGGGCTGACCCTGCTGGTCGCGGGCATCGCGCAGCAGCTCCAGGTGTCGGCGGCGGTCGGCGCGTTCCTGGTGGGCATCGCGCTCTCCGGCGAGGCCGCCGAGGGAGCGCACACCCTGCTCAGCCCGCTGCGGGACCTCTTCGCCGCGGTGTTCTTCGTCTTCTTCGGCCTCAGCACCGACCCGACCAGCATCCCGCCGGTGCTGCTCCCGGCCCTGCTGCTCGCCGTGGTCACCGCGCTCACCAAGGTCGCGACCGGCTACTGGGCGGCCCGCCGCGCCGGGATCGCCACCCGCGGCCGGTGGCGGGCCGGCGGGGCGCTGGTGTCACGCGGCGAATTCTCCATCGTCATCGCCGGGCTCGCCGTCACCGCCGGGATCGAGCCCGGCCTCGGCCCGCTGGCCACGGCGTACGTGCTGATCCTGGTGGTCACCGGCCCGCTGGCCGCCCGCTACACCCAGCCGGCGGTGGAGCGCCTGGGCGCCGTCCTCGCCCGGCGCCGCCGTCCCTGGACGCCCGAGGCGCGCATTCCCGCGCAGAGCACGGGCGCGGGCACGGACGTGGGCACCGGCACGGACGCCGGGGCCGACGGCGCGAGCGCGGACGGCGCGGAGCCGGTGGAGGACCCGCTGGACGACGAGTCCGGCCAGCCGGTCGACGGCCTGTCGCGCTGATGCCGAGCGGTTCCTGAACGGCGCGCCCGCGCGCCGGCCGGACACCCTGCCCCCGGGCGGGTCACCCCGGGTGGTCCCCCTGGGGGCTTCGTCCGTCCTCGGCCCGCCCGCCGTCCGCCGCCGGCACCCCGACGGCGGGCGCGCCGCTGCCGCAGTGCTCGCAGGGGCCGGGGCCGGACCGCTCGCGCAGCCGCCCGCACTCGTCGCAGACCCGGTCCAGCCAGCAGGCCGGTTCGCCGCCCTCGTCCATGCCGCGATTGTGCCCGCCGGACGGCCACCGGCGCGAGAGGCGCGGACACGAGTAGACAGTGTCTACTCGATCTTGATAGACACGTTCCATGACCTCACGGGACACCACCACCGGCCTGCGCGCCCGCCTGGTCGCGGCCGGGGTCGAGCTGCTCGCCCGGGAGGGCGTGCACGCGCTCACCCTGCGCGAGATCGCCCGCCAGGCCGGCGTCTCGCACGGCGCGCCGCGCCGCCACTTCGCCAGCCACGCCGAGTTGCTCGCGGCCATCGCCGGGCACGGCTTCGGCGAACTGGCCGAGGCCCTCGGCCTCCGGGACGGCGGCGCGCGGGACAACGGCACACGGGAGGGCGGTGCACGGGAACGCGGTGCACGGGAGGCGCTCGCCGTCCACGGGCCCGCCGAGGCGCGCGACCGGCTCGAACGGCTCGCCCGCGGCTACCTCGCCTTCGCGGCCGACCGGCCGGGGATGTTCGAGCTGATGTTCCGCCACGACGTCCTGGAGGGCAGCGGCACCGAGCTGCGGAGCACCTCGCTCCCCCTGTTCGAGGCGCTCACCCGACTGGTCGCCGCCGTCCACCCGCCCACCGACGGCGACGCCCCTTCGCCGACGGCGGTCGCGGCCGCCCTCTGGGCCAACCTGCACGGCCTCGCCCAGCTCCGCGCCTGGGGCAGCCTCGGTCTCGCGACCGGGAGCGACGACCTCGAACCCGTCCTGCGGGCCACCCTCGACGCCAACCTCGGCCCGGCGCCCCGCTGAGCCGGGCCGACCCGGAGCCGCCAGGTGCCGCCGCCGGCGGCCGGGCCCCGTCGGCCGCGGAACGGCCCGGCCCGGCCGCGGTTGCGCAGCCGGGCCGAGCGGGGGCCACGCCGGTCAGCGGCCCCGGGTGGCGCCGTCGCAGGAACGGGCGAGCACGTTCGACGCGTCCCCGTCCGGCTCGTCGCCCCGGATCACCCCGCCGATCCACCGTCGGGCGCGTCGGCCGCCGGCCCTTGAGCGTCCGTGCCGACAACGGGCCAGCCCGCGTCCTTGCCGAAGGCGAGCCAGCTCGGATCCGCGGCGGCGGACCAGTTCGGATTCGGGGCGGCGGCGGACCAGTTCGAATCCGTGGCGGGGGCCGGCCATTTGCCGTCCGTTCCGGCGGTGGGCCAGGTGGCGTCCGCAGCGGCGGCGGGCCAGTTCGCGTCCGTGTCGAGAGCGGCGGCGGCACCGACGCCGGTCAGGCACAGGACCGTGGCAACGGCACCGGCCACGCACAGCAGTCGTCTCATGGGAGGACCTCCTCGATGGGGTTGGGACTCCGCCAACGGTTCCCGTACGATCCACCCCGGTAACCGGCCATTCGCAGGAACACGTCAGGCCAGGACCTCCACCACCCTCCGGAGGACCCGCGCCGTGCGCCCGCGCGGTGGTTCAGCGGCGGGTGCAGAAGGTGGCGGTGTCGCGGTTGCCGAGCCAGCGGAGGGTGAGGGGGCAGTGGGACACGGGCCGCCAGTGGGCGGCGATTTCGGCGAAGAACGCCGGATCGGCGCACATGCCGCCGGGGCGGTCGCCGAGGTAGAGCAGGCCCGGGCCCCGGTCGGCGCGCAGGGTCTCGGCGGCCATCGGGTCGCGGTGCGGAGGCCAGAGCAGGGCGAGCACCCGGCCGGGGTGGGCGGCGGCGTCCTCGGCGGCCCGGCCGGGGCGGACCTCGGTGTACCGGAAACTGTCGGTGAACCCGTTGCGCTCGGTACGGGCCTCGACGTCGGTGGCCAGCACGTCGAGGCCACGGGCCCGCAGCAGCCAGGCCCAGTAGCCGCTGCCCGCGCCGACCTCCAGCAGGCCGCGGCCGTCGAGGCGGTCGGCGATCCATTCCACGGCGGTGCGGGAGGCCAGGGCCCAACTGTAGACCCGGGACAGCTCCTGGCGCCGGGGCAGCGGCGGGCCGCGTTCGGCGGGGAGGTGGTCGAACACCTCGACCACCGGCCGCGCCCGGCTGCCGTGGCGCAGCGCGGGATACCACAGCAACGGCACCATCTGCGGGTTGTGCGCGGCGAACTCGACGTCCTGCGCGGGCAGCAGGTCGCCGAGTTGCCGGACGGGCCGGCCCCAGCCGGGGTGGTACAGCTCGGTGCGGCCCGCCCAGAGGCGGATCAGCCGCTCGGCCGTTCCGGCGACCATCAGGGCGGTGGGGTCGCCGGGGCCGGCGGTGCCGCCCGGTTGGTCGCCGGGACGTTCGGGCCGCACCCTCGTCTCGGTCACGGGCGGTGTCCGGTGGCAGGTCAGAGCGCCATGTGGTCCTGGACGGCGAGCCCGTCCGGGCCGTCGCCGGCCTGGCCGAGCATGGCCATGTGCGCCTCGACGACGATGCCGGGCGCGGTGGCGGACTCCTGGACCGCGCTGATGCCGCTCACCACCGCGGCGGCCGCGAGCGCGGCGGTGGCGGCACCGATCAGGGCGGTGTGACGACTGCCCAGCTCCATGGCTCCACCTTCGGTTTCGGAGATCGATCGTGTGCAGGTCAGGCGGGTGCCTTTCGATCGCTCAAGCGAATTTCTGACGCCCGTTCAGGAAGGCCGTGGGCGGCTCCGGCGGCCACGGCGGTCGCGGCCGCCGGTCGGGGGCGGGGCAGCAGGAGACGGAGCAGGGCGAGCTGGACGACGGCCCCGAGCGCCATTCCGGCCCAGAGGCCGTGGACGCCGAGCGGAGCCGACAGCGCGGCGCCGCAGCCGAGCTGGGCGGCGAGGCCGAACAGCACCGCGAGCACCAGCGGCCGGCCGGCGCCGGTCGCCTGGTGGACGCCCCCGAGGGCGACCACCAGCGCGTAGGGCAGCAGGTAGAGGCCGGCCATCCGCAGGAAGCCGACCGCCTGGCCGGCCACCGCCGGGTCGTCGGTGAACAGGGCGGCGACCGGCACCGCGGCCGTCGCGCAGAGCACCGCGGCGCCCGTGCCGAGGGCGGCGGCCAGCCGGGCGACGTCACGCCCGAGGGAGCGCACGGCCTCGGCGGAGCCGGTCCCCGCCGGGCGGGCGGCCCCGGTCAGCCGGGCGGCCTCGATCGCGGCGGCCTGCCGCACGGCGTAGAAGGCCATGGTGACGACCAGCAGGACGCGGTAGCCGACCCCGTACCCGGCCACGGCGGACACGCCGAAGGAGGAGACCAGCGCGAGCTGCGCCGCCCCGACGCCCATCCGCGCGGTGAAGTCCAGGCCGAACGGCGCTCCGGTGGCGGTGATCGCCCGCGCCTCGGACCACAGCCCGCCCGCCGGAGCAGGCAGCCGGCGGCGTCGCCGGAGCAGCAGGGTGACCGCGAGGGCGGCCGCCCGGGAGGCGGCCAGTGCGAGCGCGGCGCCGGTGACGCCGAGCGCGGGGAACGGACCGGGTCCGAGGATCAACAGCGGGTCCAGGACGAGCAGCAGGGCGTTGGAGAGCAGCGCGGCCCGCATCGGGGTCCGGGTGTCGCCGACGCCCTTGAACAGCTCGTCGGCGACGCGCTGGCCGAAGAACAGCACGAAGGCCGGGAAGGCCACGGAGAACCAGTCGGCGGCGAGCGCGGCGGCCTCGCCGTCCAGGAAGGCTTCGGCGAGCCGCTGACGGAGCAGGAAGCCGGGGACGGCGAGGGCGAGGCCGCCCAGGGCGCAGAGCCGCCAGGCGGCGCGGGCGACGCGCCCGGCCCCGTCCCGGTCCCCGGCGCCGTGGGCCCGCGCGAGTCGCACGGTCACCCCCGAGGAGACCACCAGGACCAGGCCGAGCAGGACGTTCTCCACGGTGCCGGCCAGGGTGACGGCCGCGACCGCCGGTCCGCCCAGCCCGGCCACCCAGAAGGTGCCGACGACCGACGCGACCACCCCCGACAGCAGCTCGCCGTAGACCGGTCCCGCCAGTGCGACGAGCCGTGGCAGATGCCCCCGCATGGTTCCTCCCCCGTTGTCCGTCCCCGTGGTCCCGCCCGCTGGCGCCGCGGTCCCCGCGCAGCGCCGGATCCGGCGCTGCGCCTCGAATAGAGATACCTCGAATCGATGCACCTCGACAAGAGGTAGGATTCCTCCGCACGAGGGCGCGCGGTGCACGGGGCGCGCTCGCCGGATCGGACGGAAACGCCACGACGACGGGAGGGCCTCGACGGTGCTGACGCTCGCGATCCTCGGATTCCTGTACGACGAACCGCTGCACGGCTATCAGCTGAAGTCCCGGATCACCGGCCTGACCGGCCACGTCCGGCCGGTCAGCGACGGCGCCCTCTACCCCGCCATCGCCCGCCTGGAGAAGGCCGGCCTGCTGCGGCGGCGCAGCGAGCCGGGCAGCGGGGCCGTCCCCCGCCAGGTCCTGGAGCCGACCGCCGAGGGGCGGGCCGAGCTGGAACGCCGGCTGACCGATCCGGAGGAGGTCGAGATCTCCGACCAGATTCGTTTCTTCACCGTCGCGGCCTTCCTGGACCGACTGGCCGACCCAGCCCGGCAGGCCGCGGTGCTGCGGCGCCGGCTCGCCTTCCTGGAGGCACCGAGCAGCTTCTTCTACGACACCGAGGGCCGGCCGGTCACCGCCGAGCGCGAGCCCAACCCGTTCCGGCGGGGCATGCTGCTGGTCGCCCGCGCCTCCGGGGCGGCCGAGCGGGCGTGGCTGACGGAGACCATCGCCGAACTGGAGCGCGCGGCACCGAACGCCTGAGCGGGGAAAACCCCTGCTCCGCCGGGGTTCCGAACCGGTGCGGCGTGGCTATGATGAGCCGCCACACACCACGGCCGATCCGTCCGGTACCACGGCACCGCCGCGCGTGACCAGGTCGCGGGCCCACCCGCGAACTCCGTCCCGTCCCGAGGGAGACCGCCGTGCCCAGTGCCGAGACCGCCGCCGCCGACCGGCCCGCATCCACCCGGCCCGCCGCCGACGCGCCCGTTCCCGTCACCCGTGTGACGGACATTCCCGGCTGGTTCTTCGAGCTCGACCAGGAGGCGTTCCGCCACCTGCTCACCGCCCAGAGCGCGGCCGGGCTCAGCGGCGACATCCTCGAACTCGGCAGCTACCTGGGGCGCAGCGCCGTCCTGCTCGGCGACCACCTGCGGCCGGACGAGCGCCTGACGGTCTGCGACCTGTTCGACTCCGAGGCGGGCGACGCCGACAACGACGCCGAGATGACGATGTCCTACCGGTCGACGCTGACCAGACGCGGGTTCGAGGCCAACTACCTGGCGTTCCACCCGGAGCTGCCGACCATCGTGCAGGCGCCGACCTCCGTGCTGGCCGACGGCCGGATCCCGGCCGGCAGCTGCCGCTTCGTCCACGTCGACGCCTCCCACCTCTACGAGCACGTGACCGGGGACATCGAGGTCGCGCGGCAGGCCCTGGCCGAGGACGGGCTGGTGGTGCTGGACGACTACCGCTCGGAGCACACCCCGGGCGTGTCGGCGGCGGTCTGGCAGGCGGTGTTCACCGGCGGGCTGCGGCCGGTGCTGCTGACGCCGATGAAGTTCTACGGGACGTGGGGCGATCCGGAGCCGGTCCGCGAGGCCCTGCTGGCCCGGGACTGGCGGGCCGAGGGGTTCACGGTCGACGAGGACGCGATCGCGGGGTACCGGGTACTGCGGCTGAACAACGCCGTGCGGCCGGCGCCGCCGCGCTCGGGTCCGCGCCGTGTGCTGCTGGACCTGCTGCCCCCGGCGGCCACCCGGGCCGTGCGCCGGGGGCTGCGGGCGGTCCGGGAACGGCGGGGCGCCCGGTCGGACGGGGCCACCGCACCGCGCTGACCTGGGGCTTCGCGCCCGGCCCGGCTCGGACGGGGCGGGCGGTCGGCGCCCGGTCGTCGGTCGGCCGTGCACCGACCCGCCACCGCTCTCGGGCACCGGCCGTTCCGCGGCCTCCGGTGAGCGCCTCCGTTCCGCCCGGGCCCCGCCCTCCGCCGCCCCCTCGCCACGCGAGACGGGCGACGCGCGTCATCAGCGAGGCGCCGGCGCCCGTCCCCCGGTGACCGCCCTGCCGCTGGTCGTCGGCGCGCACTCCGCGGGCGGCCGGGCCGGGGGCGGCCGGGGGCTTCTGGCAGCGCTGTTCTGCGGGGTGGTGCCGCTCGGTGCCGTCGCACCCGGGGTGCGGCACGGCACGCTGACGCGGGGATGTCGCGGAGCCGGTGACGCACCGTCGACCGCTCCGCCAGTGGCCACCACCGGGGCAGGCATCCGCTGCCGTCCGCCATCGCCGCTTCCAGCGTCTCCAGCGCCCGGCCGGGCTCGTCGGCCAGGTGGAACAGCACGGCCGCCTGGACCCGCGTCCAGTCCGGGACACCGGGGCCCGCGGCGCCCATGGCCCGGGCCGCGAGGTCGACGACCTCGCGGGCGGACGCGCCCTCCACGGCGCTCAGCCGGGCCCGCACGAGCAGGCTGCCGCCCTCGGCGGTCCCGGCGGGCTCCCGCGCCACGGCGGCGCGCGCCCGCTCCCGCACGGCGGCGGGCGCGGGCTTCTCGTGCAGTCCGGCGGACAGGACGGCCGACTCGATCCGCCGGTACAGGTCACATCCGGCCTCGTCGCCGTCGGGGCCCAGGGCGGCGCGCAGCGTGTCGCGGGCGCGCGAGAGCACGGTGAGCGCCGGGCGGCCGACGGCCTGCGCGGTCATCCCGAACTGCAGCGCGACCGAGGCCCGCGGCCGGGCGTCCGCGGTGCGGTCCAGCAGGCTCCGTAAGGTGTCCAGCGCGGCCTCGGGGTCGGTGGCGGCCAGTGCGCCGGCCAGTTCCAGCCCGGTGCGCACGCGACCGCGCTCGTCGCTCTCGTCCGTCAGCAGCCGTCGCAGGTACGGGGCCGCTTCGGACCGGTCGTCGTGCCGCCGTGCCCGCCCGGCCGCGTCGCGCAGCACGCCGCGCATCCACCCCTCGTCGAGCCGGGGCAACGACAGCAGGTGGGCCGCCACCTCCATGGCCGGGGGCCCTCGTCGTTGAGCAGCCGGGCCGCGCCGGTGCGCAGCCGGACCAGTTCCGCGGCCGGGGTGGCCTCCAGGACCGCCACGTGCAGGGCCTCCGGGCCCGCGGCGGCGTGGATCCGGCGCCGTGCGGCGTCGACCTCGTCGACCTCGTCGACGGCACCGGGGCCGGCGCTCCCGCGCACCACCACACAGCGCGCCTCCCCGGCACGGCTCTGCTCGGCGCAGGCCCGCAGCACCGCCAGTTCCGAGGAACGCCCGACCAGCGCCCACCCCCCTCGGCACGGGGGTCCCCACCTCTCCGGACATCACACCCGCTCCTCTCGACGCCGCCGACGGTGCAGCTCACGGCCCTCCCGCCCACCGGCAGGAGCAGTCCCATCATCCTTCATGCCCATGCCCATCACGGGACCGCCAGGACACCGCCCAGGACCACGGGCGACGCCCCGGGGCACTGAGGCCTCTCGGCGCGGTCACGAATTCATCTGATTAATCAGAACCATATGACCGCATTCACCCTGGCGAGGGAACTTCCTTTAAAGATTTGCCCACGGAACATTAAAGAGCGCATAGTGATGGCGTCTCAGTTGGCCCTGGGAATGGCCAACTTATGGCAAAGGACCGTGCATGTCCCGCACGGGTCCCTGGCAGACGAGGAGATGGCGTTGCGTCACGGGAACCTTCACGACGGCTACGGGCAGCGGCTGCGCGAGCGGATCGCCGCCCCGGGAACGACCCCGCTCATCGGTGTCTACGACATGTACTCCGCCTCCATCGCGGCCGCGCACTACGACGGCATGTTCGTCTCCGGCTTCGGCTTCGCGGCCTCCTACTACGGCCTGCCCGACATCGGCTTCATCGCCTGGCCGGACATGGTCGCCTTCGTCGAGCGACTGCGCGGCGCCTTCCCCCGGCACCACCTGCTGGTCGACATCGACGACGGCTACGTCGATCCCGAGGTGGCCTGCCACGTGGTGCGGCGGCTGGAACGGATCGGCGCCTCGGGCATCATCCTCGAGGACCAGAAGCGGCCGCGCCGCTGCGGCCATGCCGACGGCAAGCAGGTCCTGCCCCTGGACGAGTACCTGGAGAAGCTGGACCAGGTCCTCGCCGCCCGCAGCGACCTCGTCGTGGTGGCCCGCACGGACGCCACCGAGGAGGCCGACATCCTGCGCCGGGCCGAGGCCCTCGCCGCCACCGACGCGGACGTGGTGCTGGTCGACGGGGTGCGCAGCGAGGAGTGGATCCGCCGGATCCGCCGGGTGGTGGGCGACAAGCCGCTGCTGTTCAACCAGATCGCCGGCGGCAAGTCGCCCCGGCTGTCGCTCTCCGAGCTCGGCTCGCTCGGGGTGGACGTCGCCATCTACAGCACGCCCTGTCTGTTCGCCGCCCACCAAGCGATGGACGAGGCGCTGGCCGGGCTCAAGGTGGCGGACGGACGGCTGCCGGCCGCCGCCGGGGAGCGGCAGGAGATCGGCGTGCGCGAGTCCACCGAGCTGCTGGAGCGCAACATCCCGCGCCCGCAGGCCCGTGAGGAGGTGGGCGTGTGACGCTCCGCCTGCCGGGAGCCCCGCCACCGGCCGCCGCGCAGCGCCCGGGCCGGCGGGGCCACCGGGCCGCGGTGGCCGGGCTGGCGGGGGCCTGGGCGGTGCTGGGCTGCGCCACCGCGCCGGCGGCGGCCTCCGCCGAGCGCAGCCTGATCACGGTGATCGACAACTCCCAGGCGGATTCGATCGTCGAGGTCGACCGGACGGCCGACCTGCAGATCGGGCGCGGCTCGGCCGGCAGCGACCACGACGGGGCCACCGCCCTGGTGAGCGGCCTGCTGGGCCCCGGGCCCACGCTCCCGGGGCCGGAGGAGGGGGGCGGGGAATGAGCACGGCTCGTCAGCACCGGGCACCGCCGGCAGCGCGAGGCCGCCCGGCGGGCGACGGCGAGCGACGGCCGTGGTGGCGCGTGCTCGACCCGTATGTGGCGGCACTGGCCGGGGCGGTGGCGCTGGCCGCGGTGCTGCCCGCCAGCGGGCGGGCGGCGCGCGGCGCGGAACTGGCCTGCGATCTCGCGGTGGGGCTGCTCTTCTTTCTGTACGGCGCCCGGCTCTCCACCCGTGAGACGCTCGCCGGGCTGCGCCACCCGCGGCTGCACGGGCTCGTCCTGGTCTGCACCTTCGTGCTGTTCCCGGTGCTCGGGTCGGCCGTGACGGCGCTCGCCCCCGGACCGCTCACCGAGCAGCTGCGGACGGGCGTGCTGTTCCTATGTCTGGTTCCGTCCACGGTGCAGTCCTCCGTGGCGCTCACCGGGGCCGCGCGGGGGAACGTCCCGGCCGCGATCTGTGCCGGCACCTACTCCAGCCTGGTGGGCCTGGTGCTGACGCCGCTGCTCGCGGCCTGGCTGCTCGGGGCCCGGACGGCGCTGTCGGCCGACGGCCTGCTGCGGATCTGTGCCCAGCTGCTGGCACCGTTCGTGCTCGGGCAGCTGCTGCGGCCGTGGATCGGCGGCTTCCTCGGCCGGCACCGCCGGGTGCTCGCCCCGGTCGACCGGGCGTCGATCCTGCTGGTCGTCTACACCGCGTTCAGCGGCGCGGTGGCGCAGGGCATCTGGTCCGCCGCCACCCCGGCGGCCCTGCTCGCCCTGGGGGCGGTCCTCCTGCTCCTGCTGACGGCCACCCTGCTCGCCGCCCGGCTCGGCGCGCGCCTGCTGCGCCTCGACCGGGCGTCCGGGATCGCGGCCGTGCTCTGCGGCTCGCAGAAGAGCCTGGCCGGCGGTCTGCCGATGGCCGCCGTTCTCTTCGGACCGCAGGCCGGGCTCGTGGTCCTGCCGCTGATGGTCTACCACCAGCTCCAGCTGGTCGCGGGAGCCGTGCTCGCCGGCCGCTGGGCCCGGGCGGCGGGCAGTGCACCGGGCGGCACCGACCGTGGGAGAGGGGGCGATACCGCCTGTGGTCCTGCCGCTGCCGACCGGGAGGTCACGGGCCGGGGACTCCATCGGTGACCGGCGCCGCGGGGGAAGCGGCGGTTCATGCCCTCCCGGCCGTGGAGGCCACAGCATCCGGTGGTGTGCCTGAGGAGGTCGGGGCCTCAGGGACGGCGGGGACCTCGCACCGCGGAGGGCGGCGCGAGGTCCCCGGGGAGGAGGAGCGGGTTTGGGGTCAGCTCCGCGGGGCGGCGTCGAGGGCGCGGGCGTCACCGGCGATCAGGCGGGCGCGGTCGGCCGGGACGCTGCGGCCGGCCTGGTTCTCGGCCCAGTGGGCGAGCGGCTGGTACTGGCCCTGGCCGAGCATCACGGTCAGGGTGGCGACGGCGTTGCGGTCGGCGCCCGAGGTGAGCACCAGCGAGGCCAGGCCGGTCGGGGTGGCCGTGACGGTGAACTCGGTGGTCGTCTCGGCCCGGCCGCCGGGGCCGGTGGCCTCGGCGCGCAGGGTGTGCGTGCCGAGCGCGAGCGCGGTGGTGTCGAGGGCCGAGCCGGCCGGCAACTCCTTGCCGTCCAGGGTGAGCCGGACGGTGTCGGCGCCGCTCGCCTGTACGGCGGTCACCGGCTGCTGGGCACGGTCCAGGGTCGCGCCGGAGGCCGGCGAGGTGATCGCCACGGTGGGTGCGGCCGGCGGAGTGGTGACGGTGCCGCCCTGCAGCCACGCGGCGTTCCAGCCGGACAGCTCGGCCGGACGGTTGGTGATGATGCCGTCGACGCCGGCGGCCTCCAGGGCCTTCCAGCGGGTGGCCGAGTCGACGGTCCAGACGTTGACCGCGACACCGGCCGCGTGCAGGTCCTTCACCACGCCGAGGCGGGCCGCGAGGGCGCCGTCGGCCGGGTTGTAGGCGGAAAGGCCGAGCTCCTTGGAGATGGCCACCGGGTCGGCGTCGAGGCTGCCGCGCAGCAGGCCGAGCGGGAGTTCGGGGGCCAGCTCACGGGTGTGGCGCAGGGCGTCGACCTCGAAGCTCTGCACGAAGACCCGACCGGTCATGCCGTGGTCGCGGATCTCCTTGACGATCCGGGCGACCTCGTCGCGGCTGTGCGCGCCCTTGATCTCCAGCAGCAGGCTGCCGCCGCGGGTGCGAAGGTCCTCCAGCTGGGCGGCCAGGCTCGGCACCCGGGCACCCGCGTACGTCGGGCCGAACCAGGAGCCGGCGTCCAGCGCGTCCAGCTGGGCGGCCGTCAGGTCGCGGATGCGCCCCTTGCCGTTGGTGGTGCGGTCGACGGTGTCGTCGTGCAGCACATAGGGGACGCCGTCCTTGCTGGGCTGGACGTCGTTCTCGATCCACTCGGCGCCGCCGCGGCGGGCGACCTCGTCCGCGTCCAGGGTGTTCTCCGGGGCGGCGGAGGAGGCGCCGCGGTGGGCGAACACGGTGAGCGGCGAGCCGGTGGGGCGCAGCCAGCCGCCGGGGGCGAGCGCGGTCACCTTGAGGTCGTCGAAGGAGACCTTGGAGCCGTTGACCACGAGGGCCTGGCCGCCGTCGGCGCTGCGGGCGACCTGGGTGGTGCGCATCACCTCCTTGCCGTCGAAGATCCACCGGGCGGTGGTGCCGTGCACCTCGACGGCGACGCGGACGTCGCGGCCGGTGCCGGCGGCGGTCGGGGCGGCGGCCGTGTTGGTGACGTTCCAGCTGTTGGCGGGGGTGCGCTGGGCGAACTCCAGGCCGTTGGCGGCGGTGGTGCCGGAGCGCATGGTGGCGATCGACCACGGGGTGGCGCCGCTCGCGGGGACGTCCAGGCCGAGGGCCGTCCAGCGGGCGGCGTCCTGGACGCTCTCGAAGCGGGCGGTGGCCTCGATGCGGAAGTCATTGAGGTGGCGGCCGAAGGTGATCCGGCTCTGCTGTCCGGAGTTGGCGGAGGTGCCGACCAGTCGGCCGTTCTCGACCTTCCAGTCGCCCTCGACGGCGCTCCAACCGGCGGGCAGCGAGGACCCCGCGAAGCGCTCGTCGACGACGATCTCGCCGGCGGCCGGGGCGCCGGGCGCCGCAACGGGGGCGGCCTCGGCGGGGGCGGCGGGCTCGGCTGAGGCCGCGCTCGGGGAGGTCAGCGCGACGGTGGTGAGGCTCAGTGCGGAGGCGACGGCGGCGGCCAGCAGACCGGTCCGACGTGCCCGGTGGGGGCGGTGACTCTGTGTCATGGGCGGCACGCTAGGGACGGCGGCCAAACCGGAAGCCACCACTCCGAAAACCGCTCGTGACCATTGCGCGTGCGGTTCGTGGCGGTGGCGGATTCCTTGCGCTGAATGGCCGGTTCGCTTCCGCACCGCACCCCGGATGCCCTCCTGGAAGGCCCGAAGCCGGAGCGCCCCACCGACCTGTGACGTTGCGCTCCGTGCAACACGGTGGCCGGCGGGACGGCCCCTGACCGAACGACGGAACGGCGGAACGGCGGAACGGCGGAACGGCGGAACGGCGGAACGGCGGAAGGACGGAGCGACGGAGAGACGGGAAGACTCAGGCGGACAGCTTCCTGAGCAGCTCGGCGGCGAGCGGAGCGGCGGAGGCCGGATTCTGACCGGTGACCAGGTTGCGGTCGACCACCACGTGCGGCGCCCAGGACTCGCCGACCCGCACGTCGACACCGGCCTCGACGAGACGGGTCTCCAGCAGCCACTTGGCCTTCTCCGCGAAGCCGGCCTGGGCCTCCTCGTCGTTGGTGAAAGCGGCGACCCGGTAGCCCGCGAAGGCGTTGCCGCCGTCCTCCCCCACCGCGGCCAGCAGCGCGGCCGGCCCGTGGCAGACGACGCCGAGCGGCTTGCCGGACTTCAGGGCGCGGACCAGCAGGCGGCCGGAGTCGGCGTCGACCGCCAGATCCTCCATCGGGCCGTGGCCGCCGGGGTAGAAGACGGCGTCGTAGTCGTCCAGCCGCACGTCCTCCAGCCCGATCGGGGACTTGAGCTCCTCGGCGGCGGCCAGCACCTCGGCGACCCTCCGCGCGCCCTCCTCCCCGCCGTTGAACTCGGGGGCGAGGCTGCCCGCGTCGACGGTCGGCACCACGCCGCCCGGGGTGGCCACGGTCACGGCGTAGCCCGCGGCCTTGAACGCCTCGTACGGCGCGGCCGCCTCCTCGGCCCAGAAGCCGGTCGGGTGCTCGGTGCCGTCGGCGAGCGTCCAGTGGTCGGCTCCGGTCATCACAAAAAGGATCTTCTTCGACATGGTGGGGTCTCCGGGTCTCCGGGTCGTCGGCTCCTCGGACCGCCGTCCGACCAGCTGGTCGGCCGCTCGGCCACTCGTCCCGACCATCGACGCGGCCGGTGACCTCGACGTTATGGCCGCCCGCCGGTGCGCACCAATCGGAACGCCGACACCGGACGCACCGGCCCCCGGAGGAGCACCCGGCCGGGAGCTGCGCGAACGCCGCACCCGGGGCGCCGTCCCGCTCCCCCGCGCGGAGGAGCTCGCCGCCCGGTCGGCCGAGCCCCTCGACCGCCCGGGGGACCACCGCCGCGCTCACTCCTCCCGGCGGGCGGCGGGCAGCGGACCGCGCGAGGCGAAGGCCCAGCGGTTGGCCGCGAGCGCGTCGTCGGGTTCCGGGAGCGGTCCGCGGCCGTAGTGGCGGGTGAACTCGAAGGGCGTGTGGCTGACGGTGGACCAGCCCCGCTCCGCCAGGTCGGCGGCGGTGTCGGGCCGCGGCTCGTCGTCGAACAGCGCGAGCAGGTCGATGCCGAGCCGGTCGCGGGCCGCGAGGTACACGGGGTTGCGGCGCACGGCCGCGGGCTCCAGCCCCAGCTTCACCTCGTAGGCCAGGCTGCTCCCCGGCGCGCTCGACCGGTCCACAGTGGCGACCAGGCGCCGCTCCGCGGCGGCCGGCAGGTAGAGCAGCAGGCCCTCGGCGAGCCAGGCGGTCGGTTCCCCGGAACGGAATCCGGCGGCGGCCAGGGCGGCGGCCCAGTCGAGGCGCAGATCGCAGGCCAGCGGCACCCGCCGCGCCGTGGGCCGCGCGCCGATCCCGTCCAGGACCTGCTGCTTGAACGCCAGCACCTGGGCCCGGTCGAGCTCGTAGACGGTCGTGCCGGGCGGCCAGTCCAGCCGGTGGGCCCGCGTGTCCAGCCCGGCACCGAGCAGCACCACCTGGCGGGCGCCGAGCTGGGCGGCCCGCAGCAGGTGGTCGTCCAGGGCCCTGGTCCGCAGCGCGAAGTAGCCGCCGAGCCGCCCCCACAACGGGTCGTCCGCGCCGCCCTCGCCCTCCGGGACGTCCCCGGGGTGGATCGGCCAGTGCGCGGACGCGCGGGCGGCGCGCACGAAGTGCTCGGCGAAGGGGTCGCGGGCCAGGGCGTCGGGGCGCCGGCTCTCGATGGCGCGGGCGGCGGCGACCAGCAGGGCGGTCCGCCCGACGCCCTCGTCGACGCCCGCGGTGGCTCCGGAGGCGGGGACGGCCGGGACGGCCGGGACGGTGCCCGACGCGGCGCCCGCGGTGGTGCAGGCGGCGCCGCGGGCGCCGGCACCCGCCGAGGCACCGGTCGTGACGTGGGCGCCGCCGCGCCGGGCCGCTGTGGTGGTCATGCGCCCTCCAGGTGGTCGGGAAGCCGTGTCCAGACGGCGGATCGGTCATGGGTGGTGACCCGGGCGCCGTACACGCGGCTCATGAAGCGCAGCACGTCCTCGTCCGGGTAGTGCAGCGCGGCCGTGCAGTCGCGGAGCACCGTCACGTGGAAGCCCTTCTGGAAGGCGGTGCGCGCGGTGCTGTCCACGCAGACGTCGGCGAACACGCCCGCGAACACCAGGTGCCCGATCCCCCGCCCGGTGAGGTAGGAGCCGAAGTCCTCGCCGAGGAAGGCGTCGAAGTACGCGTACTTGGTGAACACCGCCTCGCCCGGTTCCGGCGCCACGGCGTGGAACTCGGCGCCCCAGCTCCCGTCGAGGCACTTGGGGCGCTTGCCCTGCGTGGCGTCCCGGTGGCGCCAGGCGGTGTTCTGGTGCGCCCGGTCGCCCAGGAACCGGACGAAGAGCACCTCGGTGCCGTGCTCGCGCGCGGCCGCGACGGCCAGCGCGGAGTTGGCCGCCACCGTGGCCAGCCGCTCCGGGTCCCCGGGGTAGCGGGCCGCGGCGACGGGGCCGGCACAGAAGTCGTTCTGCAGATCGACCACGACCAGCGCGCTCCGGTCGGCCCCGGGGGTCACGGCCGCCCCGGAGCTCACGGCCGCTCCGCGGGGGTGCCGGCGGGCAGCGCGTCACCGGCGCGGGGGCCGGCGACCCGCGGCGGCCCGGCCGCCGCCCCCGCCGTCAGGGCGCCGAGCACGGCGTCGACCACGTCGGTGGTGGAGTGCCGTCCGCCGACGTCGGGCGTCCGCACGCCGTACTCCTCGGAGACGGCCAGGGCGGCCTCGACGGCGGCCACGGCGTCCGGACAGCCCGCGTGCCGTTCGGCGATCGCCGCCGCGGCGCGCAGGGTGGCGACGGGGTTGACGGTGTCCTTGCCCGCGAGGTCGTCGGCGGAGCCGTGCACCGTCTGGTACTCGACCAGCTCCGCCAGTTCCGGGTGGAGGTGCACGTTCTCCGTGCAGCGGCTCTCCTGCCGCTCACCGCCGAAGCGGTCGAGCAGAACGACGTGCATGATGTCGGCCCACTCGTTGCCCGCCACGAGGACCGTGCGGTCGGCGAGGCCGTGCGCGATCAGGTTGCGGTTGACCGTGTCGGGCTGGAACAGCCGCACCTCGACCCCGAGATCACGGCCGAGCTCGCCCACCCAGTCGTCCAGAGCGCCGTCCAGCAGGTGGAACTTGTAGGCCATCACCACCTGGGCGGGTCCGTCGTCCGGCCACTGCCGCCGGGCGCGCCGCACGGCGAACTCCAGCACCTTGCCGGTGATCTCCCGGCTGAACTCCATGGTGCGGGTGACCACGCCGGGGGTGTGCCGGTTCTCACCGGTGTAGAAACCCTGGGCCTCGTCGCGGACCAGCAGCAGCGAGGCGCCGCCCGCGGTGATCGGCTCGACCTTCACGGCCTGCAGACGCTGACGGACCAGGTAGAGCGACTGGGCGTTGACGGCCGTGCGGAAGACGGCCGTCGTGCCGAGCCGCGCCCGCTCGCGGCAGAACCGCTCGTAGTGGCGGGCGTCCTCCTCGGTGAGCCGGCGGATCCGCTCGGTGCCGCCCACCTCCTCGCGGAGCGAGACGTACGAGTGGTAGGTCCGGGGGGACCTGACGATCTCCACCCCGGCGCCGTGCACGGCCGCTATCCGGTGCAGAGCCCGTTCGAAGACGGCCGCGAGCTCCGCGCCCGTACCGCGGCCCACGGCGAGTCCGACTGCTGGTTTCACACTGCTCCTCGGCTGGTCGTCGACTGGTCCGGTACGGGCGGGGTGCCGTGGCCGGACGGATCAGGTGGTCGGGTCGCCCACCAGGTGGTCTCCCGGGATGCCGGCCTTGTCCGGCGCGTAGTAGTCGCGGATGCCCTCCGCCCAGGTGGCGACCGGGATCCGGTCGTCGGCGGTAGGCCCGAAGGCGTCGAACAGGGCGTCGACGTTGGCGTGCCCGAAGCCGATCGCGATCATCAGTGCGACGAACCGCTTGCGTTCGACCAGGCCGTCGCCGTCCGGGTCG
Source organism: Kitasatospora sp. NPDC001527 (assembly GCF_040298605.1). Taxonomy (NCBI): domain Bacteria; kingdom Bacillati; phylum Actinomycetota; class Actinomycetes; order Kitasatosporales; family Streptomycetaceae; genus Kitasatospora; species Kitasatospora sp. NPDC001527. Next base: position 171,557 of record NZ_JBEPAM010000005.1, on the reverse strand, counting down.
CCGAGCGCGGCGAGGGCGTCGGCGAACTGCCCGATCGTCGGCCCGAAGCGCTCGGGCGACAGCACGAAGCCGCGGAACTCCTCCCGGGTGACCACGCCGTCCCCGTTGGTGTCCAGCTCCGTCTCCAGGGTCACCCAGTAGCGCCGGAAGGCCGCGCGAATGGCCTCCTTGGCGGCCTCGTCCGAGTCTGCCGCGGCCGCCACCACCCGCTTGGACATCAGGTCGAAGTCACCGATGTCGATGACGCCGTTGCCGTTGGCGTCGAACAGGCCGAAGACGAGCTCGACCCGCTGGGTGGCCTCGGTCCGCATGTGCTGCTCCTTCTCTCCGTACGCGCGCGCCGGTCCCGGCGGCGCCGGGGCCGCTCCGCCCCGATCGGTCTCCCACTATCGGCGAGTGGCGGCGGGGCCGACGAGCCACCGCCCCCTGCTTCACCTGATGGAGTGAAGTTCTGGGACTCGTGCGGCAGTTGGGGAACCTCCGCCGGATCAGCGGACGTAATAGGGGCGGTGGTGGGCCGCGACCGGGGCGGACTGGTACGTCCACACACCGGCGGCGGGCGCGTCGCCGACCAGCCGCGCGAGGTCGGCCGCGGCCTGCCGGGTGCGGTCCTGCGGCGCCGGTTCCCGCTCCGGGCCCGGCCGCCCGAGGGTGAGCCGGATCCGGTCGGCGGTGCGGGTGTCCAGCGGGTGGAAGCGGTACGGCTGGTGGACGGTCAGCGGGCCGGCCAGCAGCCGGCCGTCGGCGTCGGTGCCGTAGCCGGTGACCGGGGTGTTGACGACCGGCTCGCCGTCGAGGCCGGCGAGGTCCGCCTCGACGGCGAAGAGCGCCTCCTCGTACCGCCGCAGGCCGTCCGGCCCGAGGCCCGCGCGGTGGCAGACGAAGGACCAGCGGTCGTGCACGGCGGCCGCGTTCAGGGAGGGCAGCACGGCGGTGAACCAGCCCGGGTGCTTGGGCTCGGCGTACAGGCGGCTGCCCGCGTCGATGGCGAGCGGGTTGTCGCAGAGCACGTGGAGACGGGCGATGCCGAGCAGCCTGGTCTGGTCGTGCCCTCGGGCGTACTGGCCGTAGTCCACCGCCGGGAGCCGGTCGGCGGCGGACCTCGGGTGGGCGATGACGTTGATCTCCACCTCCTCGGTGATCCCGCCGCCGGTCGGGTACTGGGCGAAGTACAGCTGGTAGTTGAGCGAGACGCAGGCCCGGCCGTCGAAGTCGGCGGCGGCCAGCGCGGGGTGGTGTTCGGCGAGCAGCTCGCGCACCGGTCCGGGGGCGACCAGGAAGTCCACGCCGATGTTGTGCAGCGCGCCGTAGTGGAAGGGCAGGTAGTACGGCTCCGGTACGGGCGGCAGCGGCAGGCCGGTCATGAGGGCTCCCTGGGCGGGGTCGGGGTCGAGGACGGCCTCGGGGACGGATCCGGGGACGAGGACGGGGCGGTGGCGGTGAGCGGGACCGGGCGGCGCAGCGCCGTGAGGTCCCGGTGGATCCGGTCGGCGCTGCGCAGCGCGAGCGCGGCCATGGTGAGCGAGGGGTTGGAGGTGCCGAGCGAGGGCATCGAACCGCAGCCGACGGCGTAGAGGTTGGGATGGTCCCAGCACCGCTGCCACTGGTCCACCACGGAGGTGCCGGGTGCGTCGCCCATGACGTGGGTGCCGCCGGCGTGGCCGGCGCCCCGGTAGCCGTAGGCGCGGCCCTCGTGTTCGAGGTGCCCGGGCCAGCCGGGGCCGGCGTCGTAGCGGGTGTGGTCCTCGGCGCCGAGCAGGGCGAACAGCTGGTCGGAGACGGTCCGGGCGGAGGCCATGCCGTGCCGGACGTAGCCGGAGAGGTCGTAGTGGAGGGCGGGGCGCGGCAGTCCGAGCCGGTCGCGGCGGGTGTGGTCGAGGGTGACCCGGTTGGCCGGGTCGGCGGGCTGCTCCAGCTCGAACTGGAGCGAGAACTGGCGGCCGAGCCGGTCGCCGAGGCGTTCGCGGAGCTCCTTGCCGCGCGGTCCGGCGCGCAGCAGGTCCGCGGTCTCGGCCTGCGGCGGCCGGCCGGCCCAGGACCAGCCCCAGTTGCCGATCTCGATCCGGAAGGGTGCCCGGCGGGTCCGGACGGCGCCGAACCGGAAGGCCTCCAGGCCACTGGTGGAGCCGGGCCCCCGGTAAGGGCCGGTCGGCTGCGGCAGCAGACCCCAGGTGAGCAGCGCCGGGTGGTCCATCAGGTTGCGGCCGACCTGGTCGCTGCGGTCGGCGAGGCCGGAGAGGAGCAGCAGCCGGGCGTTCTCGATCGCGTGGGCGGCGAGCACGACCAGGTCGGCGCGGGCCCGGCGGGTGGTGCCCGCGGCGTGGTACTCGACGCCGGTGGCGCGCCCGGTGGCGTCGACGAGGACCCGGCTCACCACGGCGTCGGTGCGCAGCCGTACGCCGGGCGCCCAGCGGGCCTGGGTGCGCAGCGGGGTGTACTTGGCGCCGGTGGGACAGACCGGGACGCAGGCGGCGGCGCCCTGGCAGAGCGGGCCGACCGGGTGGGCGGGGAGGGCCGGGCTGCCGGGGGCGGCGGCGCGGGCGCCTTGTGCGGCCGGGGTGGGCGGGGCGTTGCGGGCGTGCGGGGTGGTGCTGACGGTGAGGTGGGCGTCCTCGTCGGCGGCCGGGTCGCGGACGGTGCGGCCGTCGAGGGCGCGGGCGAGCGTCCGGTCGAGGTGGCTGCCCGGGACGGCGAGCATCGGGAAGGCGTAGTCGTCGGGGATGGGCAGGCCGACGTCGCGGCGCTGCTGCGCGGCGTCGGCGGCGACGCCGAGTTCCTGTTCGGCCTGGCGGTAGTACGGTTCGAGGTCGTGGTAGCCGATCGGCCAGTTGCGGCCGTGGCCGAGGTCGGCGGTGCGGAAGTCCTCGGGGTGCATGCGGGGGGTGAGGCCGGTCCAGAGCAGTCCGGTGCCGCCGTTGGCCCGCAGGTAGCCGCTGGCGTAGGGCAGCGGGCCGTGCTGGACGAGGTACCCGGTGGCGGTGAAGCCGCCGCCCGGCAGGCCGGTCAGGTCGTCGACGTCCGGGGAGGGCGCGTCGGCGCTGCGGGGGTACGGCGAGGTGGGGGTGCCGCCGCCGGCTCCCCGGTACGCGGCGCCGGTCGCGGTGGCGCCGGGGACGGCGTGGCCGGCTTCCAGGACGAGGACGCGGTGGCCGTGCGCGCCGAGGCGGTGGGCTACCAGGGAGCCAGCGAAGCCCGCGCCGACCACGATCACGTCCCAGGGCCGGTCGCCGTCCGCGTCCCGGTGGTGCGGCGGGCGGCTCACCGCTCGCCTCCGCCGCGCGGGGCCTCGGCCCAGCTGCCGTGTCCGGGGGCGGTGCTGCCGGGGGCGGCGCCGTGGAAGGTGCGCCACATCAGGCCCCGGTCGTGGGCCCGGGGGGAGGCGGGCGGTTCGTCCGGCCAGGCGCCGACGTACCAGAGGTGGAGGAGGGCGTGTTCGTCGCGGATGCGGTGGGCGAGGAGGGTGCGGTGGTGCTCGTGGGCCATGCCGGTGTCGCGCAGTTCCGTCTCGTCGAAGCCGGTGAGTTCGGCGGAGATCCGCAGGAAGGCGTCGAAGTCGGTGAGGTCCGCGAGGTCCGCGAGGTCCGCGAGGTCGGCGGGGTCCGTGGGGCCGGCCGGGGCGGGCGGGCCGTCCCCGCCCGCAGCCCCCGCAGCCCCCACGGACCCCACGGACCCCACGGGCAGCTGGTCGTGGTCGTCGATCCCCGGCAAACCGGCACCCCCATGGTGTGTGCGCCCCGAACATGACAGCCGGTCGGGCGGGGCCCGATCGGCTGGGAGCGATGCTGCCCCGCCGGCCGCCGCCGGAGGTGTTTCGACCGCAATCGTTCGAAGCTGCCCGTCCCTTGCCCGAGGTGGCGCCGAAAGACAACCGGGCATTCGTCAGATCGGATGTCGAAATGATCGCTCCGGACCGTCCGGGCCATACCGTCCGGGCCATACCGTCCGGGCCCTATGGACTTCCGGACCGCCCGGACCCCCTCGCCCGAACGGCGCAGCGCAGCGCGCGGGCGCCCGGCGGGGCTGCCATGTTCGGAGCACACGCGGCTTCGTCGCGCCGTCCGCCCGGTGCCGAGACCTGGAGGCCCCCGATGTGGCAGGCTCCCCCCGCAGCCACCCCCCACCCGGACGAGTGGCTGCCCGCGCTCGACCTGCCCGCCCCCGGACCGCAGAACCGGTGGACCGTGCTGCTGCGGATCCTCCTGCTGATCCCGCAGTTCGTCGTGGTCTGGGTGCTGTCGGTGGTGGCCTTCTTCGTCACGGTCGTCGGCTGGTTCGGCGCGCTGGCCCTGGGCCGCCTGCCCGGCTTCGCCGCCGACTACCTCTCGGCGTACGTGCCCTACGAGACCCGGGTGAGCGGCTACCTCCTGCTGACGCACGACCGCTATCCGCCGTTCGCGTTCCGCGCCCCCGACCACCCGCTCCAGGTGGGGCTGCGGCCGGACGGCCTCAACCGCCTCGCGGTGCTGTTCCGGCTGATCCTGGTCATCCCGGCGGCCGTCGTCCAGGGGCTGCTCTTCGCCGGCTGGTGGGTGGTCGGCTGGATCAGCTGGCTGGTGGTGCTGATCCTCGGACGGATGCCGCAGCCGCTGTTCGAGGCGACCGCGGCGGTCCTGCGCTACCGCATGCGGTACATGGCGTACCTGATGATGCTGACCTCGGCCTACCCGAAGCGGCTGTTCGGCGACGAGCCGGGCTCCGAGCCGGGCGGCCCGGTGTCGGCGACCCGCCCGCTGGTCCTCGGCGGCGCGGGCCGCGGCCTGCTGGTGGCCTTCCTGCTGCTCGGCCTGCTGTCGGGGGCGACCAGCTCGATCACCGCGAGCGTCACCTCGGACGACGACGAGGCCGAGCACGTCACCGGCCCGCTGCTGCCGGGGCCGTCACGGGACTGAGCGCCCCGCGGAGCCGGGGCCGGCCGGTGCGGACGGGGACGAGGCCCCCTCGGTCGGGCACCGGCCGAGGGGCGCGGCGGTGCGCGGGCCGTCCGGCCGACGGGACGCCTCATCCGCCGGACGGGTTGCCTCCCCGTTCCGCCCGCTCCCGGACGGGGACCGGCGTGCGCGGCGGACGGGGCCCGGGCGACCGGCGGCGGTGCCAGAAGGGGTGGGCGGGCCAGCGTTGTTCGAGGCCGTAGTAGGTGGTGCGGTTGCGCCGGTAGGCGGCGACGACTCCGGTGACGCCGGCGGTGTAGCGGCCGAGGGCGTGCGGGTCGCCGGCGAGGTGGGCGTCCACCGCGAGGCCGGCGGCGCGGCCGCTCCACAGGGCGGTGAGGATGCCCTGGGAGGACAGCGGGTCGAAGGCGGCCGCGGCGTCCCCGGCGGCCGTCCAGCCGTCACCGTGGACACGGTCGAGGCGGGCGGTGTGGGCCGGCGCGCGGACGGGCGAGGCGTGCGGCGGGAACGGGTGGGCGGCGGCGCGGGCCGCGGTCGGTCCGGTCGCGGCGAGCCGGCGCCGGAACAGGGCCGGGTCGGGGCGGGCGCCCGGCAGGTCGGCGTCGGTGAAGGCGGCGAGCAGCAGCCTCCCGCCCGGCAGCGGCGCGGTGTACCACCAGCCGTCCGGAACGGCCTCGACGAGCGTGGTGGTGTCCGCGGGGCCGTCTCCCGGGGCGAGCACGAGGTGCAGCGCGACCAGCCGGTCGCCGAGGATCCGGCGGGCGCCGTGGGGGGTGGCGACGGCGGCCCGGCGGCCGGTGGCGTCGACGACCCAGCGGCAGCGGACCTCGGTGGCGGGGTCCGCGCCGTGCAGGGCGAGCGTCCAGCCGCCGTCGGCGTGCCGCCCGGCGGGGCGCGCCGTCACCGGGCGGAGGTGCGCCCCGGCGGCCTCGGCGGCCTCGCGCAGCCGCCGGTCGAACAGCGGCCGGTCGAGGTGCCAGCCGGTCCCGTGGGGGTCGAGGATGCCGTCGACCGAGGCGGGCTCCGCCGACCCCCACACCGAGCGGTTGCCGTAGCAGGGCAGGTGCCCGTCGCCGGGGACGCTGCCGGCGGCGCCGAGGTCGCGCAGCAGCATCCGGGCGGCGGCGGGCAGCGCCTCGCCGACGGCCGGCGGCCCGCCGGGGGCGTCGGCGAGCAGGACGCCGCGCCCCCGGCCGGCCAGCGCGAGGGCGGCGGCCGCACCGGCCGGACCGCCGCCCACCACGACCACGTCGTACGCCGGTGTCACGAGCCGCCCTCGGCCGGCTCCCCGGCGTCGTGGCCGAAGGGGTCGATCTTGTCGAAGTAGCCGATGAGGACGTCCTCGCCCGACAGGCCGGTGTGCTCCAGGACCGCGCTCGCCGTCTGGGCGACCAGGACCTCCTCGGCGGCGGTCGCGGCGGGCACGTGGATGGCGACCAGGTTGCGGTTGTCGGAGACGCCTTCGAGCGGGAACCCGGGGACGGACTCGACCTGGATCCGCTCCGGGAAGCGGCCGTCGCCCACGGTGTACTTGCGGACCTCGACGATGCCGAACCTGTCCCACTCGGCGGCGGCCTGCGCCAGCTGCTCGTCGGGGGTGCCCTTCAGCCCGCGCAGCCAGGAGGCCCGTCGCGCGAACGCCGCCTCGCGGCCGTCCTCGTCGGTCTGGGTGATCTCCTTGTTGACGATCCGGAAGTCGCTCTCCTTGAGGACGTGGTTGGGCACCCGCGCGGGCCAGAAGGTCGGCAGGTACGGGTCGTAGCGCGGGCCGAGGTTGTGGACGGACTCGTAGCCGGAGCGGCAGCTGGCGGTGTCGGTCTGCCAGGGCACGGCCATCCAGCGGGTCAGGTCGCCGGGGCCGGACTGGTGCAGGGGGCCGTCGGCGCCGAGCGCCCGCGCCTGGGTGAGGTGGTCGCCGTAGTCCGGTTCGAGGGTCCCGGCGGGGCGCACCCGGATGCGCAGCGGCTCGCTGTACATCGAGCGGTAGCGGATCGGCCAGGTGACCTCGCAGCCGGGATGGAAGGCGTCGCCGAGGCAGAAGTCGAGGGCGGCGCGGTCCAGCAGGCCGGGCTGGTCGGCGACCGGCGCGTCCGGCAGGTGCTGCGGGAAGCCCGGCCAGGGCGTGGTCTCGAACGTGCCCTGCATCCAGGAGAGCAGGATCTTGTCCTGGGTCGGGGACAGCGTCAGGTACTGGAGCAGTGCGGTGGGGGCGGGCGTGCTCCGCATGCCGTCGCCGTAGATCCAGGGCCAGGGCACCGGGGAGATGCCGTCGCGCTTCGGGTCGCGCAGCGAGGTGTAGACCTGGCGGCGCAGCTCCTGGTAGGCCTCGGAGGGGTTGCCGAGCCTGGCGAGGTGGTCGGGGGCGAGGAAGTGCTCCGGTCCGCCGAAGCCGAAGTGGGTGGCGAAGCCCTTGTTCACCCACTGGAGCTCGCAGAACCGGTGCAGGATCGGCTTGACGTCCCGGTCGAAGTTGACGGTCTTGGGCGGCTCCAGCTGGCCCCCGGCGACGAAGAGGTCGTACAGCACGTCGTACAGCGTCCGCACGGTCTTGACGTCGGGCGCGTAGTTGGGCGGGGCGACCACCACCCAGGCCGGGTCCACGCGCAGCGCCTTGCCGTCGACGGTGACGGTGGCGCCGACCGGGCCGTCGGAGGTGTCGTCGCACCAGCCGTCGTTGTTGCCGTAGTTGTGGAGTCCCCCGCCCCTGGGGTTGCGGGACTTCCCGACGCCACCGAGGACGACCAGGCGGCCGGCCTCGTCGGTGTGCATCCGGCCGAGCGGGACGGGCGTGCCGAGGAAGGAGCCGCCGGTGAACTCCACGACCGTCTTGCTTCCCGCCACCAGCGTCTTGGGGCCGGGGTCGATGACCAGGGTCGCCCGGTCGGCGTCCTTGATCGTGGCGTTGCGGCGGGGCTCGGGCTTGTCCTTCATGTCGGGGATGTCCAGCGGAAGGCTGAACTCGTACCAGGCGGCCTTCTTGTTGGCCACGTGGACCGACCACTCGATCGTCACCTTCGGGTCGGCGAGGGTGAGCTCGCGCACGGCCCGGCCGTCCGCGGTGTAGCCGTAGATCCGGAAGCGGGCGGCCTGCCGCTTGATCGCGCCCTGCTCGTCCTTGTAGAAGCCGGGCTGCCCGGCGGGCGGGTCCGGGACCTCCGGCCCGTAGAACCAGCCGTCGTCGCGGGTGCTGTTGCCGACCCGGGCGATGCCGATGGCGGGGTGGATCCTGGCGTAGGCGATGTCGTCGGTCAACGGACGGTCCTCTCTGCGGCCGGGGGGCGCGAGGGTCGGCACCGCCGGAACGCCCCACTGCCCTGGTTCATCGGTAGACGAACCAGGGCAGTGGAGGGCGCACTCGGGTGAAGCGCGCGCCGCGCCGGGGCCGTCCGCGCCGCCCCTCCGCACTGCCCGTCGCAGGGGCGGCCGTCCGGGGATCAGAAGGGGATCAGAAGGTGAGGTTCCAGGCGTCGACGGTGCCGGTGTCGCCGGAGGCGCCGTCCTTGACCCGCAGCTTCCAGGTGCCGTCGGCCGGGCTCGCCGAGGCGTTCACCGTGTACGTCTTGCTGACGTCGTCGGCGCTGTCGCTGTTCGCGAAGTCCTCCAGCAGGTACACGGTGCCGTTCGGGGCGACCAGGGAGAGGACCAGGTCGCCGCGGTAGGTGTGCTTGACGGCGACGCCGACCTTGAGGGCGGTGGGGGCGTTGCCGCCGACGCCGGTGACGGCGATCGGGCTCTCCACGGTGGCGTTGTCGGTGATCGCCACGTCGGTCTGGTTCTCGAAGTACTTGCCGGTCGGCGGGGTGCCGCCGCCCACCGCCTTGAGCGCGTCGACCTGGCCCTCGCCGAAGAAGCCGTTGACGGCGGTGGTGCCGGTGCAGCGGCTGTCGGACGCGGGGCAGGCCACGTCGTTGGCCTGGGCGGCGAGCTTGGCCCGCAGGTCGGCCGGGGTGGCCGAGGGGTTGGCGCTCGCGAGCAGCGCCGCGACGCCGGTCACGTGCGGGGAGGCCATCGACGTGCCGCTCTTGGTGCCGTACCTGCCGCCGGGCAGCGTGGAGTAGACGCCGGTGGCACCGTCCCCGCCGGGCGCGGCGACGTCGATGACGCCCCGGCCGTAGTTGGAGTAGGAGGCCTTGGCGGAGCCGCTGGCCATCGCGGAGACGGTCACCACGCCCGGCAGCTCGGTCGGGATGTCCAGGCAGGCGTTGGTGATGGTCCGGGTGACCTTGGTCGAGTCGTTGGGGCTGTCGCTGTCGGTGGTCTTGTTGGCGAGGTCGTAGGTGGAGTTGCCGGCCGCGGCGACCTGCAGCGAGCCCTTGCCCTCGGCGTACTCCTGGGCGCGGCGGACGCCCTCGATGATGGCCGCCTGGTCCAGGTTGTCCGGGCAGTTGAACTGCCAGGGATCGGTGTAGTAGCTGTTGTTGGTCACCTTGAAGCCGTGGTCGCCCGCCCAGACGAAGCCGCAGACGGTGTTCTCGGCGAAGAACAGCGTGCTGCTCGGCTCGGCGATCCGGACCGAGGCGATCCGGACGCCGGGGGCCACGCCGACGACGCCCTTGCCGTTCTTCGCCGCGGCGATGGTGCCGGCGACGTGGGTGCCGTGGGTGTCGACGTCGCGCCAGGCGCCGGCGCGGGTGTCGGGCTTGCCGTAGGCGCAGGAGACCGAGTCGGCGGCGTCGAAGTTGGGCGCGAGGTCCTGGTGCTGGTCGTCGACGCCGGTGTCCAGCACGCCGACCTTGACGGTGGACGAGCCGGTGGAGACCGCCCAGGCCTGGTCGGCCTTGATCTGGGTCATGTCCCAGCGGTTGGTCTCGGTGAGGGTGGTGGCCGACTGCGCGGGATTGGCCGGCAGCGCCGGGTTGTAGGCGTCGGCCGGGACGTCCGAGGTGCGGGTGGCACCGACCTGCTGGACGCCGGGCACGGCGCGCACCGCGGCGGCGAAGGTGCCGGCGGTCGCGTGGGCGACGACGACGCCGATCGCGTCGTAACTCGCGAAGACCGTACCGCCGTTGGCGGTCACCGCGGCCTTGGCGGCGGCGACGTCGGCGGGGGCGCTGATCACCAGGTAGGCGCGGGTCCCGGCGGCCCAGGCGGCCGGGGCCTGCGGGGCGCTCGCCGCGGCCGGGGCCTGCGCGGCGGGGGCGGCCGCGACCGGGGCGGTACCGGCCGGGGCGGCGGGCGCCGCGGTGGCCAGGGTCGCGGGAGCGGCCAGGGCCGCGGCGGCGAGGAGGGCGAGCGCGGCGGTGGGGCGGCCGACTCGCCGGGATATCAGGGGTGACACGTGCGTCCTCCGATCGACCCGTGCGGGAGGGGATCACACGGGATTGAACGCAACATGCCAGAACGGCGAGCGCTTGGGGAAGGCTTTACGCATGACCCGTTGTCACAAACGTGCCAATATTTGGCTTCTTTAGATCGCTTTCTACCGATTCGATCGTGTGAATGATCGGGTTCTAGAGTGGTCGCCATGGACAGGGACGAACCGCGCTGGCTCACCGCGCCCGAACTGGAGGCCTGGAAGGCGTTCAGTGCGATGATCATCAAGCTGCCCGCCGCCTTGGACGCCCAACTGCGGGTCGACTCCGGCCTGAACCAGTTCGAATACCTCGTCCTGGCCGGCCTCTCCGACGCCCCCGGCCGCATGCTGCGCATGAGCGATCTCGCCGTCCTCGCCAACGGCTCGCTCTCCCGCCTGTCCCACGTGGTCAAGCGGCTCGAAGCGCAGGGCTACGTGCGCCGCGAGCGCTGCCCGGGCGACGGCCGCGCCACCAACGCCTTCCTCACCGAGGACGGCTTCCACAAGCTCGTGAGCAGCGCCCCCGGCCACGTGGAGCAGGTGCGCTCACTCGTCGTCGACCCCCTGGACCCGGAGCAGCTCGACCAGCTCCGCCGCATCTGCCTCCGGATGCTGCAGGCCATGGATCCCGGCCTCTCCTGGCCCCCGCCCGACTGCCGGCCCGAGGCCGGGGACGCGACGCCGGACGCGCCCTGACTCCTCGTTTCGGATCACGCCGGGCCGTCGCGGCCGGACCCCGGCGGCCGACCGCCGGGGTCCGGCGCCGTCAGGCGCGCAGGTGGGACGTCACGACCTCCAGGACGCCCGCGCGCTCGTGGGTCAGGTAGAAGTGGCCGCCCGGGAAGACGTGCAGGTCGAAGGCGGCGGTGGTGTGCCCGGCCCAGTCGCGCGCCTGCTCCACCGTCACCCGCGGGTCGGCGTCGCCGGTCAGCGCGGTGACCGGTACCGCGACGGTCTCCCCCCGCCCGGCGAGGTAGGTCTCGATCGCCGTGTAGTCCCCGCGCAGCGACGGCAGGATCAGCGCCCGCAGCTCCGGGTCGGCCAGCAGCCGCGCGTCGGTGCCGCCGAGCCGGGCCAGTTCGGCGAGCAGCCCCTCGTCGGGCAGCAGGTGGACCGCGGAGTCGCGGGGCTCGGACGGCGCCCGGCTGCCCGAGACGCACAGCCGCACCGGGCCGCTCACGCCGTCGCGCTCGAAGCGCCGCGCCACCTCGAAGGCGACCGAGGCGCCCATGCTGTGCCCGAACAGGACCAGCGGCCGGTCGGCCCACGGCCGCAGCGCCGCGTAGACGCGCTCGGCGAGTTCGGGCAGCACGTCGACGGCCGGCTCGCCGATCCGGTCCAGCCGGCCGGGGTACTGGACGGCGAGCACGTCCGCGTACGGCGAGAGCGCGGCCGACCAGTCCCGGAAGAACCCGGCCGAGCCACCGGCGTGCGGGAACATCACGACCCGGGCCGGCGCCGCGTCGAAGGGGTGGAATCGGCGGAACCAGAGACTGTCGGTGACGGCGGTGCGGCCGGACATAACGGGGGTACTCCCTCGTGGCTGACGGGTCGGCAGGGTCGTTTCCGGGCCCAGTCTCCCCGGCCGACCCGCATCCGCGTCAACCGCGCGCCGTCCGGCCTGCCCGCTCAGCCGCCCGCCGCGCCGGCGCCGAACCTCGCCTCGGCCGCCCGCGAACGGGAGGCGCCGTCCAGCAGCAGGACGGACACCGCCTCCGGAACCGGCGTCGCGGCGGCGCCGCGCGCGTGCGCGGTGAGCGCGGTGAGCAGCCGGCCGAGGCCCCGCCGGTGCCGGGCGAAGGCCCGCCGCGAGGCCCAGCGGCCGCGCGCCCGCTGACCGGCCAGGGCGGTGGCCTCGCCCACGTCGAGCAGGACGAGGTGCAGCTCCCGCCCCCGCAGGCCCGCCTCGCGGGCGAGCCAGCGGCGCATCCACGCCCGGCTGCCGCAGTCGTGCACCAGCAGCGGGCCGCCCCGGTGCACCGAGCGGCGCAGCAGCCGGAAGTGCTCCAGCCGCGCCCAGGGCCGGTAGACCGCGTAGGGCAGGCGGTCCGGCATCACGGCGGCGCAGGCCTCGTGCACCGCCCGCGGGTCGACGGTGGCGGCGTGCGGGGCGCGGGCGGACCAGCGGTGCAGCAGGGTGCTCTTGCCGCTGCCGGGCAGTCCGGAGACCACCACGACCGCGTCGGCCGGGTAGTGGACGGCGAACGGCGCGCCGTGCTCGCCGCGCAGGTCCACCAGGCCCCGCGGTTCCATCCCCGCTCCCGCCGTCGGGCCCGCACCCGGTGGGGCCGCCCCCGCCCCGTCCGCGACGGCCGACCTGTCCATGCTGCCCTCTCGTCCCGTCCGTGTCCGACCCGGAACGATAACAACCCACGCCGCCCGGCCCCCGCGCGGTTCCCCGGCACCGGACGCCGCGCGGACCCGCGTGCCCCGTGCCGCCCTCCCGGACCTCACCCGAACGAGACCCTCCGAATCCCCCCGCCGGTCCCGGCGCCCTAGGGTGGTCGCCGGTTCGTGAGAGGGAGAGGCCGTCAGTTCCCGGTGGACCCGCGCGGATCGGGTGGACCGGGTGCGGCGCGGCGGGTGGAGGGCTGGGCGTGACGGAGGCGGCGGGGGCCGGGGCGGCGACGCACACCGGGCTGGTGCCGGCGGGGCCGGCGCGCGCCCCGCTCTAGCGCACGCCGTTCGCGCTTCGACCGCCCGCGCACGCGACCGTCCGCGCGGCGGCCGCCCGCCGGAACCGCCCGTGGGCACTCGACCCACCGGGCCGGTCTGCCGATATCACCGGCGGAACTTCCTCGCGCCGTCCCCCTGGAGGCACCTTCCGTGACCTGGCTCCGCGTCCTGACCGCCCTGGGCATCCTCGCCGCGGCGGCGAGCGCCCTGCTCGTCTTCGCCCTCTGCACGGCCGCGGCCCGCGGCGACCGCGGCGACCAGGACGCCCCCGGCGGCGACCTGCGCTCGGACGCCGAGCGCTCCGGGCTGATCCGCCGCACGGGCGGCGGGAGCTGACGGGCCCCCACGCCGCCCGGGGGCACCCGGCCGGGGCTCCGCCGTCGACAGCAGGACACAAGGTGTCCTATGGTGAACAACGTGTTCGTCGACCGGTCCCCCGGCCGCCGGACACCGGTGTGCCGCCCGCCCCCGGGCCTCGCGGCACGCCGTCCACCCGGACGAAGGAGAACCCGTCATGGCCGACACCATGGCCACCGCCAAGGCGGACCTGGTCGACCTCGCGCACCGCAGGATGCGCACCGCCATCCCCGACAACGGCTGGACCATCCGCCAGAAACTCGCCCTCACCTGCCGGATCCTGTTCGACGCCGGCCACGACTCCGGACTGGCCGGGCAGATCACCGCCCGCGCCGAACGCCCCGGCACCTACTACACCCAGCGGCTCGGACTCGGCTTCGACGAGATCACCGAGGACAACCTGCTGCTGGTCGACGAGGACCTGGAGGTGCTGGAGGGCGAGGGGATGGCGAACCCCGCCAACCGCTTCCACAGCTGGGTCTACCGGGCCCGGCCCGACGTCTCGTGCATCATCCACACCCACCCGCCGCACATCTCGGCGCTCTCCATGCTGGAGACGCCCCTGGTCGTCTCGCACATGGACCTCACCCCGCTGTACGACGACTGCGCCTTCCTGGACAGCTGGCCCGGCATCCCGGTCGGCAACGAGGAGGGCGAACTGATCTCCGCCGCGCTCGGCGACAAGCGCGCCCTGCTGCTCGCCCACCACGGGATGCTGGTGGCCACCGGCGGCGTCGAGGAGTCCTGCACCCTCGCCGTGCTCTTCGAGCGGGCCGCCCGGCTCCAGTTGCTCGCCTCGGCGGCCGGCCGGATCCAGGAGATACCCGCGGCGCTCGCCCGCGAGGCCCACGACTGGACCTCCACCCCCAAGCGCAGCCAGGCCAACTTCGCCTACTACGCCCGCCGGGCCCTGCGGGCCGGCCACGGCGACGCGCTCACCGCCACCGGCGCCCGCACCGAGGGAGGTGCCTGAGATGGCCGGACGCGTCCTGGAGGGGATCATCGCCTACCCGGTGACCCCGTTCGCCCCCGGTGAGGCGGGCGGGGTCGACACCGCCGCCCTCACCGCCCTCGTCGAGCGGCTGATCGACGCCGGCTGCCACGCCGTCGCCCCGCTCGGCTCCACCGGCGAGAGCGCCTACCTGGACGATCAGGAGTGGTACACCACCGCCGAGACCGCGCTCGCCGCGGTCGCCGGCCGGGTGCCCGCCGTGGTCGGCGTCGCCGACCTCACCACGCGCAACGCCGTGCGGCGCGCCCGGTTCGCCGAACAGGCGGGCGCGGACGCGGTGATGGTGCTGCCGCAGTCCTACTGGAAGCTCGACGAACGCGAGGTGGTCCGGCACTTCACCGAGGTCGCCGACGCCGTCTCCGTCCCGGTGATGATCTACAACAACCCGGCCACCAGCGGCATCGACCTCTCCCCCGAGCTGATGGTCTCGCTGGTCCGGCGGGTGGAGAACATCACCATGGTGAAGGAGAGCAGCGGCGACGTGCAGCGGATGCACCGGCTCGCCCAGCTCACCGACGGCGAGCTGCCGTTCTACAACGGCAGCAACCCGCTCGCGCTGGAGGCCTTCGCCGCCGGCGCGGCCGGCTGGTGCACCGCCGCCCCGTGCCTGATCCCCGGTCCGGTGCTCGCGCTCCACCGCGCGGTCCGCGCCGGCGACCTGGACACCGCCCGGGACGTCTTCTACCGCCAGCTGCCCGTCCTGGAGTTCATCCTCCGCGGCGGCCTGCCCACCACCGTCAAGGCCGGCCTGGCCCTGCTCGGCCTCGACGCGGGCGCCCCGCGCCGCCCGCTGCTGCCCCTCGACGAGCCCGGCACCGCCCGCCTCGCCGAACTGCTCGCCACCACGGCCTGAGCCCCGCCCCGCGCGCCGCCCGGACTCCGAATGGGTGTCCGGGCGGCGCACTGTCTAGGCTCGTGCCTTCCGACACGAAGGGAACGGTGGGCCAGGTGGGCAGGTGGGAGCGGGCGCTGGACGCGGCGGGGGTCCGGGAGCCCGGGTTGCGGGCGGAGTACGGGCGGCAGCGCGAGCAGGTGACCCGGTACCGCCGGGAGGTCGCGGTGGCGGCCGGACTGCTGCTGCCCGAGCGCACCGTCCCGCACGTGATCGCCGCGGCCGCCTTCATGCACCGCACGGACACCCTGCTCGACAGCGGGCCGGAGGCCGGCCGCCGGGAGGCGGCCGCCCGGTGGCGGCGGGAGGTCACCGACGGCCTCGCCGACGGCCGCACCGACGACCCCGGGCTGCGGCCCCTGCTGCACAGCGCGGCGGCCCACCCCGTACTGCGCGAGCGGGTCCTGGAGTACCTCGCGGCGGCGGACGCCGACCTCGACTTCACCGGGTTCGACACCGAGGAGGACTACCAGCGCTACGTGGACGGCTACTCGCTGCCGGGCTTCATGGTCGTCGCCGCGCTGCTCGGCCCGCCCGGCGACCAGCGCGCCTACCGGGCCGCCTGCCGGACCTTCATCGACGGCAGCCAGCGGCTCGACTTCGTCAACGACCTCGCCGAGGACCTCGCGGAGGGCCGGCTGACGATCCCCGCGCGGACCCTGGAGCGGCACGGCGTGACCCGGGCCGATCTGGAGCAGGCCCGTGACCGGCCCGCCGTCCGGGCCCTGCTCGGCGAACTGCTCGACACCGCCGAGCGCACCCTGGCCGAGGGCCGCGCGGTCATCGGGCTGGCCCCGGCCGCGCACCGGCCGATGGTCCGCTGCGTCGTCGAGGTGGAGACGCTCACCAGTGCCGCCGCGCGCGCCGACCTCGGCGCGCTCCTGCACCGCTCCGCGAGCCCCGCCAAGCCCGCCGCGCTGCGGCTGCTGGCCCGCGAGTACCTGCGGGCCCGCCGCCACCGCCGCTGAGGACGGGGCGGCGGTCGAGGGCGGGCGGCGTCAGGGCAGGGTCGGGACGCGCTCGCCGGGGCCGGCCGGGTCGTCGTGGATCACCACGAGGATCGCGGCCGGCCGCTCCCCGGTGGAGCGGCAGCGGTGCGGCAGGGCGGCGTTGAAGTAGACGCTGTCGCCCGGCGCGAGCGCGACGGTCCGCTCCGGGAACTCCAGTTCGGCGGTGCCCTCGTGGACGAAGAGGAACTCCTCGCCCGCGTGGGACTTGAACGGCGCCCCGGCGGGCTCCAGGGGCGGGTGCATCATGAAGGGCACCATCTGCTTGCCGGCCAGCCCGGTGGCGATGCCCTCGTAGCGCGTGCTCCCCGGGCCGGTCCCCGCGGCCATCGGGGTCCGCTCACCGGCCCGCACCACGGTGACCAGCTCGGGCTCGACCTCGTCCGAGAAGAGCCGCCCCACGTCCACGTTCAGGGCGTGGGCGAGCTTGAGCGCGGTGGAGATCGACGGGTCGCTCAGGCCGCGCTCCACCTTGGAGAGGTAGCTCTTGGTGACGCCGACCTGCGCCGCCAACGCCTCCAGGCTGAGCCGGTTCTGCTTCCTCAGCACCCTCACCCGGCTGCTCATCGGCCGTCCTCACCACCTGTCGCCACCGCGGAACGTTGCGGTCCAGTATTCCAGCACCGGAGCGGGCCGCCGTCAGTGCCCTTCGAGATCGTCGGGGCGCACCGCGATGTGGTCGGGGGCGAGTTCGACGGCGACGCGGTGCTCCATGCCGAGGGCCTCCAGGAACTTGGCCGGCAGCTGGACGCGGCCGGTGCGGTCCAGCATCACGTACTCGGTCTCGTTCACCGACTCCTCGCCGTGCTCGTCGGTGAGGGTGCGGCGGAGCACCTCGCTGCTGGTGCGGCCGTCGCGGATGGCCACGGTGCGGCGGACCTCGCCGGCCACCATCGGGTCGTGGGTGACGATGACGACGGTGGCGCCGAGGTCGCGGTTGACGGTGCGGAAGGCCTCGAAGATGCTCGCCCCGGTCTCCGAGTCCAGCTCGCCGGTGGGCTCGTCGGCGAGCAGCACCGGCGGGTTGTTGGCCATGGCGACCGCGATCGCGACCCGCTGCTGCTGGCCGCCGGACATCTCGCTCGGCCGGCGGCGGGCGAGTTCGCCGATCTCCAGGGCCTCCAGCAGCTCGGCGACCCGGGCGGCCTGCCGGCGCCCGCCGCCGCTGGTCCGCCGGCCGCCGCGCAGCTGCATCGGCAGCGCGACGTTCTCGGCGGCGGTGAGGAAGGGCAGCAGGTTGCGGGCGGTCTGCTGCCAGATGAAGCCCACCACCTCACGGCGGTAGCGCAGCCGCTCGCGGGGCGACATCTCCAGCAGGTCGCAGCCGGCCACGGTCGCGGTGCCGGCGGTCGGCACGTCCAGTCCGGCGAGGATGGTCAGCAGGGTGGACTTGCCGCTGCCGGAGGCGCCGACCAGGGCCACCAGGTCACCCTGGCGGATGGTCAGTTCGAGGCCCTGCAGGGCCTGCACCTCGACGCCCTGGGCGCTGAAGATGCGCACTAGCCGGTCGCAGACGATGGCGGCGTCCGCGCCGTGGGCGCTCCTGGGCCCGGCCGCGGCGGCGCGCGCCCGCTCCTGGAGTTCCTGGAAGGTGGGGACCGGGGCGGTCTGCTGGTCCTGGGCGCTGCCGTTCACCGCGGCTCTCCTCTCGTCGGAGCTGGTGTGGTGGTGGTGTCGGATTCGGCCGGGCGCGGGGGCGTCATCGCTGGTCCCCCGCCCGTAGTTCGGTGGCGATCTGGCGCCGGCCGGCGATCAGCGCCTCGGCGACGACGCCGGCCGCGACCAGGGCGGCGAGGCCGGCGGTCTGCAGCGCGACCGGTGGCACGTCGACCGGCAGGCCGCGCGCGATCTGCGCGCCGACCAGGATCGACAGGTCGAAGGACGGGCCGAGCAGGGCGACCGCGGCGAGCGCGACGAGGCCGCCGCCGACCGCCGCGACCAGGGTCTGCGGCAGGGTCTCGACCAGGATGAGGGCCAGGCCCTGCCGGGGGCGCAGGCCCATGGTGCGCAGCCGGGCGAGCAGGGCGGTGCGTTCGGGGGCGGCGCGGACCAGGGTGAGCAGGACGGCGAGCAGGGCGAGCGCGCCGGAGCCGAGGACGGCGGCCCAGAACAGCCGGGCGGCGGAGTCCTGGAGGGGGTCGTCGGCGAGTTCGGTGACGACGGCCGCGCTGGTGCGCACGGTGTAGCCGGTCGGCAGGGCGTCCCCCTGGGCCCCGGACCCGGCGATCGTGGCGCGGGTGGCGCGTTCGGCGTCGCTGGCGATGCGTTCGCGCACCAGGCTCCGCAGGGCGTCCTGGTCGACGGAGCCGGTGGCCAGCCAGAGGTTGGCGCGGCCGAGTTCGGGGGCGACGGCGACGGCCGGGGCGGCCGGCAGGACGACGAACAGGCGGTCCTCGCCCTGGAGGGCGGGGGTGGCGTCGACGGTGCCGGCGGTGGCGGTGAGCAGTTCGCCGCCGTTCGGCAGGCGCAGGCGGTGGGTGTCTCCATTGCCGAGCTGCTTGGCGAGCGCGGCGGAGACCAGGACGGGCACGGGGGTGTCCGGTCCGCCGGTGCCGCCGGCCAGCAGCGCGGGGTCGAAGGCGCCGCGGCCGAGCGAGCGGGAGATCTCGGCGTAGGAGGCGGGGTCGGCGACGACGGCGAACACCCGGGTGGTGCCGTTGGCGCCGAGCACGAACACCTCGGTGTCGGCCCAGACCGGGGCGGAGGCCCGGATACCGGGCAGCGCGGCGGCGGCCTCGGCGAAGGCGGGCGGGATGGTGACGCCGACCGGGACGACCACGGAGGCGTCGCCGCCGACGCTCAGCCGGGCCGCGCGGGTGCGCCCGGTGTCGACGGCGCCCAGGACGGTGGCGCCGAAGCCGGCGGTGGTGACGGCGAGCAGCAGCGCGAGCAGCGGCAGCACGGAGGACCCCCTGCGTTCGCCGGTGCCGCGGGCGGCGCGGGTCAGGCCGAGGAACCCGACGGCGCCCGGGCGCCGCGCGGCGACCCGGGTGAGCGCGCCGACCAGCAGCGGCTGGAGGCGGGCGAGCAGGAGTCCCCCGGTGAGGGCGAGCAGCAGCGGGGCGACGACCAGCAGCGGGTCGGCGCCCTCGCCGCCGGTGGCGACGCCGCGCCGGCGGACCTCCGCCACGGCGGCGACGGTCAGGGCCAGGACGGCGAGTTCGCCGACCAGACGGCGCCGGCCCACGCCGGGCCGGGGGCGGGACCAGAGCCGGGCGGCGCGCAGCGGGACGGCGAGCAGGGTGAACAGGGTGACGGCCGTGGCGGCGAGCAGGGCGCTGCCCCAGCGCGGGGTGGGCAGCAGCCACAGGGCGAGCGCGGTCGCGAGGGCGGAGGCCGGCAGGACGGTCACCGCGCCCTCGCCGAGCAGCCGCAGCAGGACGCCGGAGCGCGAGCCGCCGCGGGCCTGGAGCAGCCGCAGTTCGGCGGCGCGCCGGTCACCGGTGAGCGCGGCGGCCAGACAGAGCACGACCACCCCGACGCCGGCGAGGCCGGCCGGGCCGATCGCGGCGAGCGGCGCGGCGGCCTCCTGCCGCTCGCCGGCCTGGCGGAACAGCGTGGGCAGCGGGGAGGTGATGTGCAGGCCGGGGCGCTGGGTGGCGTTCGCCAGCGCGTTGGCGGTGTGTCCGGTGAGGTAGGAGGCGACCTCCCGGTCGGTCTCGGCGAGCCGGTCGGCCCGCAGGGCGTCGATGTCGACGGGCAGCCGCCAGAAGTCCTGCGCGCCGGTCTGCCAGGTCCGCACCCGTTCGAGGGCGGAGCCGTCGACGAGTCCGGCGGTGCGCCAGTAGGCGGCGGGCTCCTTGCCGGTGGTGTAGTTGAGGCAGGCCCGGCTGAGGCAGGACAGGTCGCTCCAGTAGGGGTCGCTCTGGTCGGCGACGTCGACGATGCCGACCACCAGGGCCCGGGGCGCCTCGTCGTCGCTGGTGGCCGAGGAGGTCTCCAGGATGTCGCCGAGGTGGATGCGGACGGTCTCGGCGACGTCGCGGCTGATCGCGATCTGGACCGGCTGGTCCGGCGAGGGGGCGCCCGGCCAGCTGCCCTCGGCGAGCGTCACGTGGTCACGCAGGCCCTGCAGGTAGAACAGGTCCATCACCGGGTCGGCCTTTTCGGGCCTGGCCAGGCCCGGGTTGGTGAGGGAGCGCGGCTTGCCGGTGCGGCTGCCGTAGACCGGTCCGCCGGGCGCGACGCGGAAGGTGTCGCCGGTGTGCGCGGTGAGCAGGGCGGCGGCCTCGTCGAGGCCCTTGGCGTCCCCGCGCAGGTCGGCGGTGGCGAAGATGCTGGTGGCCGCCGGGCCCCGGTCGCGGAGGAACTCGCGCAGGCCCTGGTCGGCGGTGCGGTCCAGCAGGCGCGGGAAGGCCGCCGCGAGGAAGACGGTGCCGAACGCGAGCACGGCGGTGAGCAGCGCGGCGAGCGGGGTCGCGCGCAGCCGGGTGCGCACCCACGCCGCGGGGCGGTGGGCGCTCTCCGGTCCGGCGTCGGCGGGCCGGGGGGCCTCGGATCCGGCCGGGCTGGTCACATCTCCTCCAGGTGCCGCAGGCGTTGGGCCACGTCGCGCCGGCGGCGTCCGCCGAGCAGGGCCGAGAGCAGGGGGACGGCGGCGATCGCGGCGGCCAGCAGCACGGCGGTGCCGAGCGGCAGGTCGACAACGGCGTCCGGGACGGGGCGGCGGGCCGTCGGGGTGAGCACCACGAGCGGCACGATCAGCCGCACGATCAGAGCGCCGAGGGCGAGGCCGACGACCGTGCCGAGGCCGACCAGGACGGCCTGCTCGGCGGTGGCCGTGCGGATCAGGCGGCGCCTGGGGGCGCCGAGGGCCAGCAGCAGCGCGGAGTCGCGGGAGCGCTCGCCCGCGGCGGCCGCCGAGGCGGCGCCGAAGCCGATCGCGGCGAGCACCGTGGTGACGAGGGCGATGGCGGCGAGCGCGTTCTGCGGGGCCGCGCTCAGCGGGTCGCCGAGCAGATCGGCGGCGACCTCGTCGCGGAGCTGGAGCCCGGGTGCGCTGGGGGCCGCGCGCAGGGCGGCGGCCGCCTGGGCGGGGGCCTGGTCGTCCGGGCCGGCGGCGGGCAGCCACCACTCGGTGGGGATGGGGGTCTCCCGGCCGGTGGCGGCGAGCGCCCGGCCGACGGTGCCCAGGTCGACCAGCAGGGCGGTGCCGCCCGCGACGGGCAGCGACTCGACCTCGCCGGTGATCCGCACCTGCACGGTGGCGAGGCCGAACGGCACCCGCAGGGTCGAGCCGACGCCGGAGCCGGTGGCGGCCAGGTAGCCGCGGGTGGCGACGCCGGTGATCTCGGTCGGCGGCTTGGCGCCGGCCGGGGTGATGGCGGCGCGCTGCGTGCCGCGGTTGCCGGTGACGGACCAGTAGCGCGCGCTCAGCAGCGGCCGGTCGCCGGCCCCGCCGGGGAGGATCTCCACGTGGGCGTCGTGGTCGGTGCCGTCGCCGGTGGTGGCCCAGTCGAAGCCGGCGGGGACGGTGGCCGGCACGGCGGGGGACGTCGCGTCGTCGGCGGCGGCGAGCCGGCGGACGGTCAGCGTGCCGCCGTCGGTGGGGCCGAAGGAGAGGGTCACGCCGACGACGGTCAGCGGCGCGGACACCGAGCTGCGTCCGCCGTCGGTGAGCCCGGCGAGGTTCGCGGTGGCCCGGCCCTCGCCGGAGGCGGGGATGCCGTTGAGCGGGACGACGAAGGAGATGTCGTGGCGGTCGCGCAGCAGCAGCCAGACGTCCGGGGCCCTGACCGGCGGCGGCAGGGCCTCGCCGGGGGACGGCCGCCGCGCGTCCGGCGTGAAGGTGACCTCGGCCTCGATGCGCTGCGGACGGCCGGGCAGCGGGATTCCGGCCGCGGCGCCGGTGGGCGCGTTCTCGGCGAGCGGGGCGAACAGCCGCTTCGGGTCCTGTCCGTCGAGCAGGTCGGAGCGGACCGGGACGCGCTCGGCGAAGGCGGCGGCGTCCAGGGCGAGGATCTGTCCGTGGCCGTTGTCGGGCAGTGACTGCTCCTGGCGGCTGACGGGGATGATCCGGTCGCCGCCGGGCAGGGCGGCGAACCGGCTGCCCTGGCCGAGCGGGTCGGTGTGGATGCTGTGGATGCGCAGGCCGCCGGCGGTGGCGAAGGAGGCCTGGTCCTGCTGGGAGGTGTTCCAGGTGTCGTGCTGGCCGAGGGCGAGGACGCCGGTGGAGACGCCGAGCACCAGCAGCAGGACCGGTCCGCCCGCCTGGCCGGGGCGGCGGGCGAGCTGCCAGCCGACCAGGGCGGGCCCGAGACCGCGGCCCCGGGCGGCGATCCGGGCGCCGAGGCGCGCGGCGAGCGGCAGCAGGCGCAGCGCGAGCAGGGTGCCGGCGCCGAGGGCGAGGGTGGGGGTGGCGACCAGGACCGGGTCCAGCCCGAGGCGGCCGTCGGCGTCCGGCGACAGCCCGCCGCTGTACTGGGAGAGCTGCTGGTAGGCGAGGACGGCCAGGGCGAGCAGGGCGAGGTCGGCGCCGGAACGGGCGGCGCCCGCGGCCAGGGCCTGGCGGTTGCCGGCCCGGCGCAGCACGGCGGCGCCGGCGCCGCGCAGCAGGGCGGGCACGGCGGCGAGCAGGACGCAGCCGAGGGCGCAGGCGACGGCGACCGGCCACAGGGTCCAGCGCAGCGAGGTGTCCAGCGGCACGTGGCGCAGCGGGCCGAAGCCGCCGAGGACGCTCAGCAGCGGCGGGGTGAGCAGCGGGGCGAGCAGGGCGGCGGGCAGCGCGAGCAGCAGGGCCTCGGTGGCGCTGAAGGCGCCGAGGCGCAGGCCGGAGGCGCCGCGGGCGGCGAGCAGGGCGTTCTCGGCCTGCTGGCGGGTGGCGATGAGGTGGACGACGAGCAGCAGGGCGGCGGCGGCCAGCACGATCAGCTGGAGGGCGCCGATGAGCAGGGTGGAGCGGGCGACCATGGCGCTGGAGTCCAGCTCGCGCAGCAGGTCGGCGAGGTCGGTGCGGGCGATCAGCCCGCCGTTCTTGTTGAGGTCGTCGCCGGCCGGGGTGATCCGGCCGCGCAGGGCGTCCACGGCGGAGGCGCCGGCGCCGGTGAAGTCGGCGTCGAGCAGCCAGCTGCGGCCGTTCTGCGGGATGCCGGCGGCGGTGAAGGCGGTGTCGTCGACGAGCAGCGGGCCGTAGGTGGTGAATCCGCCGACCAGGACCTCGCGGCCCTGCAGCGGGTCGAGCCGCCAGTAGAGGTCGGCGGGGTCGGTGGCGCGGTAGACGCCGGTGATCCGGACGGTGAGCGGGGCGCCGCCGTAGCGGTCGGTGAGCCGGACCTCGGCGGGGAGGGCGTCGGCGGTGAGGCCGAGGCGGGTGAGCGCGGCCTGCGGGGCGGCGGCCTGGACGGGGCCGGGGGTGCCGGAGGCGGCGGGGACGGGCCAGTTGCCGGCGAGCAGCTGGGTGTACTGGCGGTCGAGGGCGGCGAGGAGGGTGAGGTCGTCGTCCTTGGCCGGGCCGGGCTGAGTGCCGGACTGGGCTCCGGGCTGGGCTCCGGGCTGGTTGCCGGCCGCCGGGGCGGGGCTCGCGGGGGCGCCGGAGGACTGGGGGGCAGCGGGTGTGCCCGCCGGCTTGCCCGTCGGGGCAGCCCCCGGGGCGCCCGGCAGGCCGTAGGAGCGGCTGCGGGACAGGCCGCGGGTCTCGGTCGGCAGGTCGCCGAAGAGGGCGCGGGCGTAGTCGCCCACCGCCGCGTCGTCCTTGGCCCGCTGGCCCAGCCCGTGCTCCGAGTTGACCACCACGGTGGTCCTCGGGTGGCCCCGGCCCTGGAGGGCTTGGCGCTGTCCGACCTCGCCGACGGTGCGCTGGAAGGCGACCAGCGCCGTGAGCACCGCCGTCGTGATCAGTACGGTGAGCAGCGCTGCGGCGGCCAGGGGCAGTCGCCCGCGCAGACGGCGCACGACGAAGCCGAGCATCCCGTTCCTCCCCCGGTCCTCCTGGTGTCCGCGCCGCGTCGCCCGTACCGGGCGCACGCCTCCCTGCGCGGCTGGGCGCCCGTGGTGGCGCCGCATGATGATCACCGGCGCTTGATCACCGGATAGCGGACGATGCTGTCAGATCCGGTCAAGGAAAGGAAGGGACTTGCGCGAAGGATGAAAGTAGTGAACAAATGCTCCGAACCACTGCCGGACCATGCCTGACGGCACGTCAGACGTGGTCGCGCCAAGCCATGAACACTTCAATGGAATACCCAGGGGGGACGCCGAATGACGCAGCACCCGGCCGCCACCGTGACCGCTCCCATGGTGGCCGTCACCGACGTCCACCGCAGCTTCGGGACCGGCGAACGGGCCGTGCACGCCCTGCGCGGCGTCTCCTTCACCATCGGCCGGGGCGAGCTCACCGCCCTCAAGGGCCGGTCCGGCTCCGGCAAGACCACCCTGCTCAACCTGGTCGGCGGCCTGGACAGCCCGACCGGCGGCACCATCACCCTGGACGGCACCGACCTCGGCGGCCTGGACGAGGACGGCCGGCTGGCCCTGCGCCGGGACCGGCTGGGCTTCGTCTTCCAGTCCTTCGGTCTGCTCCCGGTGCTCACCGCCGCCGAGAACGTCGGTGTCCCGATGCGGCTGCGCAAGGTGCCGGCCGCCCAGCGCGAGGAGCGCGCCCGGACGCTGCTGGCGCTGGTCGGACTGGCCGACCACGCCAACCAGCGCCCCGGCGAGCTGTCCGGCGGCCAGCAGCAGCGGGTGGCCATCGCCCGGGCGCTGGCCAACGAGCCGGACCTGATCATCGCCGACGAGCCGACCGGCCAGCTGGACTCGGAGACCGGCCGGTCGATCATGGAGCTGCTGCGCGCGGTGGTGCGCAGCGAGGGCGTCACCGTGCTGGTCGCCACGCACGACCCGAACCTCATGGAGCTCGCGGACCGGGTGGTCGAGCTGCGCGACGGGCGGATCGTCGAGGAGGCCGCCGCCGAGGAGGCCGCCGCCGGGTGACGGCGCCGTCGGGGCCCTCGCCCGCGCCCCCGCCCAGCCGGCCCGGCGAGCGCGAGCAGGAGACCAGCAGGGTGTCGACAACCGGTCGGCAGCGCGTGGACGCCCCGCCCGCGCGCACCGCCGCCGACGCGCCGACCGGGCGTGCGTGCAGCCGGCACCGGCGCAGCGCCGATCGGGCGTTGGCATCCCTGCAGTCGGGGCCGCACGGCCCCGGACACGTGGAGAGGCGGAGACCGCCATGGCAGTCGAGATCCAGGTCGAACCCCTGGGCGACCACGAGCACCTGGTCCGGGTCCGCGAGGGCGCGGCCGAGGCCGAGACCCGGATCCGGGTCACCGACGGCGTCCTCGATCAGCCGCAGATCACCGGCGCCGACGAGACCAGGATCGTCCACGAGACGGTGGCCTTCCTCGTCGAACGCCAGCCCGTGATCGACATCCCCCCGATGATCGACCTCGACGACCTCGCGGACGCCTACGGCACGCCCTACCTGGAGGATCTCGGCCGGCGCCTCACCGCGCGGTAGGCCCCGGGGCGAGCAGCGGGTCGGTGATGCCTCCGGGCGAGGCCTCGCCGCCGATGTTCCAGTCGGCGAGGTGGGCCGCGGACTGGTACACGGACTCGTAGAAGTCGAGGACCGCGGCCCGCGGGTCACCGCCGCCGCGGACGTCGTCGTACTCCAGGACGGCCAGGTGGCTGCCGCCGCGCTCGACCCAGCGGGCGGTGTCGGGACGCAGCGGGCGGTCGGCCAGAGCGGCGGGTTCGGGCGCCGCGTAGGAGTAGAAGGCCGGCCGGGGGAAGGCGTCGTCGCCGAACCAGAACCCGGAGCTGATGACCTCGCGGGAGTAGGCCTCGCGGGTCACCGGGTCGACGCTCTCGGGCTGGTCGGTCTGGCGGCCGGAGAAGCGGGTGACGGCGATGTCGAAGGTGTGCCAGAAGTGGTGCACCGGGCTGGTCTTCCCGCAGAAGCGGGCGGCGAACTCCTCCAGGACCAGGTTGACCTGGCCGAGCACCTGCCAGTACCGGTTGACCCAGAACGGGTCGTAGGCGGCGTGCTCGGTGTCCTCGGTGAAGGGCCGGCCGGCGTCGGGCAGGTCGAACGGGTGCGGGTTCGGGAGGGACGCCGGCACACCGACCGTGGCGAGGGCGTCGAGCGTCTGGCGGTAGAACGACGCCACGGACTGCCCGGCGAGCGGGAACGAGACCCGGCGGCCGTCCGACGAGCAGACCAGCAGCCGGTGGTCGACGAAGTCGAAGTCGACGCAGAAGGTCCCGCTCCCGTCGGCCGTGGCCATCGGGCGCGTGGTGATGCCGCGCCCGGTGAGGTAGTAGGGGACGTTCCACCAGTGGTTGCGCCGAACGCTGTACGCCAGGCGGACCTTGCCGACGACCTGGGCGAACCGGTGCACCGTCGCCTTGGAGTCCTGCCAGGACGACAGCGGGATCGGGGGGAACAGCTCCATGGGGCCACGCTAGGCCCGCGGGCGCGCTCCCGCATCCGCGCCCGGACCGGACGGGGCGCAATCCGCGGAAACCGACCACCTGATAATTCATTCGATTATTCGAATCGACGATCATTCCATTGACTCGAACGAGTGAACTCAATAGCGGAATCTTCGCCATCGATTCGCATACGGAGCCGATTGCCGCAGGTGAAACGCGCCTTCGAGCAAGATGAACAGGGCAGAATACTGATTGACAGTGGATTTTCCCGGGCTCATGATAAACGCCGTCCGACGATCGGCTGCGAGGTGGCGGATGACGTACACGAAGCTCGACGAATCGCTGATCTCGCGCGTGCACGCACTGAAGCAGGCCGCCCTCCGCGAGGACGAGGACGACGGTGCGAGGATGGACCGGACCGAACGGATCAAGGTCCTGCTCCAGTTCACCGGCGACCTCGCGGTGGTGGAGGAGGCCGGTTTCTGGACCGAGTTCCGCACCGCCCGGGTCGCGGCCGGCACCGTCGCCGCCGAGGACCTCGAACGGGTCTGCGCGCTCGACAACGTGATCACCGTCCACGGCAGCCGACCGACCCGGCCCGGAGGACCGGCGGCACCGCCTCCCGAAACCACGGGCGCCGAGGCCACGGGCGCCGAGGCAACCGGCGCCGGGGGCGGTGCGCCCGGTGCGCCGTTCGCCTCGGACGACCCCACCGTTCCCCCCGGATTCACGGGGCGCGGCGTGGTGGTCGGCGTGATCGACACCGGAATCGACATCTTCCACCCGGCGTTCCGCAAGCTCGACGGGACCACCCGGATCGTGTCGCTCCTCGACATGACGCTGCGCCAGACGATCACGCCCACCGGCAATCCGACCGGGGGCTCGATCACCCTGCGCTGGAAGCCCCCGGGCCAGGTGCCCGACCAGGCGACCGGCCCCCTGGCGCTCCCGCTGACCGCCGCCACCGCGCAGTCGGTGCTGAGCGCGCTCGGCGGAATGAGACCGGGCGACGTGGTCGTCACCGGCGGCCCGCTGCCGGCGCAGCCGCTGGTGATCGACTTCGAGGGGCAGTTCATCAAGGCGCCGTTCGACACCGCGCAGATCAACCCGATCCGGCTGACCGACGTCACCCTCACCGGGGGCACCGGAGCCACCGTCAGCGTCATCCGCGGGCGGGTCATCACCCCGAACGAGATCAACGCCGCCCTGGCCGCGGCACCGCCGCCGCCCACGCCGCCCCAGGCCTTCATCTCGCGCGACCCGGACGGCCACGGCAGCCACGTCGCGGGGGTCGCCGCGGGAATCGGCCTGCCGGGCTGCTGCTCCCCCGACCGGATCACCGGCATCGCCCACGAGGCGGATCTCGCCATCGTCCGCTCGCTGTTCGACACCGTCGAGGATCTCCGGGCGGCCAAGTACGTCCTCGAACAGCCCTGGGTTCCGGCCGGTACTCCGAAGCCCCCCGTCGTGCTGAACATGAGCCTCTTCGGGACCGGAACGGCGCACGACGGCACGGCCCCCGAGGAGCAGGGGCTGGACGACCTGCTGATCGGGGCGACCCGCCGGTCGATCGTGCTCATCGCGGGAAACACCGGCGGGCTGGCCCCGCCCAACCAGCTCGCGCAGTTCTCCGAGGGCCAGCACACGTCCGGCACCGTTCCCGCGCGCGGCAGCGTCACTCGGGGGGTGGACATCCTGTCCGGCGACACCGCGGCCGACTTCCTGGTCCTCTGGTACCCGGGGCCCGGGCGGCTGAACTTCACCCTCACCCCACCGCAACCGGTCGGCGGGCCGGCCATGGCCCCGGTCACCCCCAGCACGAACCCGAACGCGCCGTCCGTGCGACGGACCGTCGGTCAGGGACCGACCGAGCACGTCCTGTTCGTCACCTCGCACGTCGGGGTCGAGCCGAACCGCAAGAACCGGATCGTCGCCCAGCTCAACCCGGCCAGGGCCGTCGCCCCCCTCACGCCCCAGATCGCCCCCGGGGTGTGGACCGTCACG
The DNA here is from genome assembly GCF_040298605.1 of Kitasatospora sp. NPDC001527. Classification (NCBI taxonomy): domain Bacteria; kingdom Bacillati; phylum Actinomycetota; class Actinomycetes; order Kitasatosporales; family Streptomycetaceae; genus Kitasatospora; species Kitasatospora sp. NPDC001527. The sequence continues at coordinate 143,056 of NZ_JBEPAM010000005.1, read as the reverse complement.
CTCACCGAGACCCAGGGCACCGCCACACCGTTCGACTGCTGGACCAACCCCAGCCTGACGGAGCAGCCCGCCCGCTTCGTCCTCGCGGACCAGGAGCCGACCCGGACCGTCGGCTCCCCCGGCACCGCCCGTCTCCCCCTCACGGTGGGTGCCTACGACCCGGCCAGCGGGAAGCTCGCCCCCTTCTCCGGCCGCGGCCCCACCGCGGACTTCCGGCTCAAGCCCGAAGTCTGCGCACCCGGCAGGCGGATCTACTCGGCGAAGTCCGGCGGCCTCCACCCGGACCTGCTGGTCGCGATGAGCGGGACCAGCCAGGCCGCGCCGTACGTCGCCGGGGTCATCGCCCTGATGTTCCAGGCGAACAACGACCTCGACCACACCACGATCGTCGGCCACCTCACCTCCACCTGCCTGCCCCCGGTCCCGCCGGTCCCGCCGACCCAGCTGGACAGCGGCTGGGGCTTCGGCCGGGTGAACCCCGAACCCGCCGTCCTCGCCTCGATGCCGGCCCCGCTCGCGGAGTCCTTCGCCGCCGGCGGGGAGCCGCTGATCCTGCCGACCGCCGCCTACCCCGCCGCGCACGTCCCGCCGACCGTCCGGACCCGCCAGGTCCTCGACCGCCTCGCCGGGAGCACGACCGGACGCCGGGCCGCCGAGCTCTGCACCGCGCACCTCGACGAGGTACGGCGCCTGGTGGACACCGAACGGCGTGTCACCGTCGCCTGGCACCGGATGCACGGCCCGCTGATCGTCCGGCGGCTGCTGCTCAGCGAGCTCGCCCACGACGAACCCGTCCCGCGCACGCTCGGCGGCCGCCCGGTGGCCGACGGGCTGGCCCGTCTGCTCGACGAACTCGCCGCCGCCGGGAGCCCGGCACTGCGCGAGGCCGTCACCACGCACCGCGACTTCCTGCTCCGACTGCCCGGTGCGCGACTGTCCGACCTCGACGACCGAGCGGAGTTGAGCTGAGATGGCCGCCGGAACCCTGGAACTGCTCGCCCGGGAGCTCGCCAACGCCCTGCGGCCGCTGGAGCAGCTGCTGAGCGCCGAGCAGCGGCAGTCGTTCCTCACGGAGCTGGGCCTGTGGCTGCCGGGCGGGCTCGGCGCCGCCGACGGCCCGCTCGGCACGATCGCCACGCAGGCCGGAGGCCTGGGCCCGATCGTGCTGCGGCTGGACGCGGCGATCGGGGACGACGTCGCCGAGCGCATCACCCTGGAGGGGGTGTCCCTGGTGGGCGCCCTGGGGCAGGTGTTCGGCGCACTCGACGCCCTGGGTCCCGCCCTGGACACCGCGGTGAGCGGCGCGCCCGGTCTGACCGACGCCCAGCGGGCCAGGATCCGGGCCGAGGCCAGGGAGCTGCCCCGGCGGATCCTCGACTGGGCGCTGCTCACCCACATCGAGGGCCGGAGCCGCAACGCGCTCGGCGTGCTGTCGCTGCTCGGGATCCTCACCGATGCCGGGCGCGCCTCCGACCCGGCGGACCAGACGGTGGTGCCGGGCCGGCGCCGTACGCTCCACCTCGACCGGCTGCCCACCCTGTTCACCGCACCCGGCGACCTGTTCCGCGACGCCTTCGGCTTCGGCACGCCCGGGTTCGACGGCGCCGAGCTGTTCCGGCGGCTCGCCGAGCACCTCCACGCGCACGGCCGGTACTTCGACCTCGAGGCACCCGCCGGCGGCCCGCGCGTGCTCGACGCCTTCCTCCTGCGGCTGACCGTCGACCCGGCCGGCCCGCTGCCCTCGCTGCTCGCCCGGGCCGACGTGGTGGCCGCCGCGGACCTGGTCCGCGAGTACCGTCCCGGTCCGCTCTGGAAGATCTCCTTCGAGGCGCGGAGCAGGTTCGCCCCGGGGCTGGAGGCCCGGGTCCAGCCGCCGCTGAGCATCGAACTCCACCCCACCACCGGCTCCCTGCAGCTCGGCGCCGCACTCGGGCTGACCGCCGAGAAGGCCGACGGCACACCGATCGTGCTGCTGGGCAAGGCCGGCGGATCCCGGGTGGAGATCCACCGCTTCACCGCGGCCCTCGGGCTGACGGCGCAGGCCGGGCCGGGCGGCAGCGCCACGGCCGAGCCCACCGCCCGCCTCGACCTCGCGGGCGGCCACGTCCTGATCGACCTCTCCCAGGGCGACGGCTTCATCAGCAGGATCACCGGCGGCGGGCGGATCGAGTCCGACTTCGAGCTGCGGGCCCTCTGGTCGCCGTCGGGCGGGCTGCGCCTGGAGGGCAGCGGCTCGCTCGACCTGGCGATCCCGACCCACCTGGAGCTGGGCCCGGTCGAGGTCACCACGCTCTACCTGAGCGTGGGGGTCGGCGCGGACGGCTCCGTGCCGCTGGAGCTCTCCGCCGCCTTCGACGCCGAGCTGGGTCCGGTCAAGGCGGCGGTCGACCGGGTCGGAGTGATCGTCAGGTCACGGTTCCGCGAGGGCGGCAACCTCGGCCCGCTGGACATCGGCTTCGAGTTCAAGCCGCCCACCGGCGTCGGGCTCTCGGTCGACACCGGGGTGATCTCCGGCGGGGGCTTCCTGTCGGCCGACCCGGCGCGCGGCGAGTACTCCGGCGCGCTGGAGCTGAAGTTCGCCGGTTTCGTCGATCTCAAGGCGATCGGCCTGATCAGCACCCGGATGCCGGACGGCACCGACGGCTTCTCGATGCTGATCGTGATCACCACCGAGTTCGGCGGCCTCGGCCTGCAGCTGGGATACGGCTTCACCCTGCTCGCCGTCGGCGGCCTGATCGGCCTCAACCGCGGGATGAACCTGCGGGCGCTCGTCGAGGGGGTGCGCACCGGCCGGATCGAGTCGGTGATGTTCCCGCAGGACGTCGTCGCCAACGCCCCGCGGATCCTCAGCGATCTGCGGGCCTTCTTCCCGCCCGAGCAGGGGAAGTTCCTGATCGGGCCGATGGCCAGGATCGGCTGGGGCACGCCGACGCTGGTGAGCGTCTCGCTGGGCGTCGTGATCGAGATCCCGGGCAACCTGGCGATCCTCGGGGTGCTGACGTGCGCGCTGCCCACCGAGGAGCTCGCGCTGCTGGTCCTGAAGGTCGCCTTCATCGGCGCGGTCGAGTTCGACAAGTCGCGGCTGTGGTTCTTCGCCCAGCTCTTCGAGTCGCGGGTCCTCACCATGACCATCGACGGCGGCATGGGTCTGCTCGTGGACTGGGGTGACAACCCCAACCTGGTGCTCTCGGTCGGCGGGTTCCATCCGTCGTTCCGGCCCCCGCCGCTGCCGTTCCCGGTGCCCGACCGGCTGGCCGTCGACATCCTGAACCGGCCCGGGGCGCTGATCCGGGTGTCCGGGTACTTCGCCCTCACCAGCAACACCGTGCAGTTCGGGGCGGCGGCGGAACTCCGGCTGGGCTTCGAGGACTTCGGGGTCGAGGGCCATCTCTCCTTCGACGCGCTGTTCCGCTTCTCCCCGTTCTCCTTCGTCATCGAGATCGCCGCCGACATCTCGCTCAAGGCGTTCGGGGTGGGGCTGTTCTCCATCGACCTGCGGTTCCGGCTGGAGGGCGTGTCGCCGTGGCGGGCGCGCGGGCGCGGCTCCATCTCGCTGCTCTTCCTGGAGATCTCCGCCGACTTCGACATCAGCTGGGGCGAGGAGCACGACACCACACTGCCGCCGATCGCGGTGCTGCCGCTGCTCGCGGGCGAGATCAGCAAGGTCGAGGGCTGGCGCACCAAGCTGCCCCCCGGCGGCGGCGACCCCCGGGTGACGCTGCGCGCGCTGCCGGAGACCGACAAGCTCGTGCTGCATCCGCTCGGCACCCTGTACGTGCAGCAGCGGGCGATCCCGCTCAACGTCCGGATCGACCGCGTGGGCGCGCAGCGGCCGAGCGACGGCCGGCGCTTCGGCGTGGCTCCGGCCTCGGACAGCGGCCTGGTCCAGCTCTCCACCCCGGACGACAAGTTCGCGATGGCCCAGTTCCAGGACATGGACGACGCGGCCAAGCTGTCCGCCGCGCCCTACCAGGACCAGGACGCCGGGCTGGAGCTGAGCGCGGAACGGGAGGCGCTCGCCTCCGCGCGGGTGGTCCGCCGCAGCACCCGCTACGAGCTGCACATCATCGACTCCCGCCGCAGTGCCGGTACCCCCGCGGGCGCTGCCGTGCGGCCGGCCCGGGCGGCGGGGGTGACGAAGGCGACCCGAGCTGTCACCGCCCCGGCGGGGACCCGCCGCGCCCGGTTCCACGACGTCCCCGCCGCCGTCTACGAGCAGTTGCTGGAGGGCAGCAGTACCAGCCGCTCCACCCTGTCGCGGCGGGACGCCGAGCGCCGCCGGCCGTTCACGGGCGGGGACACCGTGCAGCTCACCGGACAGCGGTTCGCCGTCGCCTACCGGCGCAACAACCTGCAGGCTTTCCCGCCGACCTCGGACGTCGACCGGGGCGCGACCACCTTCCGCAGCTACGCCACGGCGGCCGACGCGCTGGCCGACTGGGTCGCCGCGGACCCGGGCCTGGCCGACGCGCTGCACGTCATCCCGGTCTCGGAGGTCGCCGCCCCGCTCTCCGTGCCCGGGGCGTGGTCCGCCGCCGCTCCGCTGCCGGTGGCGGCCGCCGGGCTGGAGGCGGTCCGGCTGGTCGGCGGCACCGTGCTCGTCGCCGGCGGCGCCGACGGCACCGGCCGGGCGATCGGCTCCGCGGCCCGGTTCGATCCGGCGGCCAACACCTGGTCGGCCGTCCCGGGCCTCGCCACCGCGCGCCGCGGGCACTCCACCACGGTGCTCGACGACGGGCGGGTCCTGGTGACCGGGGGCTACGGCGCGGACGGGAAGCCGCTCGGCTCCAGCGAGGTCTTCGACCCGGTCGCCGCCACCTGGAGCCGGGCGGCCGCGCTGAGGACGCCCCGGGCCGGGCACTCGGCGACGCTGCTGAGCACCGGCGCGGTCCTGGTGGCCGGCGGCACCGGGGCACGGGGCGGCGGCGAGGGCACGCTGGACTCGGCCGAGCTGTTCGACCCGCGCACCGGAGGCTGGTCCCCCGCGAAGCCGATGACCGACGCCCGGTCCGGGCACCGCGCGGCCGTGCTGCCCGGCGGCCGGGTCCTGGTCGTCGGCGGGGCACTGGCCACCGGTGGCCGCCCGGCCCCGCTCGCCTTCTGCGAGCTGTACGACCCGGCCGCGGGCACCTGGTCCGCCGCCGGGAGCCTCACCACCCCGCGCCGGGGCCACCAGGCGACCGTGCTGGCCGACGGCTCGGTCCTGGTCACCGGCGGCGAGGCGACCGGAATCCCGGCCGGCGGGCGGTTCACCCTCGCGCCCCTGGCGTCGGCGGAACGCTACGACCCGGGCACCAACACCTGGAGCCGGCTGCCGGACATGCCCGGTGGCCGCAGCGGGCACCGGGCGCTGCCGCTGCGCTCGGGCCGGGTCCTGGTGATCGGGGGCACCGCCGGACCCGCCTTCGCCGGGGGCTTTCGCAACGCGACGCGCTACGACCCGGCCGACCACGGCTGGACCACCACCGGCGGTCTGGCCGACGGCCGTACCGACTTCGCCGCCACCGAGCTGGCCGACGGCCGGGTGCTGGTCGCGGGGGGCGTCACGCTCTCCGGCCCGGCGGCACCCGGGGAGGCCGCCGTCATCACCGCCGGCACCGAGATCCTCACGCCGTGACCACGGCCAGCCCGAAGGGTTCGACGAGCCATGACCGACGCCATGACCGACACCGCGACCGGCGCCATGACCGGCGCCATGACCGCTGCCACCACGAGTACGGCGGTCGCGGCCGGCGGCGCCTGGACGAAGTCCGGTGACCTGCCGTCACCGGCCTCCTGGTACGGGCAGTACGACGGCGCCGTCCTGCTGAAGAGCGGCAAGGTGCTGCTGGTCGGCGGCTCCGACGCCGCCTCGGCGGTCCTGACCCGCACCGCCGTCTACGACCCGGCCGCCGCGACCTGGACGGCGGGCGTCCCGCTGCGCTTCCCGCGCCGGCTGCACACCGTGACCCGGCTCGACGACGGCCGGGTGCTGATCGCCGGGGGGACGAGCGGCGCGTCGCCGTTGTCGCCCGGCCTCGCCGGCGCCGAGCTCTACGACCCGGCCGACGGCAGCTGGAAGACCGCCGCCGACATGCGCGAGGCGCGCTGGGGGCACAGTGCGGTGCTCCTGGCGGACAAGCGGGTGCTGGTGGCGGGCGGCGTCGCGGTGCGCTCCGGCGACTCCGTCAGGGCCCTGCGGTCGGCGGAGATCTACGATCCGGCCACCGACACCTGGAGCGACGCCGGGACGATGACCGACGCCCGGACCGGGCACTGTGCCGTCCTGTTCAAGGGCGGTCAGGTGCTGGTGTGCGGCGGTACCGCGCCGATCTCCGGGCACGACGACGCCTCGCTCGCGTTCTGCGAGCTGTACAACCCCGCCACCAAGGCCTGGACCCCGACCGGCAGCCTCCTGCGGCCCAGGAGCCGACACCAGGCGGTGGCCGCCTCCGACACCGCCGCGCTGGTGTTCGGCGGTGCCACCCCGGGTGCCCCGGGCGACGGCACGTTCGACCCCTTCGCCGAGCTGACCGCCGAGCGCTACGACCTGGCCACCGGGGCCTGGACGGCGATGCCGGCCTCGCCCGGGGGCCGCGGCCTCCACCGGGTGGTCCCCCTGGGCGGCGGGAGGTTCCTGCTGGCCGGCGGCACGGCCGAGCCGCGCGACGGCGTCGGCTACCGGAGCGCGCTGGTCTTCGACGACACCACGAGGGCGTGGACGGCCGCGCCCGGTACGACCGTCGGCCGCTGGGCGTTCGCCGCCACCGCGCTGGCGGACGGCCGGGTGCTGATCACCGGCGGGACGGTCCGCGCCGGGCTCGCCGCCGCCGATCCGGCGGTTCACGAACTCACCGCCACCACCGAGGTGTTCGGGGCCGCCTCGTGACGTCCAACGCCTACTCCTTCCTGCCGTGGCTGCGCGGCGGCATCGCCACCAAGATCGCCGCCGATCCGGCCGGCCCGGTCACCCGCGCCGAGATCCCGGTCCGCCTGCACCTGACCGGCGAGGCCGTCACCGGCCCGCCGCCGGAGCAGTACGTCGAGCAGAAGGTCCAGCTCTACGGCCCCGGCGACATCGTCGGCATCGATCCGCGGGTGGTCTCGCGGACCGAGCCGCGGGCCTGGGTCACCAACGCCGAGCCCAACTACCTGGCGCACATCGAGTTCTACGACGAGGACCTCCCCTGGCAGTACAGCCCGCTGGCACCCGAGGCGGACACCGGACGGCTGCGGCCGTGGCTGGCCCTGATCGTGCTGGAGGGGCCGAAGCAGACCGGCGAGCCCGGCGAGTTCACCGAGGGCGCGGCGCCCGGGCGGCCGCTGCCGTTCATCACCGTCACCGACCCGGCCGGCACGCTGCCGCCGCCGGAGCAGCTCGGCGCCTGGGCGCACGTGCACGTCGACGGGGAACTCGACGCCCCGATCGTCTCGGAGAACATGCCCGCCGCGCTGGCCGCGCTGCGTCAGGTGCTGCGCGCCAACCCCGACCGGGCCTGCTCCCGGCTGATCTGCCCGCGGCACCTGCGGCCGAACACCGGCTACCACGCCTTCCTGGTGCCCGCCTTCGAGACCGGGCGGCTGGCCGGCCTCGGCTTCGACCCGGGCGCCGCGCCGAGCGCCGCGCACTCCGCCTGGGGGCCGAACTACCCCAACCGGCAGGCCCCCGGTCAGCTCCCCTACTACCACCGCTGGTTCTTCGGCACCGGCACCGCGGGCGACTTCGAGTACCTGGTCCGGCTGCTGCGGCCCGCTCGGCCCGACTCCCGGGTGGGCCGGCGCGATGTCGACGTCCAGCGCTCGCCCGGACCGGGCCTGCCCGGGATCACCGAGCCCGCCGCGCTCGGCGGGGTGCTCAAGCTCGGCGGGGCGCTGCGGGTGCCCGACCGCGAGCAGGACCTGTGGGACAACTGGGACGGCCGCTTCCCCACGCCTCCGCCACCGCCACCGCCGGCCCCGCCGCCGCCCGTTCCGCTGCCGTACCCGCACCCCTTCCAGGAGGCCCTCGCCGGGCGGATCAACCTGGCCGACGACTACCTCGAACACCCGCCCCCGGTCGCGCACGCCCGGCTGGCCGAGTCGCTCGGTCCGGCGGGCCCGGCCGCGCCGCCGGGGCCCGGTGCGGCCGATCCGGTGATCACCCCGCCGCTGTACGGACGCTGGCACGCCCGCACGTCCCGGCTGCTGTCGCGCCGGGACGGCTCGCCCGTCCCGGCGCCCGAGAACCGCAACTGGGTGCACCGGCTCAACCTCGACCCGCGCTTCCGGATCGCGGCCAACTTCGGTACCCAGGTGATCCGGGCGCGGCAGGAGGAGTTCATGGCCGCCGCCTGGGAGCAGGTCGGCGAGGTGCTCGCGGCCAACGACCGGATCCGCGCCGCGCAGCTCGCCCGCGAGGTCGGGCATGTGCTGCACGGCAAGCACCTGGCGTCGCCGGTCCCGCCGCCGGTGCCGCCGGTGCCCGCGGCGGGAGGCGCGCCGGCCGCCGCCGCTCCCCCGCCGCCGTCCGGCCGGTCCCTGCGGCTGACGGCGCCGGCCGGCTCCCGGGTGACGACCGGATCGTCGCCGGCCGCCCGGGCCGCCGGCCTCGCCGGTACGGAGCCGGCCGAACTGGTGGCCGTCGGCTTCGAGGTGGCCCGCAGCCGGATCGCGGCCGCGCCGGTGTCGCCCCCGATGCGGCGGATCACCCGGCCGCGCTCGCGGCTCATGCGCGGGCTGCCGTTCGCCGCGGCGAACCAGCCGCCGGACGCGCTGCTGCCCCGGATGGACGACCCGGCCACCGGGATCGCCGCCGCTCCGCCCAAGACCGCGCCGGCGGCGATCGTCACCCCGGACCAGCTCGCCGACGTCCTGCACCCGTCCGGGCCGCCGGCGGCCGGAGCGCGGGCGGCCGGGCCGTCCGATCCGGTGGGCGGGCTGCCGAACAGCTCGGACTTCGTGCTCAGCCTGCCCGGGGACGGGGTCGTGCCCCATCCGGGCGGCGAGGACTCCGCCGAGGCGCGGCTGTTCAAGCTGGCGCTGCGCGACCTCCACGACGGCCTGGACACCGCCGTGGTCGGCGGGCGGACGCCGGAACGCCTCCCGCTCGGCATCACGCCGGTCACCGGCACCATGCTCGCCGGGCTGAGCGCCGACGAGACCGTGCCCCGGCAGTTGCTGAGCGGGGTGCGGCTCCCGGAACGGCTCCAGCCCTTCGCCGAGCGGTTCCTGGAGGCGATGGCGTACCCGGTCATCGACCTGCCGATGTACCGGTCGCTGCTGGACATGTCGGTGGACACCTTCGTGCCCAACCTCGGACTGGTTCCGCCGAACACGATCACGCTCCTGGCGACCGACCAGGAGTTCATCGAGGCGTTCATGGCCGGGCTCAACCACGAGCTCGCCCGCGAGCTGCTGTGGCGGGAGTTCCCGACCGATCAGCGCGGCACCTCGTTCCGCCAGTTCTGGGATCCCCGGGTGGAGCCGCCCCAGCCCGGCGAGACGGCCGCGGAGCGCCGGGAGCGGCTGTACGACATCACCCGGATGGACGGCTGGACCACGGACACCGCGCTCGGCGCGCACGACAACCGCGACCTCGTCCAGGAGGAGGAACTCGTCCTGGTGATCCGCGGCGAGCTGCTCAAGAAGTACCCGACGGCCGCCGTCTACGCGCACCGCGCCGCCTGGGCGACGAACGAGGACGGCGTGGTGGACCCGAGCCTGGAGCGGGTCCTCGCCGACGTGCCGGACGGCGAGCACCCGTCCCCGGACCTGGTCAAGCTGCCGGTCTACGAGGCCGGGGTGGAGCCGGACATCACCCTGCTCGGCTTCGACCTGACGGCGGACCAGGCACGGGGGCAGCCGCCGCTGGACCCCGGCTGGTTCTTCGTGATCAAGGAGCGCCCGGGCGACCCCCGGTTCGGGGCCGACGACGGCGCGGGCACCGCCATCGAGGTGTGGAACGACCTGTCCTGGCGGGACATCGACCCGCTCGACCGGCGCTTCATCAGCCTCGACCCGGGGGTGCAGGTCCCGCTCGTCCGGTTCGACGGCTCCGAGGACGACCAGGAGAAGCGCGAGCAGCGCCGCGAGGACGCCGCGCTTCCGCTCTGGCACTCCCGGCTCAGCTCCGCGGACATCGCCTACATGCTCTTCCAGGCACCGGTACTGATCGCCGTCCACGCACAGGAGATGTTGCCCGATGCCCGCCCCGCTCAGTGACGACCTGCCGGTCCTGCTCGGCCCCGTCCGGCTGGAGACCTGCTTCACCGAGACCGAGCTGCTGATCCGGATCTTCCCGGACGAGTGGGCGGTCGACAAGTTCGAGCCCCTGCCCGGCGAGGCCGAGTTCACCGCGCTCGGCGCCTACTGGACGGCGGTGTGGCGGGCGGCCGGTGACGGCGCCGCCGAACAGGTGGCGTGGCACGAGTTCACCGGCCGGGTCCCGGTCGGCCGGGCGGCCTGGCTGCGCGCGGAACATCCGCCCGCCAACCCGTCCGAGCAGCCGGCGAACCTGCCGCGGGACACCGTCGTGCTGGTCCTCACCGGCCCCACCGCGCCCGCCGCCGCCGACCGGCAGCCGATCACCGCCTACTGGACGGCGGTCTGGCGGGCGCACGGCGACCGCGCCCGGCTGCGCGCCGCCGACGCGGCGCTGCTGGCCGCCGTCGGCCCCCAGCGGGCCCGGGTCGTCCGCAGCCGGCGGCCGGCCGGGATCGACGCCGCGCCCACCGACCCGCGCGACGGCGTCCTGGTCGCCTTCCTGGTGCTGCCGCGCCCGGCCCAGGTGGCCCGGGACTCCTGGACCAGGGCCCCCAAGGCCGCGCTTCTGCCCGACAGGTTCACGGCGCTCGGGTACGTCGGCGGCGCCCAGGTCTTCGCCGTCCCCGGCAAGCCGGTGCCCGACGAGCTGGCGGTCGGCCCCGATCCCAGCACCCCGCGCGACGAGCAGCTCAAGGTGGACGAGCGGACCGGCGCCCTCCGGGTGCCCGCGCCGCTGCGCTGGCTGACCGACTTCGAGGAGGCCGTCGAGGTTGGCATGGGCATCCGCGTCCCGCTCGACGCCCTGAACCGCGAGGGCGTGGACCGGCTGGTCGTGCTGGGTCTGCGCGAACGCGCCGACCCGCAGCAGTCCGCCCTCGAACTGGGCCGGCTGGTCACCCGCCAGCTGCGCAGTCCGGCCGGGTACGCGCTGCTGCCGCAGGGCACCCCCACCAACAACTCCGAGCAGGCACCGGCCGGCCAGGACACCCGCGAGGAGGCGGACGCCGGTCTGCGCACGGCGGCCGGGTTCACCGCGGCGGCCGCGCCCGGCGACTGGACCACCAGGACCGACGGCCAGTGCCTCGCCGAACTGCTCGGCATCGACCCCGCCGTCCTGGCCGGGGTGCCGAACGCCGACCGGACCGACCAGCGCGACGCCCGCGCCGCCAACACCGCCCTGTGGCCGGCGACCTGGGGCACCTTCCTGCAGACCACCCTGCACCCGATCGTGCCGCCGCAGGCGGTGGCCGCCACCCGCGACTTCTTCCTCCGCCACGTCAGCGGACGCGGCCCCGTCCCGGCCGTCCGGGTCGGCCGGCAGCCCTACGGCATCCTGCCGACCACCGCCTTCAGCAAGCTGGCCTGGCCGGCGGCGTCGGCCCACCGCACCGCCCTGCACCGGCTGCTGAGCGCGGCACTGGCCGACTGGCGGACCGCGGCCGGGAAGGTCGCGCGCCTCGACGGCGGCGACCCCGACCCGCACCAGCGGCTGCTGGACATCCTGGCGCTGCACCCCACCTCGGCCGAGTACCACCAGCGCTACGCACAGAGCGTCGAGGACGTCTTCAACCGGGAGAACCTCGGCGGCCTCGGGGACACCGTGCTGCCCGCGCTGGCGGACCGGCTGCACATGCCGCAGCCGATCCGCGCGCTCCTCGCCCGGCTCGGCTACCAGGTGAACCCGCCGGAGCGCCCCGACCCGGCGCTGATCCGCCGGCTGTTCGCCGGGACGCAGCACCCGCTGCTCGCCCCGCTGGTGGACGACCTCCCGCTCTCCGAGACCGACCCGGTGCACGCCTCCACGGCCGGTCCCGACCCCGTGAACTACCTGCACTGGCTGGTCCGGTACGGACGCACCGACCTGGACACGGTGCGGCTGGAGAACGGCTTCGCCGGGAACCGCCCACCGGCCGCGCTGCTGTACCTGCTGCTGCGGCACGCCGTCCTGCTCGGCTGGGAGGACGCCGGGCGGCGCCTCGCGGTCGCCGCCGGACGCCCGGCCCCCTCCCTCGCCGACCCGCTCTTCGTGCACGTCCGCACCCAGCGGCCCGGGGAGCCGGCGGCGCCGGCGAGCGAGAGCCGGTACCGGCAGCTGTACGCCCCCGACCCCGCGATCACCCACAGCGAGGACCCGGACCTCCTGGTGCACCGGTTCGTCCCCGGCGTACTCGAATCGAGCCCGGCGACCGCGGCGCTCGCCGGCCAGCTGCGCGCCGTCGAACTGCTCGCCGACCTGCCCACCGCCCGGCTGGAGCGGGTGCTCGCCGAGCACCTCGACTGCGCGACCTACCGGCTCGACGCCTGGCTGCTCGGGCTGGCCAACGAGCGGCTGGCCGAGCTGCGCTTCGGGCCCGACGGCACCGCCGCGCCGCGCCCGGGCGTGCACCTCGGCTGCTACGGGCTGCTGGAGGACGTCCGCCCGCGCGAGTACCCGCTCGGGTCGGTCACGCTGGACCCGCAGCTCGCGACGGTGTTCGGGGCGGCCGAGATCCCGTACGACCCGGCCAACGGCGGCTACGTCCACGCCCCGTCGCCGAGCCACGCCACCACGGCCGCCGTCCTGCGCGCCGGCTACCTCGCCAACGGGACGGAGGCCGACCCCGGCTCGTTCGCGGTGAACCTGAGCTCCGGGCGGGTCCGGATCGCCCTGGAACTGCTCGACGGGCTGCGCGCGGGCCACTCGCTCGGGGCGCTGCTCGGGCGGCGGTTCGAGCGCGGGCTGCACGACCAGCACCCCGGCGTCGAGCTGGACCGCTTCCTCCCGGCGCTGCGGCGCGCGTTCCCGCTGCGCGCGGGCAAGCTCTCCGAGGTGACGCCGCAGGGCCGGGCGGACATCGACCTGATCGAGGCCCGCAACGTCGTCGACGGGCTCGAACTCGTCCGCCGCGCCACCCGCCCGCCGGCCGCCCCCACCTACCCCTTCGGCGCCCCGGACATGCCGGAGGCCTCCCCCCGCGAGCAGGACGCGATCGACGCCGAGCTGCGGCGGCTGCTCGACATCCACGACGCGCTGGCCGACCTCGCCGTCGCCGAGAGCACCCACCAGGTGCTGCTCGGCAACGCCGAGCGCGCCACCGCGACGCTGGACGCCTACGCCAAGGAGGGCTTCCCGCCGGACCCCGCCGTCGTGCGGACCCCGCGCAGCGGCGTCACCCTGACCCACCGGTTCGCCGTCCAGCTCACCGCGGGGCTCAATCCGAACGCCGGGGCCGCCCGGTTCCGCGGCGACGGCCCGCGGGCCAAGGCCGAACCCGCCGTCAACGACTGGCTGCCCGGCCTGCTGCCGGCGCAGCACGACGTGGCGGTCCGGGTCACCTGGACCGATCCGCTGGACGGGCAGCCGCGCCACAGCGACGTCACCCAGTTCGACCTCGAACTGCAACCCCTCGACCTGCTGTGGACCCTGCGGCCGGCGCGCGAGACGGCGATGACCGATCTGGACGACCGGATCCTCGGCGTCGTCGTCGCGCGCGACAAGCCGCGCCCGGACGTCCCGCTGACCATCGAGTACACCACCCGGGTGGACCGCAAGGTCACCCTGTTCGAGGTGTCGCCGCTGGTCGAGGCGCTGCGTTCGCTGCTGACCACCTCCCGGCCGCTGCGGCCCACGGACCTGGTCCCGGCCTCGGGGCCGGCCGGGGTCGACCGCTCGGCCGACGAGGCGGTCACGGTGCCCCGCGAGCGGCCCGCGGCCGTCCGCGCGGGCCTGGACGCCCTGCGCGCCCGGGTGGCCGACCACCTCACCGTGCTGACGCGGCTCTGTCCGCCCGCACCGGCTCCCGTGCGGCGCGACGAGGTGCTCGAACGGATCGACACGCTGATCGCCACCCACAGCCAGCTCGCCGGCACGGCCGGGCTGTTCGGTCTGCTGCGGAGCGGCTGGGCCGAGCTGGTCGAGTGGCGCCGGGCGGTGTTCGCCGACGTCCTGGCGGCGGTCGCCGTGGCGGCCGCGCGGATGGCGCGCTCGCTCGCCGAGGCGGACGCGCTCATCGCCCGGTACGACGCGCTGCCGGCGTCCACCCCGGCCGAGGAGCGGTACCGGCTGCTGGAGCAGGCCGAACGGCTGCTCACCACCACGCCGACCAGCCCGCGCCCGTCGGCCCCGGCCAAACTGCGCGTCGTCGTCGCCGGCCGGAGGTCCGCGTTCGACTCCCGGTTGCAGGGGCTGCGGAGGCTCGCCCGGACCACCCGCACGACGCTCGCCGCCCTGCTCGCCGACGTGCGGGCGCAGCTGCCGCTGACCGCCTTCGACCCGGTCGGCCTGGATCTGACGCCGTACGAGGACCGGGTCGTCGAGCTGGGCCGCGACCTGCTCGCCCGGGCGCAGGCGCTGCGGGCGGACGTCACCGGTCGGCTCGCCGCCGCCGACACGGCGCTCGCCGAGCACGACGCGGCGGCCACCGACCCCGACCGGGTCCGGGCCGCCACCGCGGCGCTGGTGGCGATGCTCGGCGAGGACGTCCTGGTGGTGCCCGAGTTCGCGCCCTCCGACCAGCTGGCCCAGGAGTGGAAACGGGCCCGCGCCGACAGCCCCGGGCTGGTGAAGCACCTGACGGACGACTTCGGCCGGGACTTCCCGGTGGACGACTGGGTCCACGGCATGGCCCGGATCCGGGAGAAGCCGCGGCTGTGGGAGAAGGCCGTCGCCCTGGGCGACGCGCTGCGCGGGCCCGGCGGGCTGCTGGGCAACATCCCCGGCTGGCAGGAGCCGCAGCTGACCCCGGTCCAGTTCCCCTACCGGGAGGGTGACCACTGGCTGGCGATGGAGTTCCGGGCGGGCACCCGGATCGAGGAGGACCGGCTGCTGTTCACCGCCCACTACGCCTCCGAGCCGCTGCTCGGCCCGGCCCGGCGGTGCGGGGTGCTGTTCGACGAGTGGACCGAGGTGGTGCCGGCCGAACAGGAGACCACCGGGATCGCGGTGCACTACGACGGCCCGGACTCCGAACCCCCGCAGGCCATGCTGCTGGTCGTCCCGCCGGCCCGCACCGGCGCCTGGGTCTGGGACGACCTGGTCGCCGCCGTCCAGGAGACCTTCGACCTGGCCGGGGTCCGGGCCGTGGAACCCGGCCACCTCGACGGCACCGCCTACGCCCAGTTCCTGCCGGCCACCGTCCTGTCGGCCACCCGGCAGCCGATCACCATCAGCACCGATCTCGCGATCGCCAACCTGCGAGGGAAGGCCCGTGGCTGAGCCCCGAATCGAGAACCTCCGCGAGGCGCTGGACAACCGCCGCGCGCCCACCGTCGGCCTGTGGAACCGCGTCGAGGGCAGGCCGCGCACCACCGACTTCGCGCGGGCGCTGCGCGCCGAGGTGCGCGATCCGCTGTGGATGCTCACCCGGCAGTGGCAGATGGGCGAGTTCCGCGGCACGGACGGCGGTTCGCCGGTCACCGCGACCTATTCGGTGGTCGCCACCCCGCCGAGCAGGTTCCGGCCCGCCGACGGCGCGGTGGAGGCGCTGCCCGCCGACCGGCCGCTGGAGGCGGTGGCGGAGCGGCGTCCGCTGCCGTTCGCCTTCGCCGCCGACCGGATCTCCTTCGACCTGCGGCTGGCGATCGGGCGCCGGTGGATGAAGCTGGTCGGCAGCACCCCGATCCTGCTCGGCCTGGGCATCCGCCAGAAGTACGTCGACCGCTATCCCATCGCGCTGCCCGATCCCCGGGCGGACACGGACTCCCCGAGGGTGGCGCACCCCGAGGTCTGGTCCGCCCTGCAGACGGTGGCCGGCCGCCGGATGGACGGCTACGAGTTCTACCTCGCCCTCGCACAGGGACGGCCCGCGCACGACGGGATCACCGGGCTGCTGGGCCTGCAGCGCGAGGAGCTGGCCAAGCTGGCCCGGCGGCTGACCGCCTGGTTCGACGCGCTGATCGACCAGCCGGCCGAGGACCCGGCCACCCACACCGGGAACACCGCCTGGGATCCGGCGCGCCTGGAGCACCGCTTCTCGGTCGCGGCCGGTGCGGGCGGCGGGGCGGAGAAGGTCCTCACCGCGCAGGAGTACCCGGGCGGCACGCTGGAGTGGCACGCGTTCTCCGTCGACCCGGCCGGTCCGCTCGGCGGGGCCGCCCCGCCCCCCGCGCCGCTGAACCGCACCGTGTTCCCGGCGCCGGTCCGGTTCTCCGGCATGCCGCTGCCGCGCTGGTGGGCGGTCGAGGACGGGCGCACCAACTTCGCCGCCGTACGGCCGGACAGCACCGACCTGGCGCGGCTGGTCTTCCTGGAGTTCGCGCTGGTCTACAGCAACGACTGGTTCCAGGTGCCCTGTGACCTGCCCGCCGGGACGGTGGCCTCGATCCGCGGGCTGGCGGTGACCGACGTCTTCGGCCGCAAGCTCTGGATCACGCCCGCCGGCGCGGGTGACGACGCCGCCTGGCAGCGCTGGTCGATGTTCACCCTCGACACCATCGGCGACGCGTCCGTCCCGGCGGACACCGACCTGCTGCTGCCGGCGAGCGTGCCCAAGGTCGCCGAGGGGCCCGTCCTGGAGGAGGTCACGCTGGTGCGCGACGAGAGCGCCAACATGGTGTGGGGCGTCGAGCAGACCGTCCGGCTGGCCACCGGCGAGCCCCGGCGCGGCAGCGAGGTGGCCGCCGAGATCCTCGCCCACCGGCTGGCCCTGCACCCGCCGGCGGTGCCCCCGCCGGCCGCCGCGGCGGTCCGCTACGAGGCGATGAACACCGTCCCGGAGAACTGGATCCCGTTCATCCCGGTGCACGTCCCCGGGCAGAACCGCCAGATCCGCCTGCAGCGTGCGGCCATGCTCGGCGTCGTCGACGGCGAGCCGGTGCCGGCCCGCACGGCCCTGCTGCGCGAAGGCTTCGACCAGGGCCGCGCCTACTTCGTCCACGAGGAGGAGGTGCCGCAGACCGGAACCGGGATCACCTCCTCCTTCAACCGCACCCGCTGGAGCGACGGCCGGGTCTCCCTCTGGCTCGCCACCCACCGCCGCACCGGCCGGGGCGAGGCGTCCAGCGGGCTGGCCTTCGACTTCCTGGAGGACACCGCGCCCCCGCCGGGCACCGCCGGCTGAGACCGCACGGGGGCGGGCCGGTCAGGCCCGGGGCCCGCCCCCGCAGGCTCCGTTCGGGTACGGATCCACGGCCCCGCTGGCGGTGCCACCGGCCCCGTGGTCGCATGGACCTGCGCCACGACGGAGGATTCGGTGGCGGTCTCGGCCTTCGCCAGGGTCATCCACGGCTCCTGCGGGGCCACTCACCCGTGACACGGGTGACCGGCAGAGAAGCCAGGAGCACACCATGGCAGATTTCGACCCCAGGAAACTCGCGGACACCCTCAACAAGGCCCGCCTGAGCGTCGACTCCGCGCTCACCAACCTGCGGGACTCCGGCGCCCTCGGCAACGAGCCGGTGGAGCCGCTCGAAGCCAAGGGCGGCGGCAACTCGTCCTGCACCATCAACACGGGGTGCGGCAAGGCCGCCGAGGAACAGTAGGAAGAGCCGGGTCACCCTGCGGAGGCACGCCCCCGTGACACGGGTGACCGGCAGAGAAGCCAGGAGCACACCATGGCAGATTTCGACCCGAAGAAGCTCGCGGACACCCTCAACAAGGCCCGCCTGAGCGTCGACTCGGCACTCACCGACCTGCAGAACTCCGGCGCCCTCGGCAACGAGCCGGTGGACGCGCTCGAAGCCAAGGGCGGCGGCAACACCGGATGTCACATCAACACCGGATGCGGCAAGGCTCTCGAGGAGCAGTAGCCTCCGCCCGCCGCTGACAGGTGAACAGCGCCGTGCCGGTGCGGGCCGCAGAGCGTCTGCGGTCCGCACCTCCTAGCGGAAATGGGAGCCTCTTCATGGCCAGGAAACTCTCCCGGTACCACTTCGCCAGCCCTCCGGTCTTCGACGAGCTGAGCGGCCGCACCCGGCGCGTGGTGTTCGCCACCCGCAGTGCCGAACTGCGGGTGCTGGACGAGGCGGCCTGGCAACTGCTCACCGCCGAGCCCGAGCGACTGCCCGGTGACGTCGTCGAGGACCTGACCGGGATCCACCTCCTCGTGGACGACGGCGAGGACGAACTCCGCAGCGTGGTGGACGAGAACCGGGATGCCATCGACGCCCTGGACTGCCTGTCCCTGGTCGTCACCCCGACCGCCCAGTGCCAGCTCGGCTGTGGGTACTGCGGCCAGGAACACTCGGCGCGCTGGCTCTCGCCGCACCACCAGGACGCCTTCGTCCGCCAGGTGGCCCGGAAGCTGGACGCCTCCCCCTACCGGGAGGTGGACCTGTGCTGGTTCGGCGCCGAACCGCTGGTCGGCATGACGGTGATCCGCGAGCTGACGCCACGTCTGCGGGCGCTCGCGGAGGAGCGGGGGTGCTCCTTCGGGGCCCGGATCATCACCAACGGCCTCGCCCTCGGCAAGCGGATCGCGCGTGAGCTGGTGGAACGGCACGGTGTGGCCTCCATCGACATCACGCTCGACGGGACGCCCGAGTACCACGACGCCCGCCGGGGGACGAAGAGCGGCAGCCCCACCTTCCGGCGGATCTTCGCCAACCTGGTGGCGCTGGCCGAGTCGGACCTCGCGGTCCGGATCAACCTCCGGATCAACGTGGACGAGTCCAACTGGCAGGGGGTCTCCCCCCTGATCGACATGCTGGCCCGGACCGGGCTCCAGCGCCGGGTCGCCTGCTACTTCGCCCCGATCCACTCCTGGGGCAACGACGCCCACAAGAAGGCCCTGTCGGCCCGGCAGTTCGCGGACCTCGAAGTGCAGTGGCACGCGGAACTCGTCCTCGCCGGCTTCCCCGGCCGACTGGTGCCGGGGCGCCGACGGATCGTGTGTCTGGCGGTGCAGAAGGACGGCGTCCTCGTCGATGCGAACGGCACGCTGTTCCACTGCACGGAGGCGCCCTACGTGCCCGGCTACGGCGAGCCCGACGCGATGGCCATCGGCACCGTCGACGCGGGCGAGGACCCGGAGCGCCGCACCACGCTCTCGCTGTTCAACGACGAGGTCCGGGCGGGCGCCTACAACTGCTCCTCCTGCGCGCTGCTCCCGGTGTGCGGAGGGGCGTGCCCGAAGCTCTGGAAGGAGGGAATCCCCCCGTGTCCCAGCACACTTCTCAACATGCCGGAGCGGCTCCTCCTGGTCCTGGCGTCCCACCGGATCAACGCGGAACGGACGACGCCGACGGGCGCGGGCACGACCACGGCCACGACGGCGTCTTGACCCGGGGCGGGGTGCGGCTGGCCGAGGACGCGATCGTCCGGGGCACGGACCGCGGGCTCGTCATCGGCGACGACCTGGGCACCCACCTGCTCGGCGACCGCGACCTGGGGAGGTTCGCGGCCGGGCTGCTGCCCCTCCTCGACGGCACCCGCCGGCGGGACGAGATCGCCAGGTCGGCCGGCGGCGGACTCGCGGCGCACGCCACGCAGTTCCTGGAGCTGCTCGACGCCCGGGGCCTGCTCCACGAGGGTGCCCCGCAGGGCCCCACCGGGTCGGGCGGGCCGCGGCCGCCGTTCCTCCCGGGCGCGGCTCCGGACGCCGAGCGCCGTCTGGCGGCGGCCACCGTCACGCTGTACGGCCGCGGGCCGTGGGGCTCCGAGGCCGTGCGCCACCTCGCGCGGGCGGGCGCGGGACGGATCGTCCTGGCCGACGAGGAGGACACGGACGAGGACGGGGGCGAGGACGGGCACGGGGAGGAGGACGGGGGCGGGGAGGGCGGGAACCAGCGCGCACGCCCCGTCGACCCGGCCCACCGCGACCACCGGCCGCGCGAACGCGCCGAACTCCAACGGCTCCTGACGGCCGAGGCGCCGCACTGCGAGGTCCGTTCGATCCCGGTGGACCGGCTGGGATCACAGCTCGCCGGTGTCCCGCCGACCCCGGGCCTGCTGCTGATCGCTCTGCGGAGCTCGGACGTCCGGCGCCACCTCGGCATCGCGCGCCTCGCCGGGGCGACCGCGACGCCGCAGCTGTACGCGACGCTCAAGGGCCCGGAGCGGATCGTCGGTCCGCTGGTCGTGCCGGATGCCTCGGCCTGCTGGAACTGCTGCCGGCTCCGCGAGACGGCCTGTTCGGCCGTCCCCTGGGCCGAACGGACGGTCCAGGCGGCCCGCGCCGGCCGCGTGCTGCCCTCGGCCGTCGCGGCCGACACCGACCCCCGGTCCGCCGCCCTCGGCGCCGAACTCGCGCTCGTGGCCCTGCGGTTCCTGACGGCACCGGACACCGCGCCCGCCGGGGTGCTGCGGGTGCACAACAGCCTGACGGGCGGGACGCGCGAGCACCGGGTGCTCCGGATGCCACGCTGCGAGGTGTGCGGCACCCCGCCCCGCGCCGCGGCCCCGGCGACGACCCGCCCCCGCACCCACGCCCGCACCCTCACCCGCCGGACCGCCCCGATGACGGTGCACGAGTTGCGCGAGCACCTGGTGGATCCGCGCGTGGGCGTGGTGCGCCGAGCGGGCACGCTGCGCAGCGACGTCTGCCCCACGCTGGTCCGCGCGTACGCCGTCCTCGGCTGCTACACGGAGGACGCGGACCTCCGGGACGGGCAGGTCACCAGCCCCGGCGCGAACGAGTGGTGCGGCGGCCGGGCGTTCACCGAGGACGAGGCGCTGACCGGCGCGCTCGGCGAGGCCGTCGAACGCTACTGCGCGGCCGTGCCGCCCGCCGCCGCCCGCACGGCCCGGGCCGGCGAGCTGGACGGCGAGGTGCTCGACCCGCGCCGCCTGGGCCTGTACTCGCCCCGGCAGTACGCCTCGCCCGGCTTCCCCTACCGCCCCTACGACCCGCGGACGCCGTACACCTGGGTGCGGGGCGCCTGGCTGGACGGCACCGGCGAGGTGTGGCTGCCCGCCGACCAGACCCACTACCTGGCCGGGGGCGGTGTGCTCGCCCAGGTGACGACCAACGGACTCGCCGCCGGACGCGGCCACGCGGACGCCGCACACCGGGCCACGCTGGAACTCGTCGAACGCGACGCGCTGCTGAGGGCGTGGTTCACCCGCACCCCGCCGCCCGCCCTCGACCTCGGCCCCGGTTCGCAGGGGGCGGGCGGCCAGGTCGCCCGGCTCGTCCAGGACCTCGGAGCCCATGGGCTCAACGTCCGCTTCCATCTGCTGCCCGCCGCGGGCGGCGTGCCCGTGGTGCTCTGCGTCGGACTCGGCGACGGCCGCCGCTGGCCCGCCGTGACCGTCACGTCCGCGGCGCATCCCAGTGGCCGCACGGCCGTCGTGAAGGCGGCGCTGGAGCAGGCGCAGACCGTCCTCGCCCTGCGCGCCGAACTCGAAGCCGGCCGCCGGCCGCCGACCCGCGACGCGGAGGTGGTGACCTTCGTCGACCACGCCCTGCGCTACGCCCGGCCCGGCGCCCGTCGCCGCCTCTCCTTCCTCACGGCCGGCACCGATGTGGTCGACCTGCGGAACCTCCCCGACCCACCGCCGGCGGAACAGACGACCGCCCGGCTGGCCGCCCGCCTCGGCACGCCCGTGGCCATCGCCGACGTGACCTCCGCCGACCTCACCGCCACCGGCCTGCGGGTGGCCCGGGCCCTGGCCCCGGGCCTCCAGCCCCTGCACTGCGGCGCCGGGCTGGAACGCCTGGCCGACGCCCGCCGGCGCTACGGCGCCCGGGCCCCGCACACCGCCCCGCACCCGATGTGCTGAGTGCCCGGCGGAGCCGGTCGGGACGGCGGGGTGACCGGCTCGGCGTGGCCGCACGGCCGGTCACCCGGGGCGGAAGCGCAGGGCCTGGCCGGGGCGGGTCTGGGCGGCGAGCGGGAGGTCGTCCTCGTGGACCGTCGCGATGACGGGGTAGCCGCCGGTGACCGGGTGGTCGGCGAGGAAGAGGATCGGCTGCCCGTCCGGCGGTACCTGCAGGGCGCCGGGGACCGCGGCCTCGGAGGGCAGTTCGCCGGTGCGGGCACGGTGCAGCCCCGGCCCGGTCAGCCGCATGCCGACGCGGTCGCTGTGGTCGGTGACGCGGTAGGGCCCGGAACACAGCGCGCCGAGGGACTCGGGGGTGAACCAGGCGTCCCGGGGGCCGGGCAGGATCCGCAGGACGGGCTCGGCGGGCAGCGCGCGCTGGGGGGCGAAGTCCGCCGCGGGCCAGCCGGCGGTGAGGTCGCCGACCGGCAGGAGGTCGCCGGCCGCGAGCCGGGCGGGACCGATCCCGGAGAGCGTGTCGGTCGATCGGGAGCCGAGGACGGGCGGAAGGTCCACGCCGCCGCGAACGGCGAGGTAGACCCGCAGGCCCTCGGACGGGACGCCGATGGTCAGACGGCTGCCGGGGGCCAGCCTGACGGGGGCGTTCAGATCCACGGCGCGACCGTCGGCGTGGGCGTGGCAGGGCGCACCGGTCAGGGCGATGGTGGCGTGGTGGCCGACCTCCAGGACGAGCCCGCCCAGGGGCGCCTCGATGGCCGCGGCCTCCTCCCGGTTGCCGACGAGCCGGTTGGCCAGGCGCAGGCTGCGGCGGTCGGCCGCGCCGGAGCGGCCGACACCGAGCGCGGCGCGGCCGGGGCGGCCCAGGTCCTGGACGGTGGCGCCGAAGCCGGGGTGGATCACTCGTACGCGGCGGGTCGGGGGCGCGGGGTCGCCGGTCATCGGGATCTCCGTGGGGTGGTGGTCGGGTGCGGCGTCGTCGACGGTGGGTGGGGCCGGGCCCGGGCGGGCGGCCCGGCCGGGGTGCCGCGGCGGGCTTGCCTCAGGGGCGCGGCGGGCCGGCCGGAGTGAAGCGGACGGCCGTGCCGGGTACGAGCGGTGTCGGCGGGTCGGCCTCGGGGTTCCACAGGGACATGCCGGTGGTGCCGAGCAGGTGCCAGCCGCCGGGCGACTCGCGGGGGTAGACGCCGGTGAACTCGTCGGCGAGGGCGACGGCGCCCGCGGGCACGCGGGTGCGCGGGACGGCGCGGCGCGGTACCCGTAGCGTGGGGTCGGCCCCGGTCAGGTAGGCGAATCCGGGAGCGAACCCGCAGAACGCCACCCGGTAGGTGGCGGCGCAGTGACGGGCGATGACATCGGGGACCGTCAGGCCGCACAGACGGGCCACTTCCGCGAGGTCCGCACCGTCGTAGCGGACCGGGATCTCGACGGTCCCGGCCCCGGTGGTGGCGGCGGCTCCGGTGGCGGCGGCCGGAAGGTCGATGGCGCGCAGGGCGGCGGCGAGGCGGTCGGGGCCGGTGGCCCCGGGGTCGTAGCGCACCAGGACGGTGCGGGCGGCGGGAACGAGTTCCAGCGTGCCGGGCAGCGGGTCGCCCAGCAGCGCGGTGTGCAGCCGGGCCGCCTGGTCGAGGTCCTCGACCTCGACCAGCAGCGCCCGGCTGCCGTACCGGAGAATCTCCATGGCGGCCTGTCAGCCCTTCTCGGGGACGAGGTAGTCACGGTCGAACCTGTCGGTCACGAACATGTGCCCCGGCGAGTGCGTGATCGCGAAGGGCGGACGGGAGGCCATCAGGGCCGACTGCGGGGTGACGCCGCAGGCCCAGAACACCGGGACGTCGTCGGGGCCGATGACGGCCGGGTCGCCGAAGTCGGGCCGCCCCAGGTCCGCTATGCCGAGCTCGGCGCTGGAGCGCTCCCCGGGCTCGCCGACGGCCACCGGGGCGCCGTGCACGGACGGCATCCGGGCGGTGATCGCCCGCGCGGCGGCGACCAGGTGCCGGGGGATCGGGCGCATCGAGACCACCATCGGGCCGTGCAGCCGTCCGGCGGGAACGCAGGGCCGGGCCGTGCGGTACATCGCGACGTTGCGGCCTTCGGCGACGTGGCGCAGCGGGATGCCGGCCTCCAGCAGCGCGGACTCGAAAGTGAAGGAGCAACCGATGAGGAAGGTGACGAGGTCCTCGCGCCAGTGGGCGGTGACGTCGGAGTGTTCCTGCCACCGGCCGTCGTGCCAGACCCGGTAGCGCGGCAGATCGGTGGCGAGGTCCGCGCCGGGGGCCAGGACGCTGGTGCGGGCGCCGGGAGCGGTCTGTTCGAGGACGGGGCAGGGCGCGGGGTTGAGTTCGGCGAAGCGGGCGACGTCGGCGGCCCAGTCCGCCGGCACGCTGATCATGTTGGCCTGGGTGCGGCCCAGGCACCATCCGGCGGTGGGCGCCGCGGTGCCGGCCCGGAACAGCTCCCGGGCACGGGAGGGCGCGAGGGCGGCGTGGGTCTCGGTCATCGGGAGGGATCTCCTTCGTCGGCGGGTCGGGGTCTCGCGGCAGGGGGATGCCGGCGCGGGGCGGACCGGTGGGGAGGGGGCGGGACGGGAGGGGAGCGTGAGAGTGAGGGCGCGTCCGGCGATTGGCGTCGGATCACCGGGCGGTTCCCCGGTCCGGTGGCCGGGCGGCGCCCCCGTGGGTACGGGCATCGCCCGGCGGGCGTGGTCGGCGGGCGTGGTCGGCGGGACCGGCCGGTGGGACCGGCCGGACGGGCCTAGCGGGGAGAGGAGTCCAGCAGGGCGGCCAGTGTGGTCATCGGCGACAGCGGGCCGAGAGCCGCGGCCAGGCCGAAGCCGTGGACACCGAACCGCACTCCCACCGCCAGGTGGCGGGCCGGCCCCTCCCCGCGGCTGACCGACAGGCTCAGACCGCGGGCGCCGGCGGTGCGGTAGCGCCCGGCGAACAGCGAGAGCGGGCCCGTCAGGATCAGCCGGCCGCCCAGGGCGAGCCCCAGAACACCGGCGGCGACGGCCAGTCGCAGGAGGGGGTGGAGGTCCAGCCCCGCGTCGATCAGTACGGTGGACAGCGCGGCCGCGACCGGCGAGCGGTCGCCGCCGGTGGTGCGCGCGGGGCGGCGGACGCGGCTGCGGCCCCGGAAGCCCTGATACGGTCGTGGCATGGTCGTTCCCCCAACTGCGGTGCGGTGAAAGCCCTTTCGCCATCGACAGTGGCAGCCCCCCGAACCGGCCCGCAAGGCACCGTCGGCACCCGATCCACTTTCGTCGGAAAGTGGACAACTCACCAGGAGGATTGTTGAACAATCGCATTGTGCCGCCGACCACCTGACGGGACGCCGCGACGGGTGGTACGAAGGTGCGGAACGAGTGACGAGCCGGGAGGGGCGCCGTGGACAGCCGAGCGGGCAGTGGAGCGGGCAACGGAACGGGCGGCGGGGCCGAGGACTGGGCCGAGGAACTCGCTCAGGCGGGCTGGAGCAGCAAGGCGGAGCACATCGCGGCGATCCTGCGCCGACGGATCGCCGAGGGCAAGCACCTGCCCGACGTCAGGCTGCCCGAGGACACGATCAGCAAGGGACTGAAGGTCTCCCGCAACACCCTGCGCGAGGCGTTCCGCTTGCTGGCCCACGAAGGGGTCGTCGAACACCGGCACGGCCAGGGAGTGTTCGTCCGCCGGCTGAGCGTGGCCGACGTGGTCGACCTGTACCGGCTGCGCCGGGTGGTGCAGCCGGCGGTCATCAGGGACCTCAAGGGCCGGGCCGTCGACCTCGCTCAGGTCCGGGCGGCCGTCGAGGAGTTCGAGGCGGCCGGGACGGAGGCCGACTGGCGGGTCCTGGGCACCGCCAACCTCCGCTTCCATCTGGCGCTCACGGCGCTGGCCGGCAGCCGCCGCCTGGACGCGCTGATGAGCCGGGTCCTGGCCGAGCTGCGCCTCGTCTTCCACGCGGTGTCCGACCTGCGCGAGTTCCACGTCGCGTACGGCACGCGCAACAGGAGGATCCTCGAACTGATCGACGCGGGGGCGCTCGCCAAGGCGGCCAACGAGATGAGCGCCTATCTGCGGGATGCGGAGCGCGATCTGGTCGAGCGGTACGCCGCGGCCCGGTGACGGCCGGCCCACCGGGAGGACGCTCCCGCCGATCGTCACACGGGCCCGGCCCAGGGCGTCAGGGTGTCGGGGCCTCAGGGCGTCAGGGCGTCAGGGCGTCACCAGCGGTCGTGGACCGACGGCCGGATGCGCTCGTCGTAGAGCTCGCGGATCGCGGCCAGCGTGCGCTCCGGGAGCGGGGGGAGGTCGGCGGCGGCGGCGTTGGCGACGGCCTGGCCGGGATTGCGGGCGCCCGGGATGACGGTGGTGACGCCCGGCTGCTGGACGATCCAGCGCAGGGCCGTCTGCGCGGCCGTCGCACCGCCGGGAACGAGCGCGGCGAACGCGGCCGCCGCCTCGACGCCGGTCGCGAAGTCGACCCCGGAGAACGTCTCGCCCTGGTCGAACGCCTCGCCGTGGCGGTTGTAGGTGCGGTGGTCGTCCGCGGCGAACCGGGTCCGGGCGGTGTACCGGCCCGAGAGCAGGCCGGAGGCCAGCGGCACCCGGGCCAGGATGCCGACCCCGGCCGCGGCCGCCGCCGGCAGCACCCGCTCCAGCGGCTTCAGCCGGAACGCGTTCAGGATGATCTGGACGGAGGCCACCCCGGGCCGGGCGATCGCGGTCAGCGCCTCGGCGCAGGTCTCCACGCTGACGCCGTACGCGGCGATCCGCTGCTCCGCGACCAGGGTGTCGAGCGCGTCGTACACCTCGTCGTCGGAGTACACCGGGGTGGGCGGGCAGTGCAGCTGCACCAGGTCGAGCCGGTCCACCCCCAGATTGGCACACGAACGGTCCGCCCAGGCCCGGAAGTTCGCGAGCGTGTAGTGCTCCGGACGCTGCTCGACCCGGCGGCCGAACTTGGTGGCGACGAACACCTCCGCATCCGGCCGGCCCTTCAGGTAGCGGCCGATGAGCTGCTCGCTGCGACCGTCGCCGTAGACGTCGGCGGTGTCGAAGAGGGTGACGCCCGCCTCGACGGAGGCGTCCAGGACCGCCAGGGCGTCCTCCTCCCGGACGTCGCCCCAGTCCGCACCGAGCTGCCAGGTGCCGAGTCCTACCACCGAGACGGGCCGGCCGGTGCGGCCCACAACGCGCTGTTCCATGCGTCGACCCTCTCACAGCACCCGCCGGGCCGGACGAGGGCCCGCCGCCCGCCGCATGTTCGTACAACTCAAGGCGTTCGTCCTACGTACAGCAACCGGACACCGGCGGTCGGCCCGCCGGTACCCCGTGGCCGCTGTCCTCTTGGAGCACCGTCCACCACTCCCCCACGACAGGCAGAGGTCTCCCACCCATGGCAGAGCTGAACCGGCGTCGTTTCCTCCAACTCGCGTGCGCCACGGCCGCGTTCTCATCGCTTTCGCAGAGCATCGCGCGAGCCGCCGCGATCGCCCCGGCGGGCACCACCGGGACCGTCCAGGACGTCGGCCACATCGTCGTGCTGATGCAGGAGAACCGTTCCTTCGACCACTACTTCGGCGCGTTGAAGGGCGTCCGCGGCTTCGGCGACCCCCGGCCGGTGACGCTCCCGAGCGGCAAGCCGGTCTGGTACCAGACGGACTCCGGCAAGAAGGAGGTGCTGCCGTTCCGCCCCCAGGTGAACAACCTGGGCATGCAGTTCGTCCAGGACCTCAACCACGACTGGGCCGGCGGCCACCGGGCCTTCAACAACGGCAAGTACGACCAGTGGGTCCCGGCCAAGACGGCCACCACGATGGCGTACCTGACCCGCGAGGACATCCCCTTCCACTACGCGCTCGCCGACGCGTTCACCATCTGCGACGCCTACCACTGCTCGTTCATCGGCTCCACCGACCCGAACCGCTACTACATGTGGACGGGCTTCACCGGCAACGACGGCACCGGCGGCGGACCGGTGCTGGGCAACCAGGAGGCCGGGTACGGCTGGACCACCTACCCCGAGCGGCTGGAGAAGGCCGGCGTCTCCTGGAAGGTCTACCAGGACATCGGCGACGGCCTGGACGCGGCCGGCTCGTGGGGCTGGATCAACGACCCCTACCGCGGCAACTACGGCGACAACTCGCTGCTCTACTTCAACAACTACCGCAACGCCAAGCCGGGCAACCCGCTGTACGACAAGGCCCGCACCGGCACCGACGCCAAGGCGGGCGACGGCCTCTTCGACATCCTGCGGCGCGACGTGCAGGCCGGCGCCCTCCCGCAGATCTCCTGGATCGCCGCGCCCGAGGCCTTCACCGAGCACCCCAACTGGCCCGCGAACTACGGTGCCTGGTACATCTCCCAGGTGCTGGACGCGCTCACCTCCAACCCCGCGGTGTGGGCGCGGACGGTGCTGTTCATCACCTACGACGAGAACGACGGCTTCTTCGACCACGTCGTGCCGCCGTTCCCGCCGTCCTCCGCCTCCCAGGGGCTGTCGACCGTCGCCACCGGCGCGGACTACTACGGCGGCGGCATCGGCTACGCGGCCGGCGCCTACGGCCTCGGCCAGCGGGTGCCGATGCTGGTCGTCTCGCCCTGGAGCACCGGCGGCTACACCTGTTCGGAGACCTTCGACCACACCTCGATCATCCGGTTCATGGAGCGCCGGTTCGGGGTGCTGGAGCCCAACATCTCGCCCTGGCGGCGCGCCGTCTGCGGCGATCTGACCGCCGCCTTCGACTTCGCGTCCGCCGACCCGGCGCCGGTGGCGCTCCCGTCCACCACCGCCTACCGCCCGCAGGACGGCAACCGGCATCCGGACTACGTGCCCGCCCCGCCCGCCACCGGCACCATGCCGCGCCAGGAGGCCGGCGCCAAGCCCACCCGGCCGCTCACGTACGCGCCGTACGTGGACGGTTCGGCCGACGTCGCGACCGGCAGGTACCGCCTCTCGTTCAGCGGCGGCGCGGCGGCCGGCGCGCAGTTCCTGGTGACCTCGCCGAACCGCACCGACGGCCCGTGGACGTACACGGCGGAGGCGGGCAAGAGCGTCGCGGACGCCTGGAACACCACCTACTCCAAGGGCGTCACCGACCTGACGGTGCACGGCCCCAACGGCTTCCTGCGCCGCTTCCGCAACCCCGGCAGGACCGCCGGCCCCGAGGTCACCGCCCGCCACGACGCGGCCACCGGCAACCTCGGCCTCACCCTCACCAACGCGGGCACCGCGGACGCCGTCCTCACCGTCACCAACGCCTACGGCGGCGCCCCGCGGAGCGTCACCGTCCGCAAGGGCGCGACCGTCGGGCACACGGTCGACCTGAGTGGCTGCCGCCACTGGTACGACGTGACCGTCACCTCCACCGCGACGGCCGACTTCGTCCGCCGCCTGGCCGGCCACGTCGAGACCGGCGCCCCCGGTCTCTCCGACCCGGGCATCACCACCTACTGACCGGCGCCGGCGTCCAGGGCTCCGTTCCCCGCCACCGGGGAACGGAGCCCCCGCCCGTCCACCGGGGACGACACCCCCGCGTGAGCCGATCCCGGCCGGATGATCGACATCGGGGGCGGTGGGAGCGCGTGCCGGTCCGGGTGGCACGCGGCCCTCCACCGGCCGCCGCCGGGTCACGGGCTGTCCGGTGCGGCGACGAAGGTGTAGGCGCCGAGTTCGAGGAACAGGGCGTCCTGGAGCCCCGGGACGCCGACGAGGGGGACGGCGAGTCGCCGTTCGCGTTCTCCGGCCCTGGCGGTCACCGGGTTGTAGGCCCGCAGCACGATCCGGGCATCGCACGGGAGGGGACGCTCCAGCTGGACCACGACCGTGACCGTGCCGGAGTAGTGGGCGGGCAGGACGACGGAGCGCGTGTACCCCTCGTCGGTGCCGGGCTCGTAGATCTGCGCCGTCAGGCTGAACGGGGCCTGCTGGTCGGTGTTGGAGAAGGTCGCGGTGCCGGCGGGCAGGTCGGTGCCGGAGATCCCGAAGACGAATCGGGTCGGGGTGTCGTTCAGGTTGCAGACGGCCAGGCTGGAGAGGACGTACCGCGTCCGCCGGCAGGGGATGACGTCGATGTTGCGCCAGCCGACGTTGGGGCTGTACCTGACCCAGTTCAGGTAGTCGACGAGCGATCCGAACGCGGGCAGCGCGGCGGGCATGGGGTGGGCGGGCGTGTCCACGGTGGCGATCGTGCAGTAGTGGCCCGGCGGGTTCTGGCTCGGCCAGAGGAAGGCGGACCTGCTGACACAGATCTGTCCGGGAGGGATCTCCCTGCCGCCGCCGCGGACGGTGAACGGCACGCTGGTGCCGCCGCCCTCGGCGGTGAGCGGGGTCCAGGCCCGCGGGTCCAGGAGCAGCCCTCCCGGAGCGTAGTAGAGCCTGACGTCGCCGGAGGCGGGGCAACCGCTCCTCAGGTTCCTTCCCCGGACGTAGATGCGGTTGAGCTGCCCTTGCACGATGGGGTGACTCAGTCCGAGGTCGGGGCCGTTGTAGCTGGACTCCAGCAGACCGAAGTCGAGGACGTCGCTGCCGAAGGGGATGATGTCCGGGGACTCCCAGACGGGGTCGGCCGTCGGGGTCTGCCCCGTGTCCGGGAAGTTGTCGCGGACCAGGATGTCGTTCCAGGTGGCGGCGTTCATGGTTCCTCCCGAGTGGATGGTGGGTGCCGGCGGGCACGACGGGCCCGGCCTCGGAGGTGCGTGCTTCCTCGGCGGAGGTACGAGGGTCGCGGAAGGCCCCGCAGGGGGACGTGTGTCGGCGTCCGCGCCGGGGGCGGACGGTCCGGTGATCGTCGGGGCGGCGCGAAGGCCCGTTTCGAATGCCGCGATGAGGTGACGCATGCAGAACCCCGCACGCTGCGGGTTCGCGGGGAGCGTTCCGTACAGAAATGTATCGGGTCCGAACCACCTTGCCCAATAGGCCGGACGAGTGAATGCCCGGCGCGCGCCGCCCCCGCCGGGATCCTGCACGCGGGATCTGACGGATCCTCAGCCGGACTCTCTGCTCGGCCGGTTCGACCTCCGGTCGGCGACTCCCGCCTCGGGCTGCCCCGCCCGGGTCAGCGCAACGGCTGGGCCGTGAGCGCCGTGCCTGTCCGGGTGCGCAGGTGCACGGCCGTGCGGCCCGTGCGGCGGGTCGTCACCAGCCCCGCGGCACGCAGAGCGCCGAGGTGCTGGGAGACGGCGCCGGCGGTGACGCCCAGGCGGGCGGCGAGTTCGGGGGTGCTCAGCGGTTCGCCGAGCTCGGCGAGCAGTGCGGCGCGGGTCCGGCCGAGGACGGCGGTGAGCCCGGCGGACGTCGGGCGGGGCTGTTCCCAGAGCAGCCCGACGCCGGACACCGGGTAGCGGATGGAGGCGGCGGCACGCGGGGAGTGGTCGACGATCACCTCCGGCCAGCCGAAGACGGACGGCATCAGCACCAGCCCGTGTCCGCCCGCGTCGACCGTCCACACCGCCCCCGGGCGCCGGCGCCCGTGCACCACCAACTCGCCCTCCCGCCACACCACGTCGTCGTGCAGCTGCGCGAGGAGCCCCGCCACTCCGCCGTCCACCAGCGCCAGCGCGCGCCGGCCCAGGTCCGCCTCCAGCACCGTCCGCATCCGCCCCCAGTGCGGGGCCACCAGCCGGGCGTGGCAGCGCGTCAGCGCATCGGCGGCCCGTTCCAGCAGCACCGCCGGCCCCGGCAGCTTCCCGGCCCGGGCACCGAGCGCGGCGACGCACTCCGCCGTGACGTACGCCGGGTCCGTCGCCCGCAGGTCCGCCAGCTCGGCCCCGAACGCCGGCAGGCGCTCCTGTGGCACCGGGAACAGGAACGACGGCAGGCAGCCTTCGACCAGCATCCGCAGCAACGGCAGCTCCGGCTCCTCCGCCAGCACCGGCCGCGCCTCGCGCACCCACGGCCGGTGCACCTCGTGCCCGCCGACACCGAGCGCCGCCCGCACCCCGAGCACCGTCTCGGCCAGCGGCGACACCGCGAGCCGCACCCGTGCCACCTCGGCCGCCGAGAGCCGGATCTCCACCGCCATGTCCCGCCCCACCGTCCGATCGTTTAGCCGAGGCTGAACGATAGCCGGACCCGGCCACCACCCCACAGGCTGTCCGACATGGAGTTCTTCACCTCGTACGACGGAACCGCGCTCGCCTTCCGCACGCTCGGCGACGGCCCGCCGCTGCTCTGCCTCCCCGGCTGCCCCGGGCGCGCCGCCGCATACCTGGGCGACCTGGGCGGCCTGTCCGCCCACCGCACCCTGATCCTGCCCGACACACGCGGCACCGGGGCCTCCGCGATGCCCGCCGACCTGGCCACCTGCCGGGTCGACCGCCTGGTGGCCGACGTCGAGGCGCTGCGGCGCCACCTCGGTCTGGACCGCGTCGACCTGCTCGGCCACTCCGCCGGCGGCAGCCTGGCCATGCTCTACGCCGCCGCCCACCCCGACCGACTCGACAGCCTGACCCTGGTCACCCCCTCGCTCGCCGCCGTCGGACTGCCCTCCGACAGCGGCGTGGAGGCGGTGATCGCCGCCCGCGCGGCCGAGCCCTGGCACGCCGAGGCCGTCACGGCGCACCGGCACGTGACGGCCGCGAAGACCTTCGCCGAGGCCGCGCCGTACCGGTTCGCCTTCGAACCGCTGATGTACGGCCGCTGGGACGAGGCCGCCCGCGCCCACGCCGCCGCCGACCCCGCCCAGCGCGCGCTCCCCGTGAGCGAGCACTACTACCGGGGCTACACGCCCGACACCCGGGAACTCCGGGGCCGCCTGGGCGCCCTGCCCTGCCCGGTGCTGCTCCTCGCGGGCGAGGTGGACCTGTGGCCCACCGCCGAGTCCGCCGCCGGTGCCGCGGCGCTCTTCCCCGAGGTGACGCTCGCCGTCCAGCCGGGTGCCGGCCACTATCCGTGGCTGGACGACCCGCAGGCGTTCACGGCGAGGGTGGAAGGCTTCCTCTCCAGGGTCGGCTGACCCCCGGAGCCGAGCAAGCGCCGCCGACCCCCGCCTCGGACAGGCCTCAGCAGGACAGGACGGGCGACTCCGGCTTCGCGCCGGCCGCGCTCAGCCTGGCGAAGCCCTTCAGGCTGGGGGAGAACGCCAGGGTGGCCTGGACGGTGGCCCGCAGGGCGGTGGTCCGGTCGAAGCCGGCCGAGTCGTACGGGACGGCGCCGCGCCGCTCCGGAGCGGCGGCGCAGCGCAGCTGGCGCGGCTCCAGCCACTTGTGGGCCCGGTAGCCGCCGCTGGAGCCGACGGTGAAGAGGGTGTGGGCGGCCCGGCCGGTGGTCACGGCGTTGGGATCGGTGGCGCCGGGGGACACGAAACCGCCGTCCGGGCGCTGCTGGTTGACCAGCCAGCCCATGGCGTGCCCGGAGGAGCCGGCGGGGTTGCCGGCGTTGTAGCCCTGGATGCCGAGCGCGGTGGCGTCGGGGTCGCCGGTGCAGGTGGTCGGGCCGAAGGCGACGGGGTAGCCGCCGGTCGGGCACTGGCTCGCGCTCAGGAAGCTGCGGGCCTTCTGCGGGACACCCGCCGCGGTGCGCGAGAGGGCGATCAGGGCGAACGACTGGCCGGCGATGTCGCTGCGGTCGCCCGACGGGGAACGGTCGGCGAAGCGGCCGTTCGTGCCCAGCAGCGAGAGGAGCCGGGCGACGAGGTCGACGCCGCCGAAGTCCGTCGGGTCCAGCCCGCGGACCTGGGCGAGCAGCAGCAGCTTCGCGGTGGGGCCCGCGTAGGCCTCGGTGGTGCCGTCGCCGAGGTAGTCGGCGAGGATGTCGGGGCGGGCCAGCCAGGCGGTGGCCCGGGCGCCGGCCTCGTCCGCGGTGGCCGCGGCCGCGAAGGCGAGCACGGCGTCGACGGTGAGGTCCTGGTCGGGGCGGACGGTGCCGTCGACGACCTTCTCGAAGTGGTCGCCGTCCACGAGTTGCCGGGCCAGCCAGCCGGCCGAGGCCTCCCGCGGCAGGAGGGTCGTGACCGGGGCCACCGAACCCCTGACCGCGGCGGTTGCGGGGGCGGTCGGGAGAGGCAGGACGGCGGCGGCCAGCGCCGGTATCGCGAGCAGGCGGACGAGCCGGTGGCGCAGGGGCATGGGGTGCCTTTCCGGGCCCGGGCACGGGAGGTCCGCCGGGCGAGACGGCCCGGTTCGGACCGGACTCCCCCGTCGGCGGAATCGTCATGTGACGATCCATCATGTTCATGTCGCGGCAAGGGGGTCAAGACTCCCCGGCCCGGGCCGGCACCGGCCACCACCGCGTCGGGCGCGACGAACGCCGCCCGGCCGGTCCGGTGGTCCGGCGTCCGGCCGGGCGGCGGGAGTGCGGTCAGCCGGTCGGGGCGGCGGTGGCCGCGGTGGCCGGCTGACGGCCGCAGAAGGCGGTCGCCAGCAGCTTCTGCGAGGCCTTCCAGCCCTGGCCGGTGTCGCGGTAGCCGTTGGTCGAGATC
This sequence comes from Kitasatospora sp. NPDC001527, assembly GCF_040298605.1. Taxonomy (NCBI): domain Bacteria; kingdom Bacillati; phylum Actinomycetota; class Actinomycetes; order Kitasatosporales; family Streptomycetaceae; genus Kitasatospora; species Kitasatospora sp. NPDC001527. The sequence goes on along the minus strand of NZ_JBEPAM010000005.1, from coordinate 108,797 downwards.
GCCACCAGCCGGCGGCCGTCCAGGGTGGCGTAGAGGGCGCTGTTGTGCCCGCGGCCGGTGCTGCCGTTGTTGCCCCAGACCTCGCCGCAGGGCGTGGCCAGCCGGCTGATCCCCAGGCCGTACTGGGCGTCGCCGCTCGCCGGGGCGACCGTCAGCATCTCGGCGAGCAGCGGCGCGGGGAGCAGCCGCCCGCCGAGCAGGGCCCGCAGGAAGGTGCCGAGGTCCGCGGTGGTCGAGATGCCGACGCCCGCCGCGTCCATCTCGCTCGGCTCCATCTCGGTGACGTCCACCGGGCCGCCGGGCAGATCGAGGTAGGTGTGCGCGTGCGGGCCGCGGATCCCCGTCGCGTGGGCCGGCATCGAGGTCCCGGTCAGCCCCAGCCGGTCGATGATCCGGCGCTCCACCTCCCGGCGCCAGTCGTGTCCGGTGACCCGCTCGACGATCAGGCCGGCCAGCAGGTAGTTGGTGTTCGCGTAGCGCCAGTCCGTGCCGGGCGCGGAGTACGGCGGGTGGCCGTTGGCCACCGCGAGGAGCTGGTGCGGCGTCCAGCTCCGCCAGCGCCCGTCGCGGAGCCAGGTCTCGTGGTCGACACCGATGGCCGGGTCCTCGGTGTAGTCGAACAGCCCGCTGGTGTGGTCGAGCAGCTGGCGCACGGTGATGGAGCCGCCGTTCGGGACGGCACCCGGCAGCAGGCTCTCCACACTGTCGTCCAGCCCGAACCGCCCCTCGCCGACCAGCTGGAGGACGACCGTCGCCACGAAGGTCTTGGTCACGCTGGCGATCCGGAACCGGCCGTTCGCCGCGGGCTCGGCGCCGGTCGAGAAGTCGCCCACGCCCTCCGCGCCCTTCCACACCGTGCGCCCGTACTCGGTCAGCCGGGCGAGGGAGCTGGAGGCCCCGCCGATCCCGACCACGCCCTCCAGCGCCTCGTCCAGCGCCCGGGCGTCCACAGCGCCCCGGTGCGGGCCTGTGCCGAGGGCGCCGGCCGTCGGGGCGGTCACACCCACCAGGCCCGCGCCCGCCAGTGCCAGCGCGAGGACCCGCACGGCCGTTCCGCGCCGTCCGGCACGGGCCTGCACGCCCGGCGCCGTCCGCGCCCCGTTCCGCTGCTCCGCCACACTCATGCGTCCTCCTGTGTCCGTGCCGACGGCTCTCGTAACACCCGAAAAATGCGATGAACTGACACTCTATGACCTGACTATGCGTCAGTTCCCACGGTGCGGCGTCCCGGCGACTCCTTGACGCGCAGAAGCTCGACGGTTCCGCCCCGCTGCCTCTCAATCCACCGTCCGTACAACCTCCGTGATGGTCCATCACGTCAAACCGTGCAGTGATCGAACTGTCGGACGATTTGACGGAGGTACGGTGCGGACTGCTCGCGGAGTGACCGGGATGCTGGCGGTGGGGGTCGTGTCGGCGCTTGTCCTGAACACGGGAGGTTCCGCCCCCAGGAGCAGACCCGCCTCCACCGGCACCATGCCCGCGAGTCCCACGCCCTCGGCCTCCGCCGAGACCCCGGTCCCCACCCCGCCCCCCACGCCCACGCCGACGCCGACCTGGGACGGCCAGGTCAAGCTGCTCGGCGACGGCTCCACCTCCGACACCGGCCCGCAGCCCAGGCAGCCCAAGCCCGAGCGGCTGAAGCCCGGGGAGCAGCCGCCGCAGTTCGTGGTCTTCTCCTGGGACGGCGCCCTGGAAGGCGACGACCGCCTCTTCTCCCGCTTCCGGAAGCTGGGCGTGGAGAACAACGCCCAGATGACGTTCTTCCTCTCCGGCCTCTACCTCCTTCCCAAATCGAAACGCACGCTCTACCGCCCCCCGAAGCACGACCCGGGCTCGGCATCGATCGACTTCGCCACCAACGCCCACATCAAGGACACCCTGGAGCAGCTCCGCCTGGCCTGGCTGGACGGCAACGAGATCGGCACCCACTTCAACGGCCACTTCTGCGGCCCGCAGCCCGGCGGGGGCGGTGACTGGTCCGGCGAGGAGTGGGCGTCCGAGCTCGACCAGGCGATATCCTTCGTCACCAACTGGCGCACCAACACCGGCTACAAGGACCTCCCGCCGCTCCCCTTCGACTACACCAAGGAGCTGGTGGGCGGCCGCGCCCCCTGCTTGGAGGGCCAGAAGAACCTGCTGCCCGTCGCGAAGGCCAAGGGCTTCCGCTACGACGCCAGTTCGCCCGGCGAGTTCCAGGTGTGGCCGGTGAAGAAGGAAGGCGTCTGGAACTTCCCGCTGCAGTTGCTGCCGAACCCCGGCACGTCCTCCCAGAACCTCTCGATGGACTTCAACTACCTGGCCGGCCAGTCCGGCACCACCACGAACGGCGACCCGAAGAAGTTCGACGCCTGGGAGAAGGCGACCCGGGACAGCTACCTGGCCGGCTTCGAGCGGGTCTACAACGGCAGCCGGGCCCCGCTCTTCATCGGCAACCACTTCGAGGACTGGAACGGCGGCATCTACATGCAGGCGATCGAGGACGTGATGAAGAGCGTCTGCAAGCGTGAGAACGTTCGCTGCGCCTCGTTCCGCCAGGTCGCCGACTGGCTGGACGCCCAGGACCCGAAGGTGCTGGACCAGCTGCGCCGGCTGGACCCGGCACAGCCGGCGGACTGGTCGCGGCTGGTGAAATGACGACCGCCGGGCGGCTGCGGGACCGCAGCCGCCCGGTCCTCCTACCGCCCGCCCACCGCCTTCATGTACGTGCTCCAGATCCGGCCGGGCAGCGCCGAGTCCGGGGTGTCCGGGCCGGCCCCGCCCACCCCTTCGAGGGACAGCGGCTTCATGTCCCGCAGGTCGGCGCGGAAGACCGTGACCGCCGTGGCGAGCTGTCCGCTGTAGCCGACCGCCCACCCCGCCGTGCGGTCCGCGGTGGTGCCGGGCTTCGCCGCCAGGTCGGGCCCCGCTTCGGCCGCCCAGCCGGCGCTGCCGCCGCGGACGGCGCCCTTGAGGGCCGCGTCGACCTCGGCGGCGACGGCCGGTGACAGTGCCTGGACGGCGGCGGGCAGGCGCAGCGTGAGCGGCTCGCCGTTGCGGGTGATGCGCAGGACGGAGTACGGGTCGGTGCGGCTGCCGCCGGCGGCGAAGGCGGTGTAGGCGTCGGCGGTGCGGATGGCGCTGGGGGTGGAGTTGCCGACGGCGAAGCCGGGGCTGAGTTCGCCCATGACGCTGGGAAGGAGGCCGAGGGCGGCGGCGGTCTTCTGTACCCGTTCGAGGCCGATGTCCAGTCCGAGCTGCATGATCGGCCCGTTGACGGACTGCTCGACGGCTGCGCGCAGGGTGACCTGGCCCCAGTCGCGCTTGCCGTCGTTGGCGGTCTTGGCGATCTTGCCGTCGCGCCCCCAGTACGGGCCTTCCGGGGTCATCACGTTCACCCCGTTGTCCCCGTTGTAGGTGGTGCCGGGGGTGACCGGGGTACGGGTGGCGCCCCGCGTGCGTTGCACGCCCTGGTCGAGTCCGGCGGCGTACACCAGCGGGGCGAAGGCCGAACCGACCGGCACGGTGGAGGTGTTGGCGTTGTTGAATCCCTGTTTGAGGTAGTCGGGGCCGCCGTAGAGGGCGACGATCCGGCCGTCGGGGGCGACGGAAGCCGCGCCGACCTTGAGGAACTTGTCGGCGTCCCGGGCGCCGGGGTCGATGCCCTTCGTGGCTTCCTGGACGGCGACGGCCAGGGCGGTGACCCTGGACCTTTCGAAAGTGGTGTGGATCTGGTAGCCGCCGAGGTCGAACTCGGCGGGGGTGATGTCGGTGTGGCTCTCCATGTAGGACTTGGCGATGTCGACCAGGTAGCCGACCTGGCCGCCGAGGCCGGCGGACTTCGGCCGCGGCTCGGGTTCGGGGAACACGGTGTACCGGGCGCGGTCCGCGCGGGAGAGCCTTCCGGTGTCGACCATCCGGTCCAGGATCCAGGACCACCGCTCCTCGGCCCGATCGTGGTTGGCCGCGCCCAGCGCCGGATCGTACCGCCCGGCTCCCTTGAGCAGGGCGGCGAGGAAGGCGCCCTCGCTGACGTCGAGCTGGGAGACGTCCTTGCCGTAGTAGGCCGCGGCGGCGCGCTGGATGCCGTAGCTGCCGCGGCCGAACCAGCTGCTGTTGAGGTAGCCCGCGAGGATGTCGTCCTTGCTCATCCGGTCGTCGAGCTTGAGGGCGATGACGGCCTCGCTGAGCTTGCGCGAGAAGTCCTGCCGCTGGTTGAGGTAGATGTTCTTGACGTACTGCTGGGTGATGGTGGAGCCGCCCTGGGTCTCGCCGCCGGAGACCAGCTTCCAGAGCGCACGGCCGATGCCCTTGGCCGAGATCCCGGGGTCCGAGTAGAAGGTCTCGTTCTCGGCGACGAGCACGGCCCACCGCACCGGTTCGGGGACGCCGTCGAGCGGCACCTCCTGCCGGTTGGTCTCGCCGATGCGGGCCATCTCGGTGCCGTCCGCCCAGTAGTAGACGTTGTTCTGCTGGGTGGCGAAGGCGTTGAGGTCCTCGGGCACCTGCGTGACGGTGTAGAACCAGGCCAGCCACCCGGTCGGTCCGAGGACGCCCAGTAACGCCACCAGGAGCAGCTGCCGCCAGGAGGGGAGCCAGCGCCGGACTCCGCGCCGCCCCCTGCGCGGGTAGTCGATCCACCGCAGGGGCCACCACCGCGGCCACCGCCACCGTCGGCGTCCGGGCTTCTCCTCCTCGACCCCGCCACCTCGTTGTGCACGCACAGTCCGATCTCCGCTTCGCTCGTGGGTGCAGCACCCCGTCGAACGAATAGACGCCGTGAGGGTCGGAGCACGACAGCGGACGGTCGGTGTGATCATGGTCATATCGCATGCCCCTGACGATCACCGGGCCTGGAGCACAGTGGATCTGACGTCCCGTCGGGTCGCGGGGGTGATCGCCGGCGGCGATGGCGCTTGACGACGGCCCGGCCCCCGGGATGCCGGAGGGCCGGGCGGGGTGTCAGTCGTCGATGCCGAAGTGGTCGAAGTCGGCGCCGGTCTCGCCCAGGCGGAAGCCGAGGAAGCGGTAGGCGTCCACCTCGCCCAGCACCAGTCATCCGGGCCTGGGCACCGTCCTGACGGCCACCGGCCCGGTTACCGGGGTGGCCACCGCCGTGGGGGCAGTCGCGACGGCCCCGAGCTGGTCCGGCAGAAGGAGTGGGGGTCGACGTCGCCGGTCACCAGGTGACCGGCAGTGCGTGCACACCGTAGACCTCGTTGTTCACCCGGTAGGACACCTCCTCGGCAGGACACGCGAGTGCGAGACCGGGCAGCCGCCGCAGCAGCGCGGGCAGCGCGATCCGCAGCTCGGCGCGGGCCAGCGGCGCGCCGAGGCAGTGGTGCGGACCGTGCCCGAAGGCCAGGTGCGACACGGGCCTGCGCCCGATGTCGAGGCGGTCCATCCCGGCGCCGAGCGCCGGGTCGCGGTTGGCCACCGGCAGCTGGCAGACGACCTGGTCACCGGCCGTGATCGGCACGCCGCCGAGCTCCGTGTCGTACCGCGCGGTCCGGGCCAGCGCGGTGCTGGACACCGACAGGAACCGCAGCAACTCCTCCACGGCGGTGTCGATCACGGGGTCGCTCTCCGCGGCGGCGCGCAACCGGCCGGCCTGTTCCGGGTGCGCCAGCAGGGCGAGCACCCCCAGGCCGATCGTGTTGGACACCGTGACGTGGCCGGCGAGCAGCAACAGCTCGCAGACGCCGACCAGTTCGGCGTCCGACACCGCGTCGCCGTGCTCCCGGACGAGCATGCCGATCATCCCGTCGTCCGGGCTGCGCCGCTTCGCCGCCACCAGCGAGGCCGTGTACGCGCGCGACTCCCGGCCGGCCGCGAGCCGCTCCTCCATCGGCAGCCCGAGATCCAGCGTGGTCCGCGACCAGCGGTGGAACTCCCCCTGATCGGGATCGGGAACGCCGAGCAGCGCGCAGATCACCCCGAGCGGCAGCGGCAGGGCGAAATCCGCCATCAGGTCCGCCGCGGGACCGCGCGACTCCATGGCGTCGATCAGCTCGCCGACCCGGGCGCGGATCATCGGCTCCAGCGCGCGGATCCGCTTCCCGGTGAACTCCGGCGTCAGGACGCGGCGCAGCCGGGTGTGCTCCGGCGGGTCCATGTTGAGGAGCTCGTTCGGCAGGACCGGGGCGCGCTCCGCGTCGTACATCGCGAAGGTCTCCTGGTCGGCCAGCACCCGCCGCACATCGGTGTGCCGGGTGACGAGCCAGTACTCACCGACCCGGTGCAGCCAGAAGTCCCGCACCCGCCGCACCGGATCCCCCCGCTGGGCCTCCCCCAGCGCCGCCCCCGGGCCGAGCCCGTCGCGGCGGTAGAAGATCGAGATCGGCGGTGCTTCCTGCTCGCTCATGGGCCCTCCCCTGACCACCCGGTACCGATCTCCCGATACCCAGGCGCTCACGCCGCTGCGCACTCCGGTCCCGATCCTCCGCAGCGCACGGGGGTGCGGAACCCCCGCCCGCACCCCCTCCCCCGCGCCGGAGCCGCCCCCAGCGCCTCCTGGGCCAACCCGGTGGAAGCGCATCTCGGCCCGCTGCGGCCGTGCACGATCGCGAACGCGAGCCACCGGAACCACGTCGTGCGTCCGCCGGGGCGGACGTCCGCTCCCCGACGCGGCCCGACGGTAGATTCACCTCGGCTCCGCCCCATCGAAGGATCCAGAGGTCACCCGGGTGAACATCCTCACGACGCATGGCGCTCTGCTGAGCCGACTGCTGCCTGACGACGAACCAGGCAAGCTCACGGTGCGACAGGGACAGTTCCACAACGTGGTCATCGGTTCGGACCGCGTTGTGTGCCTGCCCCGCACCCGGGCGGCGGCCGCCCGGCTGCCCGAGCGCGCTGCCGCACTCCGCGTACTCGCCGGACTCGACCTCGGCTTCCGCACACCCGGACCGCTGTTCCAGGGCGGGGCCCACGGCGCCGGTGAGGTCCCGTTCCTGGTCCTCACCCGCATCCCCGGTGAACCCCTCCGAGCCGACGCGCTCAACGATCCCCGGGTGGCCGACACCGTGGCGGCGCAGTACGCAACGCTGCTGGGCGGTCTGGCCCGTGCCGGCATCGACGGGGCGGTACGAGCAGTGCTGCCCCAGGCGCCGGCCGACCGGTGGAGCCGCTTCGCGGAGAGCGTGCGCGCGGAGCTGTTCCGCCTCATGTCCGACAGCGGGCGCCTACGGGCCGAGCAGGAGCTCGCGGCACTCGACAGCCTCCCCCACCTCACCCGCGCAGTGGTCCATGGCGACCTCGGTGCCGAGAACGTCCTGTGGGAGTGGACGCACGGCCTGCCCCACCTTGCCGGAGTACTCGACTGGGACGATGTCGAACTCGGCGACCAGGCCGAGGACCTCGCGGCCGTCGTCGCCGGCTACGGTGTCGAACTCCTGGAACGGGTGCGTGCCCTGGGCGGCTTGTCAGACCACGGACTCACCACCCGCGTGGCAGCGATCCGCGGCACGTTCGCTCTGCAACAAGCCCTCTACGCCATCCGCGACGGAGACGAAGACGAACTCGCGGACGGCCTGGCGGACTACCGCTGACTGAAGCACGTGACCTCGGTCTCGTCCGCGTGAGACCGTGTCGGCGGGCTGCCGGCTCCGTTCACCGCAATGGCTCAACGCCGTCCGCCAGGACGACCTGCCCAGCCTCCACACCCTCGCCGCCGGCATCGACCGCGACCGGGACGCGGTCATCGCCGGCCTCACCCTGCCCCGGAATTCGTCATGTGAACCGGATCAAGATGCTCAAACGCCAGATGCTCGGCCGCGCAGGGTTCCAACTTCTACGCAAGCGTGTGCTGTTGGCGTGACCACAGTCGCACGCGGACCCGAGTGGGGTCCGGCATCCGGCGCGGGCTGCGACAGCAGAAGTACACCGCTCGCTCGGAAACGCTATAGCTTCAGCCTGTGACCGACGCGCCCAGCCAAACCGACGCTGCCCTGCCGAACGTGCTCCCGCATTACCGGACGCTCCTGGACGAGACGGACTGGGCGTCACTGGCCACCCCGTGCGGGACAGGCGAAATCCTTCCGGCGGCGCTGGCACGCCTCCTCGATCCCGATCCGGGCACCAGAGCTGCGGCCGTCTTCGACGCCCTCGGGGCGGTGACCCACCAGAACAGCATCTACGAAGCCACCGTTCCGGTAGCCCTGTATGTGGCAGCCATTCTCAATCATCCGGCCACCGCCATGGGCAACCGCGGCCGGGATGCGGATCGGGCGCCGCATCGTCCCACCCGCGCGGCACTCCTGGACTGGCTCAGCAGCACCGCCTACGACGCCGACGACGAGAACGTGGCCGCCGGCGAACGCCACTGCGGGAAAGAGTTCCTCGACGACTATCAGGAGATGCGCGCGTTTCGCGACCTGCGTCCAGTGTTCTACTCCGCCGTCCAGCCTCTCCTCGGCAACGACGACGCGGAGGTACGTGCCGCAGCCGTCGTTGCCGCCATCCCCTTGGTGGAGCACCCCGCTCTCGTCCCGCACCGAGGAGAGTTGGCCGGCCGAGCGCGCGATCTGCTGTCCACCAGCGCGGACCGCTACAAGCGCGACCGTGTCTTCGACGCCCTGAAGGCGTGGGGACATGACACGAGCGGCCTGGAGAACGCGGACGACCTGAGCGCCCGCGAACTGCGCGCCCGTCGCATAGCCGAACGCGCTTCCTGGGCGGGTGGATACGCCGAAGAACCGCCGTTCTGACTCAAGGCGGCAGGCCCCGCCCCCGGCTGATTACTGAGCGTAGCTGAATCACAGAAGTCGAGCCAGAACCTCACTTCGGGACCCGCCTCGGTCCGGTCCCGTTCGATGGTCCCTGCTCCGGGCGGCGCAGGCCGCCGGCGAGGACCAGGCCCGTCTCGTAGGCGAGGATGACCAGTTGGGCTCGGTCGCGGACACCGAGCTTGGCGATCGCGCGGGTGACGTGGGTCTTGGCGGTGAGCGGGCTGATGAAGAGCTGTGAGGCGATCTGGTCGTTGGACAGGCCGGTCGCGATCAAACGGGTCACCTCGCGTTCCCGCGCGGTGAGCACGGCGAGCTGATCGGCGGTGTCGGTGGGGACTGCCGGGCGGTGCGCGAACTGCTCGATCACCCGTCGGGTCGCGCCCGGTGAGAGCAGCGCGTCGCCTGCCGCCACGGCCCGGACGGCCTGGCGCAGGTCGTCCGGTTCGGTCTCCTTGGTGAGGAATCCGCTCGCGCCCGCGCGCAGGGCCGCGAAGACGTACTCGTCGGTCTCGAAGGTGGTGAGGACGATGACGCGGCAGTCCGCCAGTTCGGGATTCTCGACGATCGTCCGGGTGGCGGTGAGGCCGTCCGTGCCGGGCATGCGGATGTCCATGAGGACGACGTCGGGCCGGACGGCGCGGGCCGTACGGACTGCCTCGTCGCCCGTGCCCGCCTCGCCGACGACCCGGATGTCCTCGGCGCGGGCGAGGAGGCTGCTGAATCCCGCCCGTACCAGGGCCTGGTCGTCGGCGAGGAGCACCTTGATCGTCATGGGCGGAAGCCTGGCACAGGTATGGCGGCTCGCACGAGCCATCCGCCGCCCTTTCCGTGCGGTCCGGCGGAGAAGTCTCCGCCGAGCGCCCGGACCCGTTCATCCATCCCGCGCATCCCGTGCCCGGCCGTCCACGGTGGCTGTGCCGAGGTCCGGCCGTCGTCGGTGACGCTCACCTCCACCCGTCCGTCGCCGCACCGGATGCCGACCTCGGCCCGTGACGCCTCTGCATGACGGACCGTATTGGTGAGGGCCTCCTGGACGATCCGGTGGACGGCGAGGGAGACCGGTGCGGGGAGGGCGGCGAGGTCGCCTGCCGCCTCCAGCCGGATGTCCAACTCCGTCGACCGCATCCGGTCGACGAGCGCCGCGATCTCAAGGACCCCGGCCGCGGGGTCCTCCGGGGCCTCCCCCGGCGCGCGCAGCACGTGGACGAGCGCGCGGAGGTCCCGCAGGGCCACCGTGCGGACCCGCTGCGCGGTGGCGAGGGCGTTGCGCGCCTCTTCCGGGGAGTCGTCCAGGGCCTCGGCCGCGACCCGGAGCTGGAGCCCGACGACGGTGAGGGTGTGCCCGACGACATCGTGCAGTTCTCGGGCGATGTCCAGGCGGGCCTCCGCGATCCGCCGGCCGGCCTCCAGGTCCTGTTCCCGTGCGGCCCGCAGAAGGCGCTCGTCGAGTTCGGCGCGCCAGCGGAGCCGGTTGCGGTAGGCGGCGGCGGAGGCGAGGAGCACCGCGAGCCAGAGGGCCTCGGCCCCCAGGGAGCCGAGGGCCTCGCGCGCCGTGGCGCCACCGGCGATCGTCTCCCAGGCTCCGGCGAAGGCCAGTTCGGCCAGGCCCACGCCGGCCGCCCACGGCAGGCCGGGCCGGCCGGGCCGGTCGTCCGAGGCCAGAGTGGCGTATGCGGCGGACACCGGCCACACCCAGCCCACGTCGGTGAGTCCGGCGGTGCGGAACACGACGACGGCCTGCACGCCGAGCAGCAGCACGGCGAGCGGCCACCGGCGGCGCGTCAGGAGCAGCGCGCCCAGCCACAGGGCGAGCGGCAGGGTTCCCGCGGCGTCCAGCCGGCCGCCGAGCCGGACGGTGACGGCCAGGACGGCGACGACGGTGCCGGCCGCGAGGAGCCCGTCGACGAACCGGGCCGTGCGGGGGGCGGCAGGAGCACGGACGGCGGGTCGTTCCATGCGCCGATCATGCACGACGGTCCCGCCCCCGCTCACGGCGGGTGCCCGTCACCGCCAGCGCGAGCGCGACCCACCCGAAGTCCACGGCGATCACCAGGCGTTCGGCGAGGCCGACGAGCGTGGGGGCACCCCCCAGCCCGAGCGACGGGCCACCGTCCATCACGTCGACCAGGAAGACCGCGAGCGCCGCCGTGGCCGTGGCCGAGGCCACGGTCAGGGTGTTCAGGGCCGTTCGCAGGCCGGGCCGCCGGGCCACGAGCGTCCCGCGGAGCAGCACGGCGGCGGTCGGCAGGGCCGCGAAGGCCAGGAAGGCGGCGTTGCCGTGGACAAGTTCGGAGGGGGAGGGGCGGCTCCAGTCGCCGGGCGGGTCCGCCGGGAAGAGAGCCGCGACCAGGATGCCCGCCGTCCACACCGCGAGCGCGGCCCGACCCGCCCGCCGGGTCCCGGCCCCCAGCCGTACCACGAGGACGGCGGAGGCGGCGGCGACGGCCAGCAGCGCCGCCGGGACCAGCCAGCCGGCCGTGCCGTGTACGTACCGGCTGAGGGTCTCGCTCACCAGGTCGTACTCCGGGTTGAGCGTCTCCACCGCGGCCATCGCCAGGGCCCCGCTGCCGATCAGGGTGAGCGGAGCCCGCACCCCCGCGGCCGGAGCCGTGTTCGTCGCCGTCATGCCGTCCTCCTCGGTGTCGTTCTTGTGATCCAGAACCTACGGAGGGGGCGGGGGCGGTCGCGTCGTCCCGATGCGGACAGCCCGTTGTACACCGGCCGGTGTCGTCGCCCGGCCCGGCTGCACCGTTCGGTGTACGTGCCGGTGCGGCCGGGCCTCCGCCAGCACCACCGACACGAGACCAGGACCACCATGGAGATCGGCCGTGGCTCCGTGACCTCCGCCGCCGGGTACGCCCTGGTGAGGCTGTGAACGCCGTCCGCGCAGCACAGGCCGTACGCCCCCACGCCCGGGCACGAGGCGACGGGGCCGGCGGACACGCGCCCCGGGCCCACTTGACCCGGGATCTGGTTAGCCGCCATATTACTTCCATGGCTCAGCAGCACGACGCCGGCACCGGCGCACCCACGCTCGACCAGGCCCGGCGGCAGCTTTCCCGGTACGGCCTGTCGGCCGACCCGCAGGCGGTCCTGGTCGCGGCGCGGCTGATGGCCGCCGGATCCAGGCTCGGCCAGGCCGGCGAGGCGCACTTCGCGCGCTTCGGGCTGTCCACCGGCCGCTACCGGCTGCTGGCCGAACTGGAGGACCACGGCGGCGAGAAGTCGCCCTCGCAGCTGGCGAGCGCGCTCGGAGTCTCCCGCGCCACCGTGACCGGACTGGTCGACGGACTGGAGCGGGACGGCCTGGTCGCCCGCCGCCCGTCCACCGAGGACGGGCGCGGCAACGTCGTGGTGCTGACCGCGCGCGGCGCCCAGCGCCTGCGCGAGATGGCGCCCGAGCACTTCGCGCGGATGCAGGCGATGGTCGGCGGGCTCTCGGTCGAGGAGCGCACGCTCTTCCTCGACCTGCTGGCCCGACTGGTCGAGGGCATGTCCGCCCTGACCGACGACTGACCCGACGCGCCACCACCACCGCGGCCACCGCCACCCCGGGCCACCGGGCCGGCCCGCCGACTCCTTCACGCCCATGTAGTTAGCCACCTGATCATTTATAGTTAGCCCCCTAATCACTAGGACCGCCCATGCCCAGCCGAACCCAGCAGCGGCCGACCGCTCCCGACACCACCCCCGACACCGCCGCCCCGCCGCGCTTCGTGCTGTGGCGCGAGGTGCTGGTCGCCTACGCGGCACCCGCCCTCATGGCCGGAATCGGCGGCTTCGCGACCGGCCAGTCCGAGCTCAGGATCGCCGCTCTCACCACCATCGCCGGCACCTCGGCCCTGGTCGCCGCCCTGGTCGGCGCCCGGCACCGGCGGCGCCCGGCCGACTCCTGGGCCGCCCGCGGGCCCGTCCCGCTCCTCGCGCTCGGGTTCGGCCTCGGCTCCGCCGCCCTCGCCTTCGCCGTCGGCTCGGCCGGGGCCGCGTGGCTGCCGCACCTGCCGGCGCTCGCCGACAGTCCGTGGCCGGGCCGGCTGCGCTTCGACCTGCCCGTGTCCGCCGCGATCGCGGCGACCATGACCACCTGGCGCTGGCGCGCCTCCCTCCCCCGCCGGCACCGGGCGCACTGACCCGCCGGCGCCCGCCCACCGGGCACCCGCGAACACCGACCGACCACCCACCGACCACCGACCGAACACGACCGAACCCAGGAGAGAACCCCGCATGATCACCGTCATGGGCGCGTCCGGCGCCACCGGCGGCGCCACGCTGCGCAGCCTGACCGCGCTCGGCATCCCGGTCCGCGCACTGAGCCGCGACCCCGAACGCCTGCTGGACGGCCTCGACGCGCCCGTCCGCCGGATGGTCCAGGCCGTCGCCGCCGACGCCGCCGACCCCGACTCGATGCGCGCCGCCCTCCGCGGCACCCGACAGCTCTTCCTCACCATGGAGAACGGCCCCCGCCAGGTCGAGTACGAGCTGCGCACCGTCGACCTCGCCGCCCTGGAGAGCGTGGAGCACATCGTCAAGGTCTCCGCGCCGGCCGCCGAGCCGGACTCCCCGGTGGCGGTCTCCCGGGGCCACCACGTCATCGAGGAGCGCCTGCGCGCCTCGGGCATCCCCACCACCGTGCTGCGTCCGTACGCGTTCATGCAGAAGCTGCTGCTGCTCGCACCGGGCATCGCGGCGGCCGGGCTGATCCACGGCGCGATGGGCTCGGCCCGCTGCAACTACGTCGACTGCCGCGACATCGGCGACGTCGCGGCCGCCGCGCTCGTCCGCCCGGGCGCCGCGGGCGGCAGCATCGCCCTGACCGGCGGGCGCGCCTACAGCCACCCGGAGCTCGCCGGACTGCTGAGCACACTGCTGGGCCGGCCGGTGCAGTACGTCGACCTGCCGCCCGCGCAGATGCACGCCCACCTGGTCGCCCGGGCCGGGATGCCGGACTGGCTGGCCGCCCACGTGGTGGAGATCCAGCGGCTCGCCGTCGAGCGCCCGGAGGCCCCGGACGTCGCCGCCACCCGGCTGACCGGACGGCCCCCGCGTACGCTGGAGGCATTCCTCCAGGAGCACCTCGACGCCTTCCGCCACCCCTCCCGCTGATCCCCCCGCACAGCCCCCGAGGGCCCGCCGCACCCCCGTGCGGCGGGCCCGTCACCCCGAGGGAGCAGCAATCGGTGTGGCATGGGTCACGGTCGGAAAATCGACCTGACGATCCGTCAAAGCGACTGACAGGTCGTCACATGCGACCCACGGAGCCTCAGTTGCGAGCTGATGCTCCGTCAGATTCGGCCACTGTCGGGCCAGTTGGGCGGAGTGTCGGCCGATCGCCGTTCACCGCCCGGGGCTACCATCGGTCGGGTTGTCCGCTCCGACCCCGGAGTGGGGTCACCCGGACAGGCGAGTGCTCCCACCGCCCCCAAGGGTCGGACATCGATCGGGACGGGGCGAGGACAAGGAGCGCACGGCAGCCATGACAGCCGAACCCAGCCGGGACCCGGGCCCGACCCCCGCCACCGGGCAGGCCGCGGAGGCCGAGCAGGCCGCCCACGCCGAGAAGGCCGAGCAGGCCGAGAAGCAGGCCCGCTACCCGGGCCGCCCCGCCGCCGCCCCGCGCACCCTGGTCGACCTCCTCGACGAGACCGCCCGCCGGTACCCCGCCGAGCCCGCCCTCGACGACGGCCGCACCGTGCTCACCTACCGGGCGCTGGCCGCCGAGGTCGAGCAGCTGCGCCGCCGCCTCGCCGCCGCCGGCATCGGCCGCGGCGACCGGGTCGGCGTGCGCGTCCCCTCCGGCACCAACGACCTCTACGTCAGCGTCCTCGCCGTGCTCGCCGCCGGCGCCGCCTACGTCCCGGTGGACGCCGAGGACCCGGACGAGCGCGCCCAGCTGGTCTTCGAGGAGGCCGCCGTCGCCGCCGTCCTCGGCGCCGAGCGCGCGCTCACCCCGGTCGGCGCGCCCCGCGAGCCGCTGGCCGACCAGACCCCCGCCGCCCAGCGCCCCACCCCGGCGGACGACGCCTGGATCATCTTCACCTCCGGCTCGACCGGCCGCCCCAAGGGCGTCGCCGTCACCCACCGCAACGCCGCCGCCTTCGTCGACGCCGAGGCCGCGCTCTTCCTCCAGGACGAGCCGATCGGCCCCGGCGACCGGGTGATGGCCGGCCTGTCGGTGGCCTTCGACGCCTCCTGCGAGGAGATGTGGCTGGCCTGGCGGCACGGCGCCTGCCTGGTGCCGGTCCCCCGCTCCCAGGTGCGCTCCGGCGCCGACCTCGGCCCCTGGCTGGCCGAGCAGGAGATCACCGTGGTCTCCACCGTGCCGACGCTGGCCGCGCTCTGGCCGGCCGAGGCGCTGAACGAGGTCCGGCTGCTGATCTTCGGCGGCGAGGCCTGCCCGCCCGAGCTGGTGCAGCGCGTGGTCACCGAGGGCCGCGAGGTGTGGAACACCTACGGACCCACCGAGGCCACCGTGGTCGCCTGCGCGGCGCTGCTGACCGGCGACGGCCCGGTGCGGATCGGCCTGCCGCTGGACGGCTGGGACCTCGTGGTCGTCGACGAGGCCGGCGAGCCGGTCGCCCCCGGCGGCACCGGCCAGCTGGTGATCGGCGGCGTCGGCCTGGCCCGCTACCTGGACCCGGAGAAGGACGCCGAGAAGTACGCGCCGCTGCCCTCGATGGGCTGGGAGCGCGCCTACCGCAGCGGCGACCTCGTCCAGGCCGACCCGGCGGGCCTGCTCTTCCTGGGCCGCGCCGACGAGCAGATCAAGCTCGGCGGCCGGCGGATCGAGCTCGGCGAGGTCGACGCGGCGCTGCAGGCGCTGCCCGGCGTCGCCGGCGCGGCCGCGGCCGTGCGCACCGCACGCGGCGGCAACCAGCTGCTGGTCGGCTACCTGGTGACCAGCGAGGGCTGGGACCGCGAGCAGGCGGTGGCCCGGCTGCGCGCCGAGCTGCCGGCCGCCCTCGTGCCGCTGCTCGCGCCGGTCGACACACTGCCCACCCGCACCTCCGGCAAGGTGGACCGCAACGCGCTGCCCTGGCCGCTGGAGGGCCTGGAGTCGGCCGGGCCGACCGAGCAGCTCTACGGCACCGAGGCCTGGCTGGCCGAGCAGTGGACCGAGATCCTCGGTGTGCCGGTGAGCGGCCCCCGGGAGGACTTCTTCGCGATCGGCGGCGGCAGCCTGGCCGCCGCCCGGCTGACCACCCTGCTGCGCACCCGCTACCCGAACGCGGCGGTGGTGGACGTCTACCAGCAGCCGACGCTGCGCAAGCTCGCCCGCCACCTGGAGCGCACGGCGGTGGACACCGGCGAGGCCCGGACGATCGAGCCGGTGCCGACCCGCGCCAAGCTGCTGCAGCTGCTCCTGCTGATCCCGCTGTTCACCGTGGTCGGCCTGCGCTGGACGGTGGCCCTGCTGGCGCTCGGCAACCTGCTCTCCCACCTGGACGGCTACGCCTGGGCACCGACCGCCTCCTGGTGGGCGCTCGGCGCCGGCGCGGCGGTGCTGTTCACCCCGGCGGGCCGACTGGCGCTGGCGGCCGGCGGCGCCCGGCTGCTGCTGCGCGGCCTGCGGCCGGGCAGCTACCCGCGCGGCGGCGGCGTGCACCTGCGGCTGTGGGCCGCCGAGCGGCTGGCCGAGGTGAGCGGCGCGACCTCGCTCTCCGGGGCCTGGCTGGTCCGCTACGCGCGGGCGCTGGGCGCCAAGGTCGGCGAGGAGGTGGACCTGCACTCGCTGCCGCCGGTGACCGGCCTGCTCAAGCTGGGCCGGGGCTGCGCGGTGGAGGCCGAGGTGGACCTCAGCGGCTACTGGCTGGACGGCGACCGGCTGGAGGTGGGGCAGCTCAAGGTCGGTTCGGGCGCCGTGGTCGGCACCCGCTCGATCCTGCTGCCGGGCGCCCGGGTCGGCAAGCGGGCCCAGGTGGTGGCCGGCTCCAGCGTCACCGGCCACGTGCCGACCGGCCAGCGCTGGGGCGGCGCGCCCGCCGTCAAGCTGGGCCGCGCCGAGCGGACCTGGCCCAAGGAGCGCCCGGCCCGCCGGGCCCGCTGGTCCGCGCTGTACGGGCTGAGCGGCACGGCGCTGACCCTGCTGCCGGTGCTGCCGGCGGTGGCCGGCCTGGCGGTGCTCGCCCCGTTCGTCGACCCGGCGGACGGTCTGGGCGGCGCGCTCGGCGGCGCCCTGCTCGGCCTGCTGCCGGCCACCCTGGCGTTCGGCGTGGTCTACGCGGGGCAGCTGGTCGCGGCGGTGCGGCTGCTGTCGATCGGTCTGGAGCCCGGGGTGCATCCCCTGCACGGCCGGGTCGGCTGGCAGGCCTGGACGGTGATGCAGCTGATGGACCAGGCCCGGGAGATCCTCTTCCCGCTGTACGCGGGTCTGGTGACCCCGCTGTGGCTGCGGGCGCTGGGCATGCGGGTCGGACGGCACGCGGAGGTGTCGACGGTGCTGGCACTGCCGAGCCTGACCACGGTCGGCGACGGCGCGTTCCTGGCCGACGACACCCTGATGGCGCCGTACGAGCTGGGCGGCGGCTGGGTGCGCCTGGGTGAGGCGAAGGTCGGCGAGCGGGCGTTCCTCGGCAACTCGGGGATGACCGCGCCGGGCCGTGCGGTGCCCAAGCGCGGCCTGGTGGGCGTGCTGTCGGCGACGCCGGAGAAGGCGAAGAAGGGCGGCTCGTACCTGGGCATGCCGCCGGTGCGGCTGCCGCGCTCGGCCGACCGGGCGGACCAGAGCCTGACCTACGAGCCGCCGGCCCGGCTGCTGTGGGCGCGCGGCCTGGTCGAGGTGGCCCGGCTGCTGCCGGTGCTGGCCTCGGGGGCGCTGGGCGCGCTGACGCTGGCGGCGCTGTCCTGGCTGTCGTCCGCGTGGTCGCCGCTCGCGGCGGCGGCGCTGTCCGGCGCGGTGCTGCTGGCGGCCGGCACGGTGGCGTGCGCGGTGGCGGTGGCCGCGAAGTGGTTGCTGGTCGGCCGGTTCCGGGCGGTGGAGCACCCGCTGTGGAGCGGCTTCGTGTGGCGCAACGAGCTCGCCGACACCTTCGTGGAGGTGCTGGCGGTGCCGTGGCTGGTGGGCGCGGTGCCGGGTACGCCGGTGCTGAACCTGTGGCTGCGGGCGCTCGGCGCGCGGGTCGGCCGCGGCGTGTGGTGCGAGAGCTACTGGCTGCCGGAGGCGGACCTGGTGACGCTCGGGGACGGGGTGACGGTCAACCGCGGCTGCGTGGTGCAGACCCACCTCTTCCACGACCGGATCATGCGGATGGATACTGTCGTCCTCCGCGAGGGCGCCACCCTGGGGCCCGGCGGCATCGTGCTGCCCGGCAGCACGGTGGGTGCGCGCAGCACGCTGGGCCCGGCCTCGCTGGTGATGCGCGCCGAGTCCGTGCCCGCCGACAGCCGGTGGCTCGGCAACCCGATCGAGGTGTGGCAGCCCACCTCCTGACCGCCGTCCCCGGGGGGCCGGCCGGGGTCCGCCCCGTCCGGCCCTCCGGGCGTCCCCCGTCCCCGTCCCCCTGCCCAGTCCCGTGTTTCCAGGAGCGTACGACCCGGTGAACCCCCGCCCGGCGCAGTCCCCGCAGCCCCCGCAGCCCGTCGCCCCGCCGGACCCCTACTTCCCGAACAGCGGTGATCCGCGCTACCGGGTCCACCGGTACGAGCTGGCGCTGGACTACCGGCCCGGCCCGAACCGGCTGGGCGGCACCGCGCGGCTGAGCGCCGTCGCCGTGACCGCGCTGACGGAGTTCGCGCTGGACCTCGCCGAGTTCCGGATCGGCCGGGTCCTGGTGGACGGCAAGCCGGCCCGCTACACCCACCGGGCGGGCAAGCTGCGGATCCGCCCGCCGAAGGCGCTCGCGGCGGGCGCGGCGTTCACCGTCGACGTGCACTACACCGGCAACCCCCGGCCGGTGCGCAGCCCGTGGGGCGGCCTGGGCTGGGAGGAGCTGACCGACGGCGCGCTGGTGGCCAGCCAGCCCATCGGGGCGCCGTCCTGGTTCCCGTGCAACGACCGGCCGGCGGACAAGGCGACGTACCAGATAGCGGTCACCACGCCCTCCCCGTACACGGTGGTGGTGGGCGGGCGGCTGCTGACCCGCACCACCGGTTCGTCCAGCACCACCTGGGTGTACGAGCAGTCCGCGCCGACCTCCACGTACCTGGTGACGGTCTCGATCGGCCAGTACCGGCCGGTGGTGCTGGCCGAGCACCCGCAGGTGCCGCAGACCGGGTTCGTGCCGGAGCGGCTGACGGGCGCGTTCGCCGCGGACTTCGGGCGGCAGCCGAAGATGACGGCCTACTTCGGGGAGGTGTTCGGCCCGTACCCGTTCGGCGAGTACACGGTGGTGGTCGCCGACGAGGAGCTGGACGTCCCGGTGGAGGCGCAGGGGGTGGCGACCTTCGGCACCAACCACCTGGGCGGCGGCTGGGAGCGGGAGCGGCTGATCGCCCACGAGCTGGCGCACCAGTGGTTCGGCAACAGCGTGTCGGTCGGCGACTGGAGCCAGATCTGGCTGAACGAGGGGCTGGCGAAGTACGCGGAGTGGCTCTGGTCGGAGCGCTCCGGCGGGCCGGCGGCGGGCGCCCGGGCCGCGTACGCGCACCGGCTGCTGGCCGGGCTGCCGCAGGACCTGCGGCTGGCCGACCCGGGTCGCAAGCTGATGTTCGACGACCGGCTGTACCAGCGCGGGGGCCTGGTGGTGCACGCCCTGCGGCTGGCGCTCGGGGACACCGCCTTCTTCCGGATGCTGCGGGACTGGGCGGCGTTCCACCGGCACGGGGTGGTGACCACCGCGGACTTCCGCGCCCACGCCGCCGGGTACGCGCGGGCGCCGCTGGACGAGCTGTTCGAGGCCTGGCTGTGGCGGCCGGAGCTGCCGCCGCTGCCGGCCGGCTGACCCGCCGTCCCCCGGACGGAGCGCCGTCCCCCGGCTCAGGCGAGCTCGGGGACGGCGCGGTGCAGGCCCTTGCGGTCGTAGTAGCGGGTCATCGCGAAGCCGAAGATCAGGGCCGCGACGGTGCCGATGCCGATCCAGAGCCAGGCCCGGGCGAGGCCGGCGTCGGCCCGCGCGTCGAAGAAGAGGATGGCGCGCACGCCGTCGGTGAGCTGGCGCATCGGCTCGAACAGCGCGAGGAACCGGTAGAACGACGGCAGGGCGTCCAGCGGCACGGTCGCGCCGGAGGACGGCAGGCCGAGCACGATGAACACGAACATGCTGACCAGCAGGCCGAGACCGCCGAAGGCCGCGTTGATCGCCTGGACGCCGAGGCCGACCGCGCTGCTGGCGCAGACCGAGAAGACCCACAGCAGCGGCAGGTGGGCGGCGTCCATGTCGAGGATCACCGCTCCGGCGAGCATGATCAGCGAGGAGGTGAGCAGCGACAGGCCCACCGACATCACGCACTTGACGGCGAGGGTGCTGGTGCGGTCGATCGGCACCGCCGGGTGGCGGGCCCGCCAGGGGCCGATCTCGTTGTCGGCGTAGCCGAGCGCGACGTCGACGCCGTTGCCGATGATGTTGGCGCCGAAGAAGCCGGCCAGGACGAGCAGCAGGGTGTAGTAGAAGGCGGAGAGCCCGAGGCCGCTGCGGTCGCCGATCGGATGGCCGACGGTGGTGCTGACGGCGACCGGGTCGGCGATCAGCAGCCGGGCCGCGTCGTCGAGGCCCTGGGACTGCGGGAGGGCGGAGAGCCGGGCGCCGAGGGTCAGCGAGGCCTGGTGGACGGCCTGCTGGCCGATCTGGGCGGCGAGCGAGGAGCCGAGGCTGCCGACGCCCGGGTTGGTGTACTGGAGCACGGTGGGGCGTGCGGGCTTGACGCTCGCGCCGCCGAGGGCGGCGACGGTGGCGGTGAAGTCCGGCGGTACCTGGAGCGCGCCGGCGAGCTTGCCGGAGGAGAGCTGTGCCTGCGCCTGCGCCTCGTCGAGCAGCCGCCAGGAGACGGCGTCCCCCTGGCCGGGCGCGGTGGCGATGCCGGTGACGAGCTGCTCGCCGAGGTTCTGCCGCTGCCCGCCGACGTCGGCGCCGCGGTCGGTGTTCACCAGCGCGATCGGCAGGTGGTGCAGGTCGCCGCGGGGGTCGAGGATGCCGCCGAGGTAGAGCAGCGACATCAGCAGGCTGAGCAGGCCGACCAGCAGCGCCGGGACCGCCCAGACCCGGGGGTTGCGCAGCACCCGGCCGGCCCGGACGGCGGCGGGCGGCTCCGGCCGGCGCGGCTCGGGAAGGGTCGGCTCGCGGTGGGAGGGCATGACGCTCCGTAGGGTGGTCGGTGATCGCACGACCCTAGGAGCGCGGCGGATGGCCGGGGCGGCGCCACGCCGCCGGGGTCACCCGCCCGTACGGCACCCGTGGTGCGGCCCGGCCCCTCCGCCGAGGGGCCGGGCCGCGGTGGTGCGGGGTGCGTCAGCCGGTGAAGCCGGCCGTGATGGAGGTGAACTGCCAGTCGTTCTGGGCGATGCCGGAGCAGGTCTCCTGCTGGCCGCCGCCCGGGCAGCCCCGGTCGCGGTTGACCGACCAGAAGGCCATCCGGGCCAGGTGGTGGCTGTTGGCCCAGTCGCGGATCGCCGTCCAGTTCTGGACGGAGGTGACCTCGCCGGTGTCGCTGAGGCCGTTCATGCCGGAGATGCCCATGTGCGCGTAGGCGGTGGCGTCGTCCCAGCCGAACACGGACTTCAGCTTGTTCTTCAGGCCCTCGGAGGCGCTGACGGTGGCGGCGTACATGTCGGTGGACGCGTTGCCGAAGTCGAACGGCATGATGGTGAAGACGTCGATGTCCGCGCCGAGCGCCTTGGCCTGCTCGATCAGCCGGTTGCCGTAGTAGGTCGGGCCGGTGGTGGCGGTGCCGAAGGTCACGATGGTGCGCAGGCCCGGGTTGTTCTGCTTGACGATCTTGAGCGCGCCGAGGATGCGGTCCTGGACGGCGGTGTTCTCGAACTCGTCGGTGTTCTCGATGTCGACGTCGATCGCCTTGAGGCCGTACGCGTCGATCACCTTCTGGTAGGCGGCGGCGAGGTCGGCGGTGGTGGCGCAGTTGGGGCCGAGCTTGTTGCCGCTCCAGCCGCCGATCGACGGGACGACGTCGCCGCCGGCCGCGCGCACCGCGTTGATGGTGGCCTGGTCGACGCCGTTCAGCAGCGGGCGCTGGCTGTCCCAGGTGGGGTTGCAGCCGTTCTGGGCCAGGACGAACGCCAGGGTGAACCACTTGATGCCGGTGGCGTTCATGACGGTGGTGGCGGCCGGCGGGTTGCCCCAGCCGTTGTAGAGGTAGGGGGCGCCCTGCTTGAAGCCGCTCGGGGCGGGGCCGCCGGCGTCGGTGGTCACGGTCACCGCGGCGGAGGCGGCCGAGGTGTTCCCGGCCGCGTCGCGGGCCTTGACGGTGAAGCTGTAGGCGGTGGACGCGCTCAGGCCGGGGACGGTGGCGGTGGTGCCGGTGGCGGTCGCGACCTTGGCGCTGCCCTGGTAGACGTCGTAGCCGGTGACGCCGACGTTGTCGGTGGCGGCGTCCCAGGCGAGGGTGACGCTGTTCGCGGACTTGCCGGTGGCGCGCGGGTTGCCGGGCACGGTGGGGGCCTGGGTGTCGGCCGGGGTGCCGCCCCCGCCGGGGCCGTCGAACACGATGTCGTCGGCGTAGTAGGTGCCCTGGCCGTACCAGCCGTTGACGTAGACCTCGGCGGTGGTCTGGGTGGCGCCGGTGGTGAACGAGACGCTCAGCCTGCTGTAGTCGGCGGCGGAGGTCCAGGCGGAGCCGCCGCCGGTGACGCCGAGGTACACGTAGCTGCCGCGGACCCAGCCGGAGAGCGTGTAGGTGGTGTTGGGCTTGACCGCGACGCTCTGCACGCACTTGGCGGTGTCGCTCGCACTGACGGCGCCGGCGAGCGCCTTGCCGCCGCCGTGCGCGGGGGTGCTGACGACCGAGCCGAGGCCGCCGGAGCAGCTCCAGCCGGACAGGGTGCCGGTCTCGAAGCCTCCGTTGGTGAGCTGGTCGGCCGCGTGGGCGGCGGTGGGCGCGGTGAACGCCGCGGCGGCCGCGAGCAGCGCGGCGGCGCCGGCGGCGGGCAGTCGGGTGCGCTTGTGCACCGTTGACCTCCGGTGGGGGATGTGGGGGGGTGGAGGTGCGGGGAGGGCCCCAAAATGGACTGGACCAATTGGTCATGTCAAGTGATGTCCGCCGGACGGACGCTGAGGGTGTGTCGGGCGCGCGGGGCCGGAGGCGACGAACGGGCCGAAATTGGGTGGAAAGGCCTGACGGGGACGAACTAGGTTGGTGGCCGCCGTGCCCCGGCACCGCGCACCGACCGTCTCCGCACCACCCCAGAGGACCAGATGACCGACCTGTCCGACGAACTGCTCCCCGCCACCCGCCGCGCGCTGCTGCACCGCCTGGCCGTCGCCCAGGCCGAGGGCCGCACCCCCTCGATGGTCGCCGCCGTGGTCCGCGACGGGCGGCTGGTGTGGAGCGGCGCCCGCAGCATGGTCGCCGACCACGCCCCCACCACGGACGTGCAGTACCGGATCGGCTCGATCACCAAGACCTTCGTCGCCGTGCTCGTGCTGCGGCTGCGCGACGAGGGCCTGCTCGACCTCGGCGATCCCGTCGAGCGCCACCTGCCCGGCACCGCCGCCGACGGTGCCACCGTCGCCCAGTTGCTCTCGCACTCCGCGGGCCTCACCTCGGAGCCCCCGGGCCCGTGGTGGGAGCGCTCCGACGGCGCGCTGCGCCCCGCCCTCGCCGACCTCCTGGAGGACGAGCGCCCCCGCCGCCACCCCGCCGGGCGGCTGCACCACTACTCCAACCCCACCTACGCGCTGCTCGGCGCGCTGGTCGAGCGGCTGCGCGGCGAGCCCTGGGGCGAGGTGCTGCGCCGCGAGGTCCTCGAACCGCTCGGGATGACCCGCACCACCCTGCTCCCCGAGCAGCCGCACGCCGGCGGCTTCGCCGTCCACCCCTGGGCCGACGTGATGCTGCCCGAGCCGCTCACCGACACCGGCCTGATGGCCCCGGCCGGCCAGCTCTGGTCCACCGTCGCCGACCTCGCCCGGTGGGCCGCCTTCCTGGCCGGCGGCGACGGGAAGGTGCTGTCCGCCGACACCCTGGCCGAGATGCGCCGCCCGGCCGTCGCCCCGGACGACGACGAGTGGACCGAGACGTACGGCCTCGGCCTCCAGCTGATCCGGCACGACGGCCGCACCCTGTTCGGGCACACGGGCTCGATGCCCGGCTTCACCGCCGGGCTGTGGGTCGGCGAGGCCGACGGCCTGGCCGCGGTCGCCTTCTCCAACGCCACCCACGGCCCGCGCACCGGACAGCTCACCGCCGAGCTGATCGCGATCACCGCGCGGCACGAGCCCCGGATCCCCGAGCCGTGGCGCCCGCTGCCCGAGGTCGACCAGCAGCTCCTCGCCCTCACCGGCCCCTGGTACTGGGGCGCCGCCCCGCACACCCTGCGGCTGGCGGCCGGGCGGTCGCTGGAGCTCTCGATGCTCGGCCACGGCGGCCGCGCCTCCCGGTTCCGGGCCGAGGCCGACGGCACCTGGACCGGCCTGGACGACTACTACGCGGGCGAGACGCTGCGCGTGGTGCGGGCCGCCGACGGCACGGTCAGCCACCTGGACATCGGCTCGTTCGTGTTCACCCGCGAGCCCTACGGCCCGGCCGAGGTCGTCCCGGGCGGCGTCGACCCGCAGGGGTGGCGGGCGTACTGAGCGCCCCTCGGGCCCGCCGCCGCCCGGGCCCGTCACTCAGGCCCGCCGCCGCTCCGGTGCCGGGACGGCGGCGGGCCGCGCCGGGTAGGCGCCGCTGCGCAGCGCGTGCACGGCGCGCACCACGTACCCGGCGAGCAGCAGCCCGCCCGCCATCGCGCCCGAGGCGTAGGTGTCCGCCGCCTGCGCCTCGGCCCAGCCGGCCGCCGCGCCGAGCAGCAGGTACGGCGCCATCGCGACCGGCAGCGCCACGGCCAGCGCCACCAGCGCCGCCCTCGGGCGCCGGTCGTCCTCCCAGCAGCGCTCGCCGACCAGCTGCAGGGCGAGCGCCATCGCCACCACCAGGCACCACCACGGCGAGGGCGCCAGCCCGACCGCTCTGGCCAGCAGGTACACGACGGCCAGCCCCGCCGTCGCCGTCGCCTGACACGCCATGACCCCTGCCATGTCCCTGGCGAAGGTCCGCCAGAGTCCCGCCCCCGGAATCCACCCCATGCAGCGGAGGATAGGGCGGCGCCCCGGTGCCCAACAGGTGTCCCGCACACGTCGGGTGGCCGCATTCAGCAGGTGCACATCTGCGCTCCGCCGAACGGCAACGTGGACGCCAGCCGGCTTGGAGAGACATACGGGTGCCGGTTCACAGCCCCGTCGATCGTACGGGCCTGGCGGGGCCGGTGCCACGGAAACCCCGTGGCCGCCGTCGTCCGTGCTGCCCTGGAGGGTCCGCCATGACCACCGTCCCCTCGTACACTCCGTCCGCGGTCACCCCCGGCCGGGCCGCCACCGCGGTGCCCGCGGCACGCCAGGACGGCGCGTCCGGCTCCGCCTCGGCCGTCTACACCGTCGCGCTCGCCCGCGACGAGGACGACGTCCGCGCCGCCCAGCGGCTGCGCCACCAGGTCTTCGCCGACGAGCTCGGCGCCACCCTGCACAGCACCGTCCCCGGGCTGGACGCCGACCCGTTCGACGAGTTCTGCGACCACCTGCTCGTCCGCGAGGGCGAGGACGGCGCGGTGGTCGGCACCTACCGCCTGCTGCGCCCGGAGGCCGCCCGCCGGGCCGGCCGGCTCTACTCCGACGGCGAGTTCGACCTGGCCCGCCTCGCCCCGCTGCGCGACGGGCTGGTCGAGCTCGGCCGCTCCTGCATCGCCGCCGAGCACCGCGGCAACGGCGCCGTCATCAACCTGATGTGGGGCGGCATCGCCCGCTACCTCGCCGACACCGGCAACACCTGGGTGGGCGGCTGCTGCTCGATCTCGCTGGAGGACGGCGGCGCCGTCGCCGCCCGGGTCTGGGACACCGTCGCCGCCAAGCACCTCGCTCCCGAGCAGTACCGGGTCACCCCGCACCGCCCGTGGGACGCCACCGGCGTGGCCCGCGCCGGGAAGGCGCCGCTGCCGGCCCTGCTCCGCGGCTACCTGCGCCTCGGCGCCTGGGTCTGCGGCGCGCCCGCGTACGACCCGGACTTCGAGTGCGCCGACCTGTACGTGCTGCTGTCGCTGGAGCGCACCGACCCGCGCTACCTGCGGCACTTCCTCTCCGGCGTGGGCGGCGTCGGCACGGCGGCGGCACCGGCCGAGGAACAGGCCTCATGAGCGTCTGGCTGCCGACGGCCTCCTGCACACCGGAGGCCTGCCTGACCGATCCGGCGCCCACCGTCGCCCTCCCCCGCCGGGTGCTGCGGCTGGCCGCCTGCCTGGCCGTGCTCGCGGCGGGGATCGCGCTCACCCTGCCGGCGCGGGCACTGCCGCGAGGGGCGCGCGACCGGCTCGCCCGGTTCTGGGCGCGCGGCCTGCTCGGCTCGCTGGGCGTCACGGTCCGGATCGGGCCGGGTCCGGACTCCGGGGGCGGGGTGCTGCTGGTGGCCAACCACGTCTCCTGGCTGGACATCCCGCTGATCGCCGCCGCCCGCCCGGGCCGCTCGCTGGCCAAGACCGAGGTCCGCCGCTGGCCGGTGCTCGGCCGGCTGGTCGCCTGGGGCGGCACCGTCTTCGTCGACCGCGACCGGCTGCGCACCCTGCCGAGGACCGTCGCCGAGGTGGCCTCGGGGCTGCGGGCCGGCCGACCGATGATCGTCTTCCCCGAGGGCTCCACCTGGTGCGGACGGGAGAGCGGCCGGTTCCGGCCGGCCTTCTTCGAGGCCGCCGTCCGCTCCGGAGCCCCCGTCCAGCCGGTCGCGATCCGCTACCGGCTGGACGACGGCCGGCCCACCAGCGCCCCCGCCTTCGTCGGCGAGGACGGCCTGCTCACCTCGCTGGCCCGGGTCGTCGCCGTCCGGGGCCTGGTCGCCGAGCTGGCCTTCCGCCCGGCGATCCCGCCCCCGCCGGCCGACCCGGCCCATCCCTGGGAGGCCCGCAGGGCCCTGGCCCGCACGGCGCAGGCGGTGGTGGAGGGCATCCGCTGAGGGGCCGCCGGACCAACAGCCACCGGCCTACGCCCCGGCCCCGGCGGGGAGTGACTGCCCCGCGGGGTCCGGGGCCGGGGCCGTCGGAGTGCCCCGGCCCGGGCGGCGCAGGAGGAGGGCGACCAGGACGGCGGCCACCGCCAGGGCCGCCGAGCCGCAGCGCAGGGCGAGGTGGATGCCGTCGGTGAAGGCGTGCTCGACGGCCTGCCGCAGCGGGTCGGGGAGCGGGTCCGCCGCGGTGCCGGTGGCGCCGGCCAGCGGGTCGGCGGCGCGGCCGAGGGCGTCGGACGGCAGGCCGAGGCGGGTCAGGGAGGCGCTCAGGGTGCTCGTCAGGCGGTGGGTCAGGACGGCGCCGAGGACGGCGATGCCGAGGACGCCGCCGAGTTCGCGCAGGGTGTTGACGGTGGCCGAGGCGGTGCCCATCCGCTCGGGGGCGACCCGCTGGAGGACGGCGACCGAGACCGGGGTGAAGGTCATCCCCATGCCCAGGCCGAGCACGAACAGCGTCCACAGGTACTCCGGGTAGCGGGCGTGCTCGCCGTACAGGGACAGGCCCGCGAGGCCGAGCGCGCACAGGGTGATGCCCAGCACCAGGGGCGGCCGGGGCCCGTGACGGCCGGCCAGCCGGGCCGAGAGGGGGCCGACCACGACGATCATCGCCGTCATCGGCAGGCCGGCGAGACCGGCGGCGGTCGGCGACCAGTCCAGCACGCCCTGCATCAGCAGCGGCAGGAAGAACAGCGCGCCGAACATCCCGAAGCTCACCATGAAGCCGCCGAGCAGCGCGCCGCCGAGCACACCGTCGCGGAACAGCCCGAGGTCCAGCATCGGCTCGGCGATCCGCAGTTCGAGCAGGAGGAAGGCGGCCAGCAGCAGGACCGCGAGCACCGCCGTGACGAGCACCCGGGTGTCCGTCCAGCCGCGCCCGGGGCCCTCGACCAGGGTGTGCACGGCCGCGCCGAGGCCGGCCGCGGAGAGCACGAGGCCGCCGAGGTCGACGCGGCGGGGGCGGGCCGGGATCGCGGGCAGCACCCGGCCGGAGAGGACGAGCGCGGCGAGGCCGATCGGCACGTTGATCCAGAACACGCTCGCCCAGCCGAAGGCCTCGACCATGGGCCCGCCGACCACCGGGCCGACCGACAGGCCCAGCGCGGAGACGCCGGACCACGTCCCGATCGCCCTGGTCCGCTCGCGCTCGTCGGTGAACACGTGCCGCAGGATGGCGAGGCTGCCGGGGGTCAGCAGCGCGGCGCCGACGCCCTGGAGCATCCGCGCGGCGACCAGCGTGCCGACGGTCCCGGCGAGCGCGGCGGCGGCCGAGCCGGCCGTGAACAGCGCGAGCCCGAGCCGGAAGACGGCGGTGCGGCCGTATCGGTCGCCGAGCGCGCCGCCGGTGAGCAGCAGGGCGGCGAAGACCAGGCTGTAGCCCTCGGCCACCCACTGGAGGCCGGTGATGCCCGCGTCGAGGTCCCGGCCGATACGGGGCAGGGCGTTGCCGACGATGACGTTGTCCAGCATGGACATGAACATGGTGACACAGAGCGTCGCGAGCGCGAGCCGCCGGCGCCGGGCGCCCGGCGCCGCGGTCCCCTCGGTCTCCCCCATCGGTGGTCCTCCCGGTTCGATCCTCCGAGCCCCTAACAGTGTTAGGTGCCGTTCCGACGGAGGACAGCGTGCACCTAACGGTGTTAGATTGCAAGCGAGATCCGCAGCCCGCCCGACGCACCGCGAGGAACAGCGAGGACCCCCATGCCGGCCGACGAGGACGACGCCGTCCAGCCCGCGCTCACCCGCGAGGCGCTCGCGCGGGCCGCGCTGCGGGTGCTGGAGCGCGACGGCCTGGCCGGCCTGTCGATGCGCAAGGTGGCCGCCGAGGTCGGGGTCAGGGCCGCCTCGCTGTACTGGCACGTGCGCGACAAGGAGGAGCTGCTGGACCTCCTCAACGACGCCCTGATGGCCGATGTCGAGGCCCCGCCGCGGACCGGCGACTGGCGCGTCCAGCTGCGCGGCTACTGCGAGCGCTACCGCGCCCACCTGCTCGGCCGCCGGGACGCGGCCAAGGTGGTGGCGGGCCGCCTCGCGCCCGGCCCGAACCTGCTGCACCTGATGGAGGACCAGCTGGACCGGCTGCGCGAGGCCGGCTTCTCCGCCGCCGACGCGGCGATGGTCTCCTACCTGCTCGGCGCCTACGTCCAGGGCTTCGTGCTCCAGGAGCAGTCCCCGATGGCGGCGGCCGAGACCACCGGCACCGGCCGGCGCGAGCTCGCCGACGCCGCCGCCGAGCGGTTCCGGGCGCTGCCCGCCGCCGAGTTCCCCAACCTGGTCGCGATGGCCGACGACCTGACCGGCCCGGACCTCGACACCCGGTTCGCCTTCGGCCTCGAACGCATCCTCGACGGGCTGGCGGCCCTGCTCCCGCCCGAACGCCGCTGACCGCCCGGGCACCGGCCGAAATCGTTCGACCACCGTCCGTCAGGCCGCTAGTCTCACGGGCGCCCGCATGAACCGCGCACCGAGGAGGCACCCGCATGACCGCGTTCCACCCCGTCGGAGAGCCCTACGCGGAAGGCCTGCTGGACGTCGGCGACGGCCAGCGGATCCACTGGGAGGTGTCCGGCAACCCGGACGGCAAGCCCGCCGTCGTGGTGCACGGCGGACCGGGCTCCGGGCTCAGCCCCCGCAACCGGAGGTACTTCGACCCCGAGCGCTACCGGCTCGTGCTCTTCTCCCAGCGCAACTGCGGCCGCAGCGAGCCGCACGCCGCCGACCCGGCGACCAGCCTGGAGCACAACACCACCCCGCACCTCGTCGCCGACCTGGAGCGGCTGCGCGAGCACCTGGGCATAGACCGGTGGCTGATGTTCGGCGGCTCCTGGGGCTCCACGCTGATCCTCGCCTACGCCCAGGAGCACCCCGAGCGGGTGTCGGAGATCGTGCTCAACGCCGTCACGACGACCAGGCCGGAGGAGATCGACTGGCTCTACCGGGGGGTCGGCCGGCTGCTGCCCGGCCCCTGGGAGGCCTTCCGCGACGCGCTGCCGCCCGAGGACCGCGACGGCGACCTGCTCGCCGCGTACGACCGGCTGCTGAACCACCCGGAGGAGAAGGTGCGCCACGCCGCCACCCTCGCCTGGGCGACCTGGGAGGACGCGGTGATCGCCCACGAGGTGCAGGGCTCGCCGAACGCCTACACCGCCCGGCCCGCCGAGGCGATGACCGCCTTCGTGCGGATCACCGCGCACTACTTCTCCCGCCGGGCCTTCCTGGAGCCCGGCCGGCTGCTGCGCGACGCGCACCGGCTGGCCGGCATCCCCGGTGTGCTGATCCACGGCGCGCTCGACCTCGGCAGCCCGCTGGACACCGCCTGGCTGCTCGCCAAGGCCTGGCCGGACGCCGAGCTGACGGTGATCCAGAGCGCCGGGCACACCGGCTCCCCCGCCACCGGGGAGACCGTCCTGGCGGCGATGGAGCGCTTCGCGCAGCGATAGGCCCACACGCGCAGTGACGGGCCATCAACGGTCCGCAGCAGAGGGTGACAGGCCGGCGCCGGCCGCCGACACTGGGGGGAGAAGCTCCCACGTCAACGGGTCGGCCGGTGCCGGCCGGTACCGGCCGCGGAGAGGGCAGGCCGGCCATGAGCACGCCGTCCGCCAGGCTCCCGATCGTCTATGTCCGGGGATACGCCGGAGGCAGCCCCGGGATCGAGAAGGCCGTGATGGATCCGTTCTACGGATTCAACCAGGGTTCGACGCACATCCGCGTCGGCCGCGAGGACAACCCCGTCTTCTACCAGTTCGAAAGCCCCTTACTGCGCCTGCACCTCGACGAGGACTACGACATCGTCGTGGAGGGGCGTCAGCCGCTCCCGGACGCGCCCCGCCCCGAGAGCATCTGGATCCACCGCTTCTACGACGTCTGCTCCGGCACCTTCGGCGGCACGGCCGAACCGTTCCAGCTGGAGACGGCCGCCAGGGACCTCCTGACCCTGATCGACCAGGTCCGGGAGAGGACCGGCGCGCCCAGGGTCAACCTGGTCGCCCACTCGATGGGCGGGCTGATCTGCCGCTGCCTGATCCAGAAGATCATCCCGGAGGAGCGCGGCGTCCGCGCCTCCGACTACGTGGCGAAGCTGTTCACGTACGGAACGCCGCACGGCGGCATCACCTTCTCCGTGGGCTTCGGGATCCCGGAGACGCTGCGCGACCTGTTCAACTTCAACGGCGCCGACATCTTCGGGCCCCGGCGGATGTACCAGTACCTGACGTCGAACCCCGGCGCGGAGCCGCCGGAGGGCTGGCGGGCCGTGGACATGCCGGACGACGACGGCGCCGGCGCCACCCCGGTGGCGGACGGCGGCTTCCCCCTCGACCGGGTGTTCTGCATGGTCGGCACCGACGCCGAGGACTACGACGTCGCCCACGGCATCTCGGCCGGAGCGGTCGGCCCGCGCAGCGACGGGCTGGTGCAGATCGAGAACGCCCAGGTCACCGGCGCGAACCGGGCCTTCGCCTACCGGAGCCACAGCGGCCGCTACGGGCTGGTCAACTCCGAGGAGGGGTACCAGAACCTGCGCCGCTTCCTGTTCGGCGACCTGCGGGCCCGCCTCGACCTCGTCGGCGTGTCACTGCCCGAGGAGGACGGCGTGGTCTGGCAGGCGGAGGCCCGGCTCTCGGTCCGCGGGCTGCCCGTGCTGATGAACGAACGGGTCGCCGAGCACTGGTGCCCGATCCAGCTCTCCGACCCGACCCCGGAGAGCCGGCGCACCCGGGCCGCGCTGGCCGGGGACGACGCCGTCCCGCTCGCGACCACCTTCCTCTCGACGCGGCTCCCCCGCCCGGCGCAGGACGACCCGCTGCGGTTCGTCCTCGACGTCAACCTGCTCTCGCTGCGCGAGCAGCACGGGCTGTTCCGCTTCCGCGACCACGTGCAGACCGCCGACTTCACGGACACCCTGATCATCGACGTGCGGCCGACGGGGCCGGGGTCGGCCCCGGTCGCCTGGGCGAACTGGAACTCCGAGGTGCCCGGTGCGATCCGGGGCCTCAGCCCGGAGGGCGAGCCCCTGCGGGACGAGGATCCGACGGAGCGCTCCTGGGCGTCCTCCATCCCGCTGCCGGCCACCACGCGCCCGATCCTCGGGCCCGACGCCCGGATCCGGCTCAGGGTCGACCCCTGGTGCTGAGCCTCAGGCGTGCCACCCGGTCTCCGGGTGGCCGCCACCGGCCCCGCTCCCGGGCACCGGCTGCTCGGCGGCCAGCAGGACGCGGCGCAGCAGGTCGGAGAGCTGGCGCCGCTCGACCGGGGTGAGGACGCCGAGCAGGCGCTGCTCCTCGCGGCCGACGACGTCCAGCGCCTGGCGCCAGGCCCGCCGGCCCGCCTCGGTGAGTTCGACGTCGACCCGGCGGCGGTCGTCGCTGGAGGGGGTGCGGACGACGAACCCGCGCCGTTCCAGCGCCTCCAGACGGCCGGTCACCGAGGCCGGCGCCAGGTTGAGGTCGGCGCGCAGGTCGGAGGGGGTGGCCCGGCCGCCGCGGCCGGCCAGCCCGTGCAGGGTGTCGAACTCGTGCTTCTGCAGGCCGTAGTCGGCCACGCCCTGCTCGCGGACCCGGCCGAGGTGGCGGGTGAGCTTGCTCATCCGGGTGACCGCGCCCTCGACGTCCGGGTCGAGGTGCGGCAGCACCGGCTGCCAGCGTTCGACGTGGCCGTCGGTCCAGTCCCGGGGCCGGCCGGCGGCCGGCCGGTGGGTCGCGCGTGTCATGCCCCCGAGTCTAGGGCCCCGGTGAGCCGCGGATTCGGGCGCCGATATTTCGTTGCCGAAATTTCGGTACCGAAATACAGTCCTGCCCGTGACACCGACCCAGCACCCGCTGCGCCTGCGCGGCTTCCGCCTGCTCTTCCTCGGCCGTTCGATCTCCACCCTGGGCGACGCCGTCGTCCCCGCCGCCCTCGCCATCGCCGTCACCCGGGCGACCGGCTCCTCCGGCGCGCTCGCCCTCGTCCTGGGCTGCGCGATGGTCCCCCGGCTGCTGCTGCTCCCGCTGGGCGGCGTCGTCGGCGACCGGGTCGACCCCCGGCTGGTCGCGCTCGTCACCGACCTCGTCCGGGCCGCCGCCCAGCTGGCCGTCGGCCTCGAACTCCTCACCGACGAGCCCAGGCTGGCACCGATAGCGGCCGCCTCGGCGGTCGGCGGCATCGCCTCCGCGTTCGCCATGCCGACGGCGACACCGCTGGTCGCCGCCACCGTGGCGGGGCCGCAGCGGATGCGGGCCAACGCGCTGCTCGCCTCGGCCGCGAACGTCGCCCGGCTGGGCGGCCCGGCCCTCGCCGGGCTGCTGGTCTGGACGGTCGGCCCCGGCTGGGCGTTCCTGCTGGACGGCGCCTCCTTCCTGGTCAGCGCGGCACTGCTGACGCGGCTGCGGGTCCAGCACACGCCCGGCGAGCGCCGCTCGCTGCGCACCGACCTGCTGCACGGGTGGAGCGAGGTGCGCTCGCGCGACTGGTACTGGACGAGCCTGATCGGCCACGGCGTCTGGAACGGCGCCGCCGCCGT
The DNA here is from genome assembly GCF_040298605.1 of Kitasatospora sp. NPDC001527. Lineage (NCBI taxonomy): Bacteria > Bacillati > Actinomycetota > Actinomycetes > Kitasatosporales > Streptomycetaceae > Kitasatospora > Kitasatospora sp. NPDC001527. The sequence goes on along the minus strand of NZ_JBEPAM010000005.1, from coordinate 75,458 downwards.
GCTGCTCACCCTCGGCCCGCTGGTCGCCACCCGGCAGCTCGGCGGGGACGGCGTGTGGATCGCCATGACCCAGGCCGCCGCGTGCGGCGTGCTGGCCGGCTCGCTGCTCGCCGGACGCTACCGGCCGCGGCGGCCGGTGCTGGTGGCCAACCTGGGCCTGGCGCTGTACGCCCTGCCGCTGGCCGCCCTCGCCGTGGCGGCGCCGGCACCGGTCACGGTGGCCGCGTACGCGCTGGCGATGACGGGGCTCGGCTTCCTCAACCCGGTGTGGCAGACGGTGGTGCAGCAGGAGTTCCCGGCGCAGGTGCTGGCCCGGGTGACGTCCTACGACTGGCTGCTGTCGCTGGCCGCCGCCCCGCTCGGGTACACGCTGGCACCGCTGGCCGCCGACGCCTGGGGCAGCACCGGGCCGCTGCTGGTCACCGCCGTGCTGGTCGCACTCGCCTGCGCCGGCACGGCGGCCGCGCCGGGCGTCCGCCGGATCGGGCGGGTGGCGGAGGCCGGCTCGACGGCAAGCGCGGAGGTCACCGGGGGGCGTCCCGCCGACCGGGAGGCTCCCGCCGGGGCCGTCGGGCGAAACCCTACGATACGGTCATGATCGCCTATGCCCCAGCGGCTTTCTTCCTCCTCCTCTGCGGGATCGGAGTCCTTCGCGACCGACGCCGGTTCAGCAATGCCGTCCTGCTCGGCATCGCGGTCTCGCTCCTCTCCCTCGCCCTGCTCGCCGAGCTGCGCCGGGCGCCGACCCTGGTGGCCGAGCTGGCGGTGGCGCTGATCGCGCTGCTCCCGACCGTCGGCACCGTCGCCCTGGTCTGGTTCCTGCTCTCCAACGGGCTGACGATGATCCGCAAGGAGGGGATGCGGCTGGCGAACCTGCTGTCCCTGCTCGCCGGTCTCGGCATCCTCGCGGTGATCGCCCTGTTCGCCGCGGCGGTGGTGACCGGCTCCGAGCGCATCGGCATCCTCGCCGCGACGGCGATGCTGGTGGTCGGCTACGTCTCCTTCCTCTTCGTCTGCTTCGTCGGCTACGCCTTCCTCTACCAGCGCCACCGGCCGCGCGGCGACGTCGACTTCGTGGTGGTGCTGGGCTCCGGGCTGATCGGCGGCGAGCGGGTGCCGCCGCTGCTCGCCAGCCGCCTGGAACGCGGCCGCGAGGTCTACGAGAAGCAGGCCGCGCGCGGCAACCCGCCGGTGCTGATCACCTCGGGCGGCCAGGGCCCGGACGAGAAGCTCCCGGAGTCCCACGCGATGGCGGACTACCTGGTCGAACGCGGCTTCCCGGCCGAGCACCTGGTGCGCGAGGACCGCTCGCGGACCACCGAGGAGAACCTGCAGTTCAGCAAGGTGATCATGGAGCAGGCCAAGCCCGACTACCACTGCGTCATCGTCACCAACAACTTCCACGCCTTCCGGGCCGCCCTGATGGCCCGGAAGACCGGCGTCACCGGCCAGGTCTTCGGCTCGCCCACCGCCCGCTACTACTGGCCGAGCGCGACGATCCGCGAATTCGCGGCCGTCTTCCTCGCCCACAAGCTGGTCAACCTCGGGATCTGCGGCTTCCTCGCCGCCTGCGGACTGTTCGCCGCGGTGGCCGGCGGCTGACCGGGAGGCCGGTACGGCCCACGGCCCCGGTGGTCACCCGCGCGGACGCGCGGCCGTGACCACCGGGGCCTGCGCGTATGCGCCAGCCGTCGCGGCGCGGGCGCACCCGGCGTCCGGCGACCGCGGCGCGCCATGGCGGCGTCGGCCATGGCCGGGCAGCCGGGAACGGACGCCCGCCACATGGCGACGGACCGTCGGCTGCGCGACGCTGCCCCGACGACGTCCCGCGCTCCTCCCCCACCTGGAGTCCCCGATGGCCGTGTCCCCCACCGCGCGCCCTGCCGCCCCCGGCGTCCCCGGCGTCCCCGGCGTCCCCGCCGCCCCTGCCGCCCCTGCCGCCCCTGTGACCCGCTGTGCCGCCCGGTCGGTGCGCCGGCTCGCGAGCGCCCTGCTCGCCGCCGCCGCGCTGCTGCTTCCGGCGGCCCCCGCCCGTGCGGCGTCCGCCCCCGCGCCGTCCTCCGCGTCCGGCACCTTCCAGCAGGTCACCGGCTTCGGCAGCAACCCGGGCAACCTGGCGATGTACACCTACGCCCCGGCCGGTCTCGCCTCCGGCGCCCCGCTGGTGGTCGCCCTGCACGGCTGCCTCCAGAGCGCCGACGACTACCACCGGCACTCCGGCTGGCCCGAACTCGCCGACCGTTACGGCTTCGCCGTGGTGTTCCCGCAGACCGGTCCGGCCAACAACCCGCTCTCCTGCTTCCGCTGGTTCGACGCCGCCCAGGCCTCCCGGGGCGTCGGCGAGGCGGCCTCCGTGGTGCAGATGGTCACCAGGGCCGGCTCGCTGTTCGGCTCGGACCGGCAGCGGGTGTTCGTCACCGGCCTCTCCGCCGGGGGCGGCCTGGCGGCGGACCTGCTGGCCGACTACCCGGACGTCTTCGCGGGCGGGTCCGTCGACTCCGGCCTGCCCGCGCACTGCGCGACCACCCAGGCCGCGGCCTCGTCCTGCCAGAACAGCGACCAGGGCCTCACCCCCGCCCAGTGGGCGGAGAAGGTCCGCCGTGCCCACCCCGGGTACACCGGCCCCTGGCCCCGGGTGGCGGTCTGGCACGGCACGGCGGACACCACCGTCCGGCCGGTGAACGCCACCGAACTGCGCGACCAGTGGACGGAGGTGTGGGGCATCGGCCGCACCCCGGCCGCCACCCGGAGCCTGCCCGGCGGCACCACCGAGACCCGCTACGCCGACGCCGCCGGGCGGACCGCCGTCGCCGTGTACTCGATCGCGGGCATGGGGCACGGCCTGGCGGTCGCCCCCGGGTCGGGCACCGACCGGTGCGGCGCGACCGGCCCCTACTTCCTCGACACGATCTGCTCCGGCTACCACACCGCGCTGTTCTGGGGCCTGGACGCCGGCGGGCCGACCGTCCCCGGACTGCCCGCCCCGACCGGCCTGACCGCCACCCCCAACGGCGCCGACGCCGTCACGCTCGGCTGGCAGCCCGTCAGCGGCGCAGCCTCGTACCGGGTGTTCCGGGACGGCGCCCTCGTCGCGAGCCCGACGGGCACCGCGTACACCGACGGCGGGCTCGGCGCCGGAACCTCCCACGGCTACGCGGTGGCGGCGGTCGCCGCCGACGGCACCGCCGGCGCCCGCTCGGCCACCGTCACCGCCACCACGCCCGGCGACACCTCGCCGTGCTTCACGACCGACAACTACCACCAGGTGGCGGCGGGCCGGGCGACGCAGAGCGGCGGTCTGGTCTCGGCCCTCGGGTCCGGTCAGGCGATGGGCCTGTGGAACACCTTCACCGTGCACACCCTGCGGCAGACCGGCCCCGGGTACTACGTCCTCGCCGACGGGCAGTGCTGACCTCCCTCCCTGCCGACGTCCCCACCCCTGCCTGCCTTGACGAAAGGTTGACCTGCTCACGGCAGAAGTTTGGGGGCGGAAAAACCTATGGTCGGCGCATGCCTCCACTGCCCGCCGGACGGACCGCTCCCCTGCCCGTCCTGCCCTACCGCAAGCCCACCCCCGGCCGTGACTACTGGGTGTTCGACGACGTCCTGCCCGACCCGGACGCCGTCCGGCGCCGCTGCCTCGACCGGAACGACTGGACCGAGGGCTACCCCTACCGCCCGGAGACCTGGCCCGGCCTGCGGACCATGCCCGGCCTCGAACCCGCGGAACTGGCCCGCATCGAGGCCCTGGTCCGCAAGGCCACGGGGGCACCGCGGCTCTGGACGCAGTACGCCCCGGGCGGCGGCACCCTGAACCACAACTGCGTCCAGCTCGTCGGCGCCGGCGAGTCGCAGCCGCGCCCGCACACCGACTCCCGCGCCCTGTGCCGCTACGCGGCCGTCCTCTACCTGAGCCCCGGCGCCCCCAAGGACGCCGGCACCGGCTTCTACCGCCAGCGGTTCCCCGGCGGCCGCCTCGGCGGCAACCTGGTCACCGCCCCGCACGGCAACCTGGTCGAGGCCCTCGGCACCCGCCGCGTCCCCGCCGACGCCTTCACCGAGGACGTCCGCGTCCCCAACCGCTACAACCGCCTGCTCGTCTACCACGCCAACCTCATCCACAGCGCCACCTCCTACCACGGCCTCGCCCTGGAGGAGCGGCGGATGACGGCGGTCTTCTTCTGGATGGCCTGACCCCACACCGGGGCATCCCCCTACCCGCCGCCGACGCGGGCCCCGCGACGACCGGGTTCCTCAGTCCCCGATGAACCACAGACAGCTCCCGGGTGTCGCCGCACAGGCCGTCGGCAGCGCCGCGAGGTCGGTCACGGCGGCGGTCTCCGCGGCGTCGGCGCACAGCCGCAGCAGCCCCTCGATCTCGCCGAGCGCGGCCCGCGCCTCCTGCTCGCCGAACTGCGTGTCACCGTAGGGATCCACCCTCTGGAGACTGCCGGAACCGTTCACGTCGAGTCCGGCCGGCACCTGCGCCAGCGCCTCGCCGTGCTCGTACGAGCCCCGCAGGAGCGAGGCCCTGGACCCGGCCCAGTCGCTAGGCGCCGGTCGGACGGAATGCAGTTCCAGCTCGATCCCCATGAGCGCCTCCTCGGCGGTAGCCCAGCCCCCGGCCGGGAGCCTAGGGGGGATCGGTCGCCGGGAGTAGGTCCTGCGCCGCAGGCGCGCTTCCGGCCTGCCTGGCTAGGGTCGCTCCTCATGGAGACCACAGGAATCGGTCCTCGGCCGACGGCGGAGCGCGTGCGCGGCGTTCTGGAGCGGCTCGTCGCCGAGCGGGACATCTGGCTGTCGACGGCACACCCCGATCGCGGGCCGCACCAGGTGCCGCTCTGGTTCCTGTGGGACGGGCAGGCGGTGTGGATGTGCACCGACGCCACGTCCGTGACGGCGCGGAACGTGCGCCGGGAGCCGCGGGTGCGCCTGGCTCTGCCGGACACCGTCGACGTGGTGCTCGTGCAGGGCGAGGCGGAGTGCTTCCTCGACCAGGAGGTGCCCGACGCGGCGGCGGAGGCGTTCACCGGCAAGTTCGGGTGGGACCCGCGCGGGGAGGAAGGGTCCTTCCTGTACATGCGCGTCGTCCCGAGGACCGTGCGCGCCTGGCGCGGCGTGCCGGAGCTGCGCGGGAGGGTCGTCATGCGCGACGGGGCGTGGCTGGAGTAGCGGGCCGCGGCGTCTCCGCCTCAGGCCGGCAGGAGGTCGCGGGGGCGGGCGTGGCTCAGGCTCAGGCGGGTGAGGGCTGCGGCGAGGCGGGCGAGATCGTCGGGCGGGGTCAGGGCGGCGAGGGCGGCGGGGGTGCGGGGCAGGCCGAGGTCGGCGGCGGCGCGCAGGGCGCGGTCGTCGAAGGAGGGGCGCAGCACGGGCCAGACGCCCTGCGCCTCGCGGCAGAAGATGCCCGCGCCCACCGGGCCGATCCGGGGGAACTCGCGCAGCAGCTCGGCGATGCGGGCCGGGTCGCCGCCGGCCTCGTCGCGGAGCCGGCGGAGGTCGCCGTGCCAGCGGTCGAGGAGCAGGTCGGCGCCTCGCCCGAGGGCGGTCGCGGTGCTCTCGTCGTAGCGGACGTAGTGGGCGCGGCCGAGGGCGTCGACCCTGTCCTGCCAGCGGGCGGCGACCATGGCCTTCGGGGTGCGCAGCCCGGCCGCGGAGAGCTCCCGCGCGGCCGCGACGGCGAGGTCGGCGCTGATCCGCACCGAGCTGAGCGTGGTGAGGACGAGCAGCCGGTAGAGCGGGGCCGGCGTGTCACGGAGCCGGATGCCCGCCTCGTCGGCGTAGGTGCGGCCGAAGCGCTTCAGCAGGGCGCCGACCGTCTCCTCGTGGCCCATGGCGGGCCTCCTTTCCTCGCCCGTCCGGCACCTGCCCGGGTTGGCGGCGGTCATGCGCGGGGAGAGGTGCGGTATGACGGGCGGGACGGAGAACGCCGACCGGCCGGCCACCGAGGCGGTACGGCCGGAGTGGGCCGGGCTCGACCGGCTGGGGACACTGGAGCTGCTGCGGCTGCTGAACACCGAGGACCGCACGGTCGCCGGGGCGGTGGCGGAGCAGTTGCCGCGGATCGCCGTCGTGGTGGACGCGGTGGCGGAGCGGATGGCCCGGGGCGGACGGCTGGTCTACGCGGGCGCCGGGACGGCGGGGCGGCTCGGGGTGCTGGACGCGAGCGAGTGCCCGCCGACCTTCGGCACCGCCCCGGGCCAGGTGATGGGGGTGATCGCGGGCGGCCCGCAGGCGCTGGTGCGCGCCGTGGAGGGCGCGGAGGACCGCCCGGAGCTGGCGGAAGCCGATCTGGCGGCGCTGGGGCTGGGCGGTGAGGACACCGTGGTGGGCGTCTCCGCGTCCGGCCGCACCCCGTACACGGTGGCGGCCGTGCGCCGCGCCCGCGCCGCCGGGGCGCTGGGCGTGGGGCTGGCGGGGACCACGGGGTCACCGCTGGTCGCGGCCGCCGAGCTGGGCATCGAGGTGGTGACCGGGCCGGAGGTGGTGGCCGGCTCGACCCGGCTCAAGGCGGGGACGGCGCAGAAGCTGGTGCTGAACCTGCTCTCCACGGCGGTCATGGTCCGGCTCGGCAAGACGTACGGGAACCTGATGGTCGACGTGCGCGCGGGCAACGCCAAGCTGCGCGACCGGGCACTGCGGATCGTCACCGAGATCACCGGCGCGGAGGAGGAGACGGCGCTCCGGGCGCTGGCGGCCACCGGCGGCGCGGTGAAGGACGCCGTGCTGGTCGTCCTCGCCGGGGTGGACGCCCCGGCCGCCGCCCGGCTGCTCACCGCATCGGGCGGCCGGCTGCGCGAGGCGCTGGAGCTCGCGGGGCGGCGCTAGGGACCGTTTCGGGCGGCCGGCCGTCCCGTCACGGTAGTGGATCGGCCCGGGATGCGGCCTGCCCCGTGTTCCCGGCCTCGCGGGCGATCTCGGCCCGGAAGCCCTCGATCAGCACCCGCAGGCCGTACTCGAAGTCCGCGTCGTGGTCGGTCATCCGCAGCACGTCGGCCGCCTCGCGCAGCAGCGGGAGGTCGCGCAGCGCCTCGTCCGGGAAGGGCGCGCCGCCCTGCCCGCGCGGCCGGCCTGGAGCTGCTGATCGGCGCCGCCGGGCCCGCGCTCGGCGACCGGCGGGCCGGTGGCCTGGCCGCCCGCTACGGGCTGCGGGCCGCGCTGCGCACCGGCGGGCTGGCCTGCCTGGTGAGCGGCGGGGTGCTGGCCGCCGCGCTGCCGGCGCTCTGGCGCTACGACGACCGCACCGACCCGCACGTCGCGCAGGTGCGGTCGGCGCGGGCCGCGGCGGGCCCGGTCCGGTGACGACGGCGGGGCGCGACGGGATGACGGACCATCTGAATGACGGGCGGGCGGAATGACGGGTCGGCGGGCCGGTCAGGGCTGGGCGAGGCGCTGGTAGAGACCGCCGATCCGGTCCGCGTCGGCGATCAGCGGCAGGGTGTCGAAGAACAGCTCCCACTCGCCCCGGGGACCGAAACGCTCGACGATGCCGAAGGACACCTCCGTGCCCTTCCCGGTCACCGGGTCCTTGCTCCACTCGGGGACGGCCGTGCCGTGCCACTCCACGTAGGTCATGGTCCGGCCGAACGCCACCTGGCCGACCTCGAAGCGGACGTCGGCCTGTGCGAACAGGCGCCGCAGGTAGCCTGCCTTGCCCTCCGCGGTGGCCAGCGGCTCGGCCAGGCCGGGTCCGCTCAGACGGGCGCCGCCCGTCCGGCCGACCAGCGCGGCGGCGTCCTCGCCGTTCCAGGCGGCCAGCCGGGCGGTGATCTCCCCGGCCCGGAACGGCTCCGGGGCGGGCCGGCCCGCGGGCACGGCGGCCGTGGCCGGGTCGGCGATGCCGGCGAAGAGCGGCCGCAGCTCGGGGGCCACCGGCTCGAACAGCTCGTGGCGGTCGTAGTAGCGGCGGGCCTGCATGGTCCTGCCGTCGTCGGAGAGCACGTTCCGGGCGATCTGCGGGAAGGCGATCGGGTGGCCCTTGACGGTGGCCTCGTTCCACTGGCCGAACATCACCACCGCGCCGTCGGCGACCACTTCGGTGCCGCGGTAGCGGAAGTCCGGGACGAGGCCGAGGGTGCGGGTGATCGAGGTGCCGATGGTGGTCAGCCCGCGCTGCGGGGCGCCGCCGGCCTCCCAGAGGGTGGCCTCGTCGTCGAAGATGGCCTGGTAGGCGCGGACCCGGGGGTGGGTGAGGTCGCCGGGCACCGGCGGGGTGCCGGTCGGGGTCTCGCCGAAGGCGAGCTGGCGCCCGAGGAAGGCGCAGGCGTTGGGGGTGAGCCGGCCCTCCAGCCGCTCCAGCCGGTCCTGGACGTCGGCGCACTCGGCGATCACGCCCGCGCCGTCGCCGCGCCCGCCGTCGGCACCGGCACCGGCCTCCGTCGTGGCACCGGTCGCGGTGGTGACCGCGCCGAAGGCCACCGCGGCGGCCGTCGCCGCGGCGAACAGCGTGGTGCGGACACCGCGTTCCGGTCGGCGGGCGAACTGCCGGAGCTTCGTCATGTCGATCCCCTTCCAAGGCTTCAGCACCAGGTCGGAGGGTGTCCCCGGCCCGTGGTGATCACCCTGCCGGACCGGTTCGGGGGCGTCGACTACCTCGGAGGTCATGCTTCCGGCGGGCGGTCGGCCCACGCGGCGGCCGACCGGGCACGGCGGCCCCGGACGGGCGGGAGCCCGGTCCCCGTGGGGGTGGGGACCGGGCGGTTCGGGGGCGGCGCGAGGCCAGGGTCAACCCCGGCCGGCCGACTTCTGGGTGCGCCGGGAGACCGAGTCCAGCACCACGGCGGCCAGCAGCACCGCACCGGTGATCATGTATTGGATGGCCTGGGCGGCGTGCACCATGTCCAGCCCGGTGGTGATCGACTGGATCACCAGCATGCCGAGCAGCGCCGACCAGGTGCTGCCCCGGCCGCCGAACAGGCTGGTCCCGCCGATGACGGCGGCGGCGATCGCGCTCATCAGCACGTTGCCGCCACCGAGCAGCTTGTCCGCCGACCCCTGCTGCGAGGCGATGAACAGGCCGCCGAGGCCCGCCAGCGCGGCGGAGACGACGAACACCGAGATCCGTACCCGGGCCACGTTGATGCCGGCCCGGCGGGCGGCCTCGACGCCGCCGCCGACCGCGAAGACCTGTCGGCCCCAGGAGGTGCGGCGGAGCACGAAGTCGGTGACCACGACGACGCCGAGCAGCACCACCAGCGGCAGCGGCAGCCCGCTGTCCTGGTTGAGCGTCCAGGCGCCGGCAAGAGCGACCACGGCCAGCGCCCCGGTGCGCAGCGCGATCTCGCCGGGCGGGCGGGCCGGCAGCCCGGCGGCGGTGCGCCGGCGGGCGGTGATCAGCTGGGCGGCGAGGAAGCCGCCGACGGAGAGGACGGCGAGCAGCCAGGCGAAGGCGATGTCGCCGTCGCCCAGGAAGTGGTTGTCCAGGTGGGCGACGACGCCCTCGTTCAGGTTGTTGACGGTGCCGAGCCTGCCGAGCACGTAGTCCTGCAGCCCGCTCCAGGCGAGCATGCCGGCCAGGGTCACGACGAACGCGGGCACGCCGATCCGGGCGAAGAAGAAGCCGTGCAGGGCGCCCATCGCGGCGGCGGCGAGCAGGCCCAGCAGGAGGGCGAGCCACTCGTCGACGCCCTGCCGCACGGCGAGCACGGAGGTGATGGCGGCGCAGGCGCCGGCCACCGAGCCGAGCGAGAGGTCGATCTCGCCGAGCAGCAGGACGAAGACGACGCCGACCGAGATGAGGCCGTAGCCGGCGATCCACTTGGTGATGTTGGTCAGATTGTCGGCCTGGAGGAAGTGGCCGGTGACGCTCTGGAAGATGACGGCGATCAGGATCAGGCCGAGGACGACGGGCAGCGAGCCGAGGTCGCCGCTGCGGATCCGGCGCCGGAGGTCCTCGGCGTAACCGGCCGCGCCGCCGCGGCGGACCAGCAGCCGCGGGTCGGCGGCCGGGGCCGCGGCGTCCGCGGCGGGAGTGGTCTGACCGGTGCTCACTGGGCTTCCTCCGCGATGCGTGCCTGACGCCGGGTGACGGCGTTGTCGGTGGCGCCGGTGATGGCGGAGATGATCTCCTCGGACGAGGTGCCGGCGACCGGGAACACCCCGTTGTTGCGGCCGAGCCGCAGGACGGCGACGGTGTCGGCGACGGCGCGGACGTCCGCCAGGTTGTGGCTGATGAGGATGACACCGAGGCCTCGCTCGCGCAGCCGCTCGACGAGGTCCAGGACCTGTGCGGTCTGCTCGACGCCGAGTGCGGCGGTCGGCTCGTCGAGGACGACGATCCGCGGGTCGCCGACCAGAGCGCGGGCGATGGCGACGACCTGGCGCTGTCCCCCGGACAGCGCGGCGACCGGGATCCGCACACTGGGGATGCGGATCGACAGGGTGTCCAGGAGTTCCTTGGCGCGCCGCTCCATGGCGACCTCGTCCAGGGTTGCGCGGCGGCGCAGCTCCCGGCCGAGGAAGAGGTTGGCGACGACGTCGAGGTTGTCGCAGAGCGCGAGGTCCTGGTAGACGGTGGCGATGCCGAGCGCCTGGGCGTCCTGGGGGCGGCCGATCCGCACCGGGCGGCCCTCCCAGGTGATCGCGCCCTCGTCGACGGGGTGGACGCCGGCGATCGTCTTGACCAGGGTGGACTTGCCGGCGCCGTTGTCGCCGACCAGGGCGAGGACCTCGCCGGCGTGGACGTCGAGGTCGACGGCGGTGAGGGCCTGGACGGCGCCGAAGCGCTTGGAGACCGCGCGCAGCGCGAGTACGGGTGCGCCTGTCACGTGAACCATCTCCTGCGGGGGTGTGCGGGGCGGGGAGGGAGGGGGCGCTCGCGGGCGAACCCGGCCGGGGCGGGGCCGGGAGGGACGGGGCGGCGCGGGGCGGGTGAACGGCCGTCGGGCCGACCGGCCCCGGCCGTCGGTCACTTGAGCGCGGCGGTCACTTGAGCGCGCCGGTCACTTGAGCGCGCCGGTCACTGTGCGGCCGACCGTCACTTGAGGCCGGCGGCGGCGCAGGCCGCGGCGTAGTCGGCGGTGCAGATCTCGGCGACCTTGTAGAGGCCGTCGGCGACGACGGTGCCGTTGATGTCGGCCTTGGTGACGACCTTCGGCTCCAGCAGCTTGGCCGGGATGCCCTGGTCGGTGGCGCTGTCCACGCTGCCGGTGGCGACGCCCTTGACGTCCTGGCCCCGCAGCAGGTTGACGGCCAGTTCGGCGGCGCTCTCGGCGAGCGGCTTGTACGCCTTGTAGATGGTGTAGGCCTGGTCGCCGGCGACGATGCGCTGGATCGCGTCGAGGCCGGCGTCCTGGCCGCCGACCGGGACGCTGATCCCCGCGGCCTTGAGCTGGGTGATGATCGCACCGGCCATGCCGTCGTTGGCGGAGTAGACGGCCTGGAAGCCGTCCTTGCCGAGCTGGGTGATGGCCGCACCGGCCTTCTGGCCGGCGACGGTGGGCTTCCACTCGCCGGACTGCTCGTAGACCACCTTCTTGATCCGGCCGTCGAGGACCTTGTGGGCGCCGGACTTGAAGAGCGCGGCGTTCGGGTCGGCCTCGTCGCCGTTGATCATCACGATGTTCGCCTCGGCGGCCTCGGCGCCGAGCGCGTCCAGCAGGGCCTGGCCCTGGAGTTCGCCGACCTTCTCGTTGTCGAACGAGACGTAGGCGGAGACCGGGCCGGTCGCCAGGCGGTCGTAGGCGATGACCTTGACGCCCTTGCCCGCCGCCTCCTTGACCCACGCCTGGGTGGATTTGGCGTCGAAGGCGTCGAGCACGATCACCTTGACGCCCTCCGCGATCAGGGTGTCGAACTGCTGCTTCTGCTTGGCCGCGCTGCCCTCGGCGTTGCTGTAGCGGACCTTGCAGTCCGGGCAGAGCGAGGCGACCCTGGCCTCGATGAACGGGCGGTCGAAGGACTCGTAGCGGCTGGAGGAGGCGTTCTCCGGCAGCAGCAGGCCGATGGCCTTGGTGTCCCCGGAGCCCGCGGTGTCCTGCTTGTCGCCGCCCGCCTTGCCGCAGGCGGCCAGGGACAGGGCGAGGGAGAGTGCGGCGGTGCCGACGAGGACGCGACGCGTCGTTGCGTTCATGGGAACCCTCCTTGACAGGGCCGCACCAAAGCGGCGAGGTGGCAGGAGTTAACCCGGACATGTCATGCACCGTCAAGAAGTAAATCCAAGCTCGGGACAATCCCGGCTCGTTCGTTACCTTCGTGAACTCCCCATGGGCGCCCGCCCACCCCGGAAATCCGGCGAATCCTTCGAGTCGCATCCCCACGAGCGGGCGCCGGCAACCCTCTTGACGGGATCAGGGCGAACACGATCACGTGTTCAAGTCTTTGATCATCCGTCGGCCCGGCCGGCCGCCATCGGCGCGCGGCCGACCAGGGCGGACGCACGGAAGGAACGGGAGTCGGTGATCCCGGCGCACTTCGCCGGGTCGGGCGCCGCCGAGGTGCGGCGGGCCGGGACCGGCTTCACGGTGACCCGCCGGGCGGCCTGAGCCGCCCGAGCCCGACCGGACCGCCGGGGCGGCACCCCCGTGACCTCCCCGGCGGCCGGGCCGGCGGTGACCGGCCCGCTCAGCCGGCCCGCACGGCGTCCACCCAGCGGGCGAGGTCCTGCTCGGCGAGTTCCGGGTGGGCCAGCAACCGCTCGCGCACCGCCGTGAGCACCGGCCCGCCGCCCGCCAGCGCGAGGTCCTTGGCCGCCAGCCGCACCGGGAAGTCCGCGTCGGTCGCCCGCGCCCGCCCGACCACCCCGCCCAGCGGACCGCCGGCCAGCGCGCCGAACGCCAACTCCTCCGGCAGGCCCAGCGATCGCGCCAGCGCCAGCGCCTCGGCCACCACCGCCACGCCCCCGATCACCGCGCCGATCACCACCAGCTTGAGCGCCGCGCCCGAGCCGGGCCCGCCGCAGTCGACCACCGTGCCGAGCCGCTCCAGCACCGGTCGCACCCGCCCGACGTCCACCGGCTCGCCACCCGCCAGCACCGTCAGCCCGCCGGACGCCGCCGGGCCGACGCTGCCCAGCACCGGGGCGTCCACCAGCCCGACCCCGTCCGGAAGTCGCCGCCGGACCTCGGCGACGGCGCCGGGCCCCACCGAGGACATCTCGACCCACACCGTGCCGGGCACCAGCTCGCCGGCGAACCGGCGCGCGACGGCCGCCAGCGCCGCCGGGTCGGACAGCATCGTGATCACCACGCCCGCGCCGCGCACCGCCGCCGCCGGATCGGCGGCCCCCGGCAGTTCTTCCGCCCGGCCCGGCGTCCGGTTCCACACCGTCAGCGCGTGGCCGGCGGACGCGAGTCGGCGGGCCATCGGGAGCCCCATCCGGCCGAGGCCGAGAAATGCGATCTTCTCCATGGCCTCCACGCTAGGAATCCCGGAGCCAGGCGACAAGCGAATGTCTCGCATGCTATCCATGCGGGATGGACATGGCCTGGCTCGACGTCTTCCGCACCACCGCCCGCCTGGGCTCGTTCACCGCCGCCGGGGAGCACCTCGGCTTCACCCAGTCCGCGATATCCCGCCAGATCGCCGCCCTGGAGGCCGAGTTCGGCGCCCAGCTGTTCGACCGCCTGGCGCGCGGGGTGCGGCTCACCGAGCACGGCCGCACCCTGCTGCCGCACGCCGAGGCGATGCTGGACCGGCTGGACGGCAGCCGCCAGGAGCTGGCGGCGCTCACCGAGCTGGGCCTGGGCCGGCTGCGGGTCGGCGCCTTCGACAGCGCCAACGCCGCGCTCCTGCCGGCCGCACTGGCGGCGTTCCGCACCGCCCACCCGGGCATCGGGATCGCGCTCACCGAGGGACTCTCGGCGGACCTGCTGGAGCGGCTGCGCGACGGCGCGATCGACCTCGCGGTGGTCGCCGCCTACCCCGGACACCCCTACGACACCGAGCAGTTCGAGCTGCGGCCGCTGGTCGAGGACCCGGTGCTGGTGGCCCTCCCGCCGGACCACCCGCTGGCCGCCCGCGACCGGCTGCGGCTCGCCGAACTCGCCGACGAGCCCTGGATCGCGGCCAGCCGCCACCCCGAGTCCACCCTGCTCGCGGCCTGTGTGCGCAGCGGCTTCCGGCCCCGGATCGCCTACGAGGTCGCCGCCTGGACGGCCAAACTCGGCCTGGTCGCCGCCGGTTTCGGAGCCACTTTGATCCCCGCCATGGCCGCCCGCGCGACCCGCCCGGACGTCGCCCTCGTCCCCCTGCACCCGGAGGACACGCCCGTGCGCGTCGTGCGCACCGCCACCCTGCGCGGCCGCTCGGCCCCGCCCGCCGTGACCGCCTTCCTCACCCACCTGACGGCGGCCGCCACCGCCCCGCCCCGGCCCTGACCCCGCCCTAATCCCGCCCCGATCCGGTCCTGGTCCGGGCCGCAGCAGTGCGGACAACGGCGGAACCGGCGGGAAGCGATCCCCGAACGGGCACTCAAACCATCTGCGGCTTGCGGGAGTTGGCCGGACGCGGTTCGCTGATCCGGCCGCCCCGGAGCGCTGGCCCCTCTCCGCCCGCCAAGGAGTCCCCGTGTCCCACGACCGCGCCCTCGTCTCCCGCCGCGCCCTGCTCGCCCTGCCGCCCGCCCTCGCCCTGCTCGCCGCCCTGCCCGGGACGGCCGGCGCCACCCGGCCGGGCACCGCGGGCACCGCCCTCGGCTGGGGGTTCAACGGCTACGGCCAGCTCGGCGACGGCACCTCCGTCAACCGCGCCACGCCCACCGCCACCGCCCTGCCCGCCGGAGTGACGCTCACCGCCCTCTCCGTGGGCTTCCTGCACACCCTCGCCATCGACTCCCACGGCACCCCGTACTCCTGGGGCTACAACGACGCCGGCCAGCTGGGCACCGGGACGCTCACCGGCCGCCTCGCGCCCGGGACGGTCCCGCTGCCCGCCGGGGTCACCGCCCGGGCGGTCTCGGCGGGCGAGCGGCACAGCCTGGTCGCCGGCTCCGACGGCGGCGTCTACGTGTTCGGCGCCAACGGCGCGGGCCAGCTGGGCGACGGCACCCTCGCCGCCGGCCGCTCACCGAAGCGGATCGCCCTGCCGGGCGGCGTGGCCGCCGTGGACGTGACCGCCGGCAACTCGCACAGCGCGGCGATCGGCGCGGACGGCGTCGTGTACACCTGGGGAAGCCTCAGGACCGGCGTCCTGGGCCGGACCGGCGACAACAAGGTCCCGGGGCCGGTGGTGCACTCCGACGGCGTCACCCCGTTCACGGCGTCCTCGCTCGCCGCCGGTTCGGAGCACACCCTGGCGATCTCCGGGGGCCGGGCCTACGCCTGGGGTCTGAACGTGGCCGGTCAGCTGGGCGACAACACCACCGAGACCCGCACCTCGCCGGTACCGGTGTGGGATCTCGCCAACGACATCCGCCAGGTGGCGGCCGGCTACCGGCACAGCCTGGCGGTGACGACGGCCGGAGCCCTCTACACCTGGGGGAACAACTTCGCGGGCCAGCTCGGCAACGGCTACAGCACGCAGCAGGGCCCCGGCCGGGAGATGACCTGGCACCGGCCGGGGCCGATCTGGGCCGAGGACCTGACGGCCGTCGCCTCGGTCGCCGGCGGCATGCACCACAGCGCGGCGGCGACCGTCACCGGGAAGGCCTTCTCCTGGGGCCGCAACATCTACGGGGAGGCGGGCACCGGCACCACCAGCGACCCGCACCTGCTGCCGGTCCCGGTCGCCCTCCCGATCGGCCGCAAGGCCACCGTGGTGGCGGCCTGCAACGACGCGACCCTGGCGATCACCGTGCCGTAGCACCCGGACCAGTGCGGCTACGACGGCGGCTGTGGGCCAGCAGAACGGCGGCCGTGGCCGCGTGGGTGCGCAGCAGGCCGACGGTGCGCCGGTGGCCGTCGGGCAGGAACGGCAGCGCCGGCGGAGCCGACTCTCGTCGCCCGGTACCTGAGCCGCTGTGGGGACCTCGCAGCGTCCGTCGAACCGGGGCGGTTGGCACTCGACGGCCTGGCCCGCGTCCTTGGATCCGATCATCCGTCCACGCTCACCGCCGTGGTCGCCCTCGCCGGAGCGCATGCGCGGGCGCGGCGGACCGGTCGTGCGGAGGAGCTGGATCGGGCCGCCCTGCACGGGTTCATCGGGCTCTACGGCACCGCGCACCCGGACGTGCTCGCCTGCCGGTCCAACCTGGCCGTCACCCTGCACGACCCGGGCCGGTACGGCGAGTCCGCGGAACTTCGCGAGGACGCGCTGCGGGGTTTCACCGGGCTCCTCGGCGAGGACCACCCCGACACGGTCGCCGTCCGCGGCTGGCGGCGCGTCGAGCGGGACCCGGAGCCGCAGGCCTCCTGACCGGGACGTGCCCGGGACACCCGGGACCGGAACGCCTCCCGGCCCGGGCGGAAACGAGGGCCGGGTAGCGGCCGTCGCCCCAGGCGGTCGGGACACCGGGCGGCCGACCTTGGGAGTCACGCCCGGTCGGCGCACCGGGCGGCCGTATCGGCCCGACCTCAGGGAACCCCCTCATGACCGCAGAGTCCGTCCTGTCCGCCGTCCTCCTCGACGCCCGCCGCTCCCTCTGCCTGCCCGACCTCCTCCGCGCCCAGGCCGCCGCCCGGCCCGACGCCACCGCCGTGACCGGCGAGGGCGGCCGGCTCACCTTCGGCGGGCTCGACGCGGCCGCCGACGCGCTCGCGGCGCAGCTGTACCGGCTGGGGGTGGCCACCGACGACTGCGTCGGCCTGTACACCGAGCCGTCCCTGGAGCTGATGACCGGGGCCTGGGGCATCCTGCACGCGGGCGCCGCCTACCTGCCGCTGTCCCCGGAGTACCCGCAGGAGCGGATCCGCTGGATGATCGAGTCCAGCGGCACCCGGGTGATCGTCACGCAGGAGCACCTGCGGGCCCGGCTGGCCGAGCTGGTCCCGCCGGGCACCCGGATCGTCACCTCGGCCGACCTGCCGGACGCCGCGGAGGACCCCGATCACCCCGATCACCCCGGCCACCCCGGGGCGCACCCGATCCCGCACCAGGGGCACGGCCCCACCGCCCCGGCCCCGGATTCGCTGGCGTACGTCATCTACACCTCCGGCAGCACCGGCCGCCCCAAGGGCGTGATGATCGAGCACCACAGCATCGTCTCCCAGCTGCGCTGGCTGGCCGACGCCGGGCACCTCGGCCCGGACGCCGTCGTCCTGCAGAAGACGCCGATGAGCTTCGACGCGGCCCAGTGGGAGATCCTGGCGCCCGCCGCCGGCGCGCGGGTGGTGATGGGCGCGCCGGGCGTCTACCGCGACCCTGAGGCGCTGGTCGACACCGTGCTCGCGCACGGGGTGACCACCCTGCAGTGCGTGCCCACCCTGCTCCAGGCGCTGCTGGACACCGAGCGGCTGGTGGACTGCACGACCGTGCGCGGCATCTACTCCGGCGGCGAGGCGCTGTCGGTGCGCCTGGCCCGGGCGCTGACGGCCGCGCTGCCGGACGCCGCGCTGGTCAACCTCTACGGCCCGACCGAGTGCACGATCAACGCGACCGCCCACCGGGTGGACCCGCGGGCGCTCGGCGACGGGGCCGGTTCGGTGCCGATCGGCGTACCGGTGGACCGCACCCGCTGCTTCGTGCTGGACGAGCAGCTGGCGCCGGTGGAGGTCGGGGCGACCGGCGAGCTGTACATCGGCGGCGTCCAGCTGGCCCGGGGCTACCTCAACCGGCCGGACCTGACGGCGGAGCGGTTCGTCGCCTCGCCGCACCTGCCGGGCGAGCGGCTGTACCGCACCGGCGACCTCGCGCAGTGGAACCCGGACGGCACGCTGCAGTGCTCGGGCCGGGTGGACAACCAGGTCAAGCTGCGCGGCTACCGGGTGGAGCTGGACGAGATCGCGCTGGCGATCGAGGAGCACACCTGGGTGCGCCGGGCGGCCGCCGTGGTCACCGACGACGCGCGGACGGGGCACCGGAACCTGGTGGCCTGCGTGGAGCTGAACCCGAAGGAGGCCGCCCTGATGGACCAGGGCAACCACGGCGGCCACCACCAGTCCAAGGCGAGCAAGCTCCAGGTGAAGGCGCAGCTGTCCAACCCGGGCGTGCGCACGGCGGCCGAGCTGGCCGGGCGGCCGGTGGTGGAGCTGCCGGGACGCCGGGAGACCGGGCGCCAGCGCCGGGAGACGTTCGCCCGCAAGACCTACCGCTTCTTCGAGGGCGGTGCGGTGACCAGGGACGACCTGCTGGCGCTGCTCGCCGCCCCGCGCCCGGCGCCCGCGCCGGCGGGGCTGCGCGAGGAGGCCGTCACGCTCGCCGAACTCGGCCCGGTGCTGCGCTGGTTCGGGCAGTTCCACAGCCCTGAGCGGCTGCTGCCCAAGTACGCGTACGCCTCCCCCGGCGCGCTGTACGCGACCCAGCTGTACCTGGAGACGGACGGCTCGCACGGCCCGGCCGCGGGCGTCTACTACTACCACCCGGTGGACCACACCCTGGTCCGGGTCGGCGAGGCCGCCGGGGACGTTCCGCTGGCCGTGCACTTCCTGGGCCGGCGCGGCGCGATCGAGCCGGTGTACCGCAACAACATCCAGGAGGTGCTGGAGTTCGAGACCGGCCACATGCTGGGCGTGCTGGAGGAGGTGCTGCCGGAGTACGGGCTGGCGGTGCGTCCGCTGGGTCACGAGCCGGACGTGCAGCGGCGGCTGGACGTCGCCGAGGAGGACTACTACCTGGGCAGCTTCACGATCGTCCCGGACGACGGTCGGCCGCGCCGGGACGACACCGAGCTGTTCGTCCAGGCCCATCCGGGCGGGGTCGAGGGCCTGCCGGCCGGTCTGTACCGGTACGAGGGCGGCGAGCTGACCCGGATCTCGGACGCGGTGGTGGAGTCCCGGCACGTCATCGCGATCAACCAGCAGGTGTACCGGCGGGCGGCGTTCGGCGTCACGGCGGTGAGCCGGGCCGCCGAGGCGTGGCTGGAGTACATCGACCTCGGCACCCGGCTGCACCACCTGCAGCGCAACGCGCTGGGCTTCGGGTTCATGTCCTCGGGCTACAGCTCGAAGAGCGGCCACCCGCTGCCGTCCGCCCGGCGGATGGAGACGGTGCTGGCCGGGTGCGGGATCGCGGCCGGTCCGTCGTACTTCTTCCTCGGCGGGCGGGTGAGCGAGGAGCAGGTCCGCAGCGAGGGCATGCGGGAGGACGCCGTGCACATGAAGGGCCCGGCGGAGCTGATCAGGGACGAGCTGGCCGCGGTGCTGCCGGACTACATGGTGCCGAACCGGGTGCTGGTGCTGGACGAGCTGCCGCTGACCGCGAACGGGAAGGTGGACGCCAAGGCGCTGGCCGCCGCCGAGCGGGTCCGGGACGCCGGCACGGGCGCGCCGTTCGTGGCGCCGTCGACGCCGACCGAGCGCCGGCTGGCCGGGGTGTGGGCGGCGGCGCTGAAGTACGAGGCCGTCTCGGCGGCGGACGAGTTCTTCGCGGCGGGCGGCAACTCGCTGATCGCGGTGGCGCTGGTCAACCGGGTGAACCGGGAGTTCGGCACCCGGCTGCCGCTCCAGGTGCTGTTCGAGTGCCCGGGGCTGGCGGACCTGGCGGCGCGGATCGACGCCGCCCGGGCGGCCGGCGGGTCGGCGGGCGCGCCGGTGTCGCGGCTGGTGCCGCTGCACCGCGAGGGCGCCGGGGCGCCGGTGTTCTGCTGGCCGGGGCTGGGCGGCTACCCGATGAACCTGCGGCCGCTCGCCGGGCGCTCGGGCCGGCCGTTCTTCGGGGTGCAGTCGCACGGCATCAACCCCGGGGAGACGCCGTACCCGACGATCCGGGAGATGGCCGCCGCCGACCTGGCGGAGATCCGCCGGATCCGCCCGCACGGCCCGTACACCCTCTGGGGGTACTCCTTCGGCGCCCGGGTGGCCTTCGAGGCGGCCTGGCAGCTGGAGCGGGCCGGGGAGCGGGTGGCGGACCTGCTGCTGATCTGCCCGGGCAACCCGGAGCTGCGCCGCGCCGACGGGGAGCGGTACGGGCGCGAGTCCTCGTACCGCAACCCGGCGTACCTGACGATCCTGTACTCGGTGTTCGCCGGGTCGGTCCACGGGCCGGAGCTGGAGCGGTGCCTGGCCGAGGTGCGCGACGAGGACGGCTTCGCCGCGTTCGTCCACCGGCTGCTGCCGGACCTCGACGAGGAGCTGATCCGCCGGATCGCCCGGATCGTCGGGGAGACGTACGAGTTCGACTACAGCTTCCGCGAGCTGGCCGAGCGGCGGCTGTCGGCGCCGGTGACCGTCTTCAAGGCCACCGGTGACGACTACTCGTTCATCGAGGGCAGCTCGGGCTGGTCGGCGGCCGAGCCGGCGACGGTGCGGCTGGCCGGCGACCACTACGGCGTGCTGCGGGAGCCCGGCGTGGCGGAGCTGGCCGCGGCGATCGCCGCCGTGGCGCGGGACTGACCCGCCGTCCGGACCTCGTCCGCGCCGCCCGGGACCGCTCGTCAGCCCCCGGGCGGCGCGGGCGTCCCGTCACGGGTGCCGGTCCGGGCCAGGCGCCGGTCCCAGTCGGCCGCGAGGCCGGCCATCCAGCGCGCGGTGTCGTCCAGGGCCGCCGGGCGGACGGCGTAGCGCACCTCGCGGCCGGTCCGGTGGCCGGCGACCAGGCCGGCGGCGTCCAGCACCGCGAGGTGCTTGACCACGGCCTGCCGGGAGACCGGCAGCCGCCCGGCCAGGGTGGTCGCGGTGGCCTCGCCCCGGTCGGCGAGCAGGTCGAGCAGCCGGCGGCGGGTCGGGTCGGCGAGCGCGCCGAGCACACCGTCGACCGCCGTGCCGCCGGGGCCGGGGGGTGCCGTCGCGGTGTCGTTCACGGGCTGCTCCTCGGCCGTCCAGCAGTGGCAACCACATGGTTGCACTCAGCCGGGAGCAGGGGCAATCCGGCCCCCGGCCCGGGCGGTCGGCCCCACCACGCTCGGCCCCGCCTCCGCTCAGCCCCACCACTGCTCGGGGACGGCGGCGGGTTCGCGCCCGGGCTCCTCCGCCCCCTGCGGCACCCGCGGCGCGGGGCCGGCGGTGACGAGCAGTTCGTCCGGGCCCGGCTGCGCCACCCGGTAGCCGGACTCGCGCAGGACGGCGGCGACCGCGCCGGTGACCGCCGCCCGGATGCCCTCGGCGGGCGGCGGGTCGCCGGCCGCGCCCTCGGCGGGCGGCCAGCCGACCACCACCCCCTGCGGGCCCCGGTCGATCCGCAGGCCCGAGGGCCCGCGCCCGGTGTCGAAGCCGGCCCTGGCCAGGTCGGCTGTCACGTCCTCGAAGAGTTCCCGGTGTTCCACCATTGGCGCAGCGTAGGCCCGGCCCCGCACCCTCCTCGGGCGCGGCGCGCGCCGAAACGCTTCACCGCGCCGCCAACAGCACCCGAGCGCAGCATCGGGGCCGCGGCCGGACCCCGCGGCGGGGCGGCGGACCCCCGGACGGGCCGACACGAGCGGCCGGACGGGCCGATGGACGTGCACAGTCGGCGCGCTCCCGACAGCATGACAGAGTAAGCGCTCCATCACTTTGAGCAACGGGGCGGCGGGTCGCCGGATCCGCGCGCCGGCCTGCCCGGCACCCCCGTATCGAGAGGTCCGATGATCACATCACTCCAGCGGCCGGCCGTTTCGGGGCCGGGCGTCCAGGACGTACCGCGGCGGACGCCGGGGAGCCCGTCGTGAGAGCCGACCAGCAGCCGGGCCCGGGACCGGTCACCAGCACCCGCGCGGAGCCCGCCAACAAGGCCGAGGCGCTGGCCGACTGGACCGACGGACGGCTCGGCATCTACGCCCTGTCCAAGTCCAACCTGCGCAAGATCTTCCCGGACCACTGGTCCTTCATGCTGGGCGAGATCTGCCTCTACACCTTCATCATCATCATCCTGACCGGCGTCTGGCTGACCTTCTTCTTCATCCCGTCGATGGGCGAGGTGGTCTACGAGGGCAGCTACGTCCCGCTCAAGGGCATCCGGATGTCGGAGGCCTACGCCTCGACGCTGCACATCAGCTTCGAGATCCGCGGCGGTCTGCTGATCCGCCAGATCCACCACTGGGCCGCGATCGTCTTCGTGGCCGGCATGTTCGCGCACATGTTCCGGGTCTTCTTCACCGGCGCGTTCCGCAAGCCCCGCGAGCTCAACTGGCTGTTCGGCGCGGGCCTGCTGATCCTCGGCATGTTCGACGGCTTCATGGGCTACTCGCTGCCCGACGACCTGCTCTCCGGCACCGGCATCCGGTTCATGGAGGGCGCGGTCCTCGCCGTGCCGATCATCGGCTCGTACTTCGAGATGTTCGTCTTCGGTGGTCAGTTCCCGGGCTCGGTGATCATCCCGCGGCTCTTCACCGTGCACATCCTGCTGATCCCGGGCATCATGCTGGGCCTGCTGGTGGCCCACCTGATCCTGGTCTTCTACCACAAGCACACCCAGTTCGCCGGGCCCGGCCGCAGGAACGAGAACGTGGTCGGCATGCCGCTGATGCCGGTCTACATGGCCAAGGCGGGCGGCTTCTTCTTCCTGGTGTTCGGCGTGGTCGCGGCGATGGCCGCGATCGCCACCGTCAACCCGATCTGGGCGTACGGCCCGTACCGGCCCGACCAGGTGTCCACCGACGCCCAGCCGGACTGGTACATGGGCTTCTCGGAGGGCCTGATCCGGATCATGCCGGGCTGGGAGATCGGCCTGTGGGGCCACACGCTCGTGATGGGCGTGTTCGTACCGCTGATGATCTTCCCGCTGGTACTGGTGGCGATCTGGTCCTATCCGTTCCTGGAGGCCTGGATCACCGGGGACAAGCGCGAGCACCACATCGCCGACCGGCCGCGCAACGCGCCGGTGCGCACCGCCTTCGGCGCCGCCTGGATCTGCCTCTACCTGATCCTGCTCGCCGCCGGCGGCAACGACCTGCTCGCCACCCACTTCCACCTGTCGATCAACGCGATCACCATCGCGGCGCGGATCGGCTTCTTCGTCGGCCCGGTGATCGTCTTCGTGATCACCAAGCGCTGGTGCCTGGGCCTGCAGCGGCGGGACAAGGAGAAGGTGCTGCACGGGCGCGAGACCGGCGTCATCAAGCGGCTGCAGCACGGCGAGTTCATCGAGGTGCACGCGCCGCTGCCGCAGGAGCGGCTCTACACCCTCACCTCGCACGACCAGCCGCAGCCGGTCGTCCTGCCGCCCGAGGTGGACGAGAACGGGGTGGCCCGCAAGGTGTCGCTGTGGAAGCGCACCCGGGCCAAGCTCTCCCGCGGCTTCTACGGCGAGGGCGCCCAGATCGCCAAGCCGACCGCCGAGGAGCACCGGGAGGTCAGCAGCGGCCACGGCCACCACTGAGACCCGCGCACCGCGCGAACGGGCCCGCCGCGCACCCGAGGGGTGTGCGGCGGGCCCGTTCGCGCGCGGTGGCGGGCCGTCAGCCGCGCAGCGCCACCGGGAGGGCGGCGAGCAGCGCCGCGGCGAAGGCCACGGACAGGCAGACGGCCGCCCAGCGGGCGCAGACCCGGCGGCACTCGGCGCGGTAGCGGGCGGCCAGCTCGCGGCAGCGGCCCACGGCCCGGTCGACGACCTCCTCGGCGTAGCGCAGCCGGTCGTCGGCGTACGCCTGCTCCAGCGCCTCGCGGTCGTCGGCCGGGAGCCAGGGGAAGCGGTCGGCGAAGGCCCGGGCGTCCCGGGCGGCCGCCGCGACCTCCGCCTCCCAGGCGAGGTAGCCCTCCAACCTCGCGATCTCCGCCCCGGTGTCCACCACCGGCCGGACGTTTTGCGCCTTCGGCGGACGCTGCCTGCCACCCATGACCGCTCCCTGTCCCGTGCTGTCCCGTGCGGGTTTCGCCCTCCACCCCCGGCGGATCGCTCCGCGAGCAGGCCACCACTATCAGTGACCGGGCGGCGGCCGGCCCCCGACTCGCCGGACCGCCGCACCGCCGGCCCCGGGAGCCGCCCGGCCGGCAGGCGGCGCGCGGCGCCGTCGCGCGCCGGGGCCGTGACCGCGCACCACGGCACACGCGCGCGGCGGACGGCACTGCGCGCCGCCGTGGACACGCTCCGCACACACCCGTGTACCATCGGCGATCGAGGCGGCGCCCTGCCCGGCGCCGGACCGGCCCGCCCCCCGGCCCCGTCCGGGACGCGAACCAGGAGGTCAGCCATGCCCGACGCCGGTCG
Organism: Kitasatospora sp. NPDC001527; assembly: GCF_040298605.1. Taxonomy (NCBI): domain Bacteria; kingdom Bacillati; phylum Actinomycetota; class Actinomycetes; order Kitasatosporales; family Streptomycetaceae; genus Kitasatospora; species Kitasatospora sp. NPDC001527. Next base: position 51,371 of record NZ_JBEPAM010000005.1, on the reverse strand, counting down.
GTTCAGCGAGTGGGGCGAGCAGGGCTCGCGCGCGGTGATGGAGGCGGCGGCCGTCCTGGAGCGCGAGCTGGCCGCCGGACTCGCCGACGCCAAGGCGGCGACGGAGCGGCTGACCGGCGAGCACCGCGTCGACCAGGAGGAGTTCGACCAACTGGTGCGCCGGGTCTCGGACAACACCCACCAGCTCATCGACGCGGTCAGCGAGCGGGTGCTCGCGGGCACCGGCGGCGAGGTCTCCGAGCACGCCCGGCGGCTGACCGCCAACGCCCACGACGTCCTCGACCTGCTGCTGAGCCTCGGCTCGCTCGCCCCCGGCCTCGCCAACCGCGGCCTGCAGGACGCCTTCGGACCGCAGCGCGCCGCGCGGCCGGGCGACGGCGCGGACGGGACCCCCGGCGCCGGGCCGCACGAGCGGCCGCAGGGGTGACGGCCCCGGCCGCACCCCCCGCCCTCGGCGCGCCGCTGGTCGAACAGGTGCTGGCCCGCTACCGCGAGCGGACCGTGGCCGAACTCCTGCGCCACATCCCCGCGCAGAGCCCGCCCTACCTCTACGACCTGGCCGCCGACTATCCGACCCGCCCGTGCAAGGGCCTGCGCGCGGCGCTCTGCCTGGCCACCTGCGCGGCCTTCGGCGGGCACTGCGCACGGGCCCTCAACCCGGCCGTCACCGTGGAGCTGTTCCACAACGCCTTCCTCGTCCACGACGACATCCAGGACGGCAGCGAGCTGCGCCGCGGCGCCCCCACCCTCCCCGCCCGGTACGGCGTCGAGGTCGCGCTGAACGTCGGCAACGCGACCCACCTGCTCGCCCTGCGCCGGGTGATGGCCAACCGGAGCGGGCTCGGCGCGGAGCTGGCCTGGCGGCTGTTCGAGGAGACCGAGCTGATGTGCCGCCAGTCCCTGGAGGGCCAGGCGCTGGAGATCGGCTGGATCCGGGACAACGTCTGCGGGCTGAGCAGCACCGACTACTACCGGATGTGCCTGAAGAAGACCTCCTGGTACACCTTCCTCTACCCGTGCCGCTCCGGCCTGCTGGTCGCCGAGGGCGCGGCCACGGCGGCGACCCGGCTGGACCGGTTCGGCTGGTACCTGGGCGCCGCCTTCCAGATCCAGGACGACGTGCTCAACCTGACCGGGGCGGCCGAGGAGTACGGCAAGGAGATCGCCGGGGACCTCTGGGAGGGCAAGCGCACCCTGATGCTGATCCACCTGCTGGAGCGCGCCACCCCCGCCGAACGGGCCCGGGTGGTGCGCCACCTGAGCCTCACCCGGGCGCAGCGCGGCCCCGGGGCGGCGGCGGAGGTGGACTGGCTGCTCGACCGGATGGCGGCGTACGACTGCGTGGCGAGCGCCCGGGAGGCGGCGGCCGGCCTGGTGGAGGCCGCCGGGCGGGAGGTCGGAGCGGTGCTGGCCGGGGCGCCCGAGCCGTCGGACGAGGAGGCGGCGCAGGCCCTGGCCTTCCTCGCCGCGCTGCCCGACTTCGTGGTGGCCCGCGGCCGTTGAGCCCTGATCCCCTGGGCGTTGTCACCTCGGGTGCGTAAGATCCGCAACGCCGGTCGCGGAGAGCGGGAACCGGCCGCGCGGCGGTCCGCGTCACCGGGGATGACGTCGCACACGACGAGGTGGGGTGGGGTGGCCGATGTCCGTACGATCCGGTCTGCGGGAACTCGAACGGCTCGCCGGACGGCTGCCGGGGGGCGCCGAACTGTACCGGCTGCGCCCGGACGGCCGGGTGCTGCTCGCGGACCGCGACGGCGCCCGCGAGCTGGGGCCGACGTCCGCGCACGGTCCGGCCGGTGAGGAACTGCTCCGGTTCATCGACGAGGGCCAGTTCGCCCACTACCTGGTCGGCGACGCCAAGACCTCGCCGGAGCGGCCCTCGAACGCCACCTACAAGCTCGGCATCGTCGCGCCGCGCAGCGCCTTCACCCCGCACGCGCACGGCGGCGAGCACCTGGTGCTCAGCCTCGGGCACGCCGCCTGCGGCCTGTACGACGCCGAGCGGCGCCGGGTGGTGGAGGTGCCGCTGACACCCGGACTGCTGATCCGGATACCCGAGCTGATGCCGCACTCCTTCGCCAACCGGGGCCGCGAACCGCTCAACATCCTGGCCGCCAACACCGGGTACGGCATCGACCACGAGGACTACGCGATCACCGCGGCCGAGGCCGAGCGCCGCTCGGAGGACGAACTCGCCGAGGCGCTGCGGGCGGTGGAGCGCGGGCAGCGGATCGGGCGGGTCGGCCGGCGGGAGCGGCTGGCCGCCGGGCTGCGCCGGCTCGCGGCGGCGCTGGAGGACTCCGGCCGATGAAGTGCCCGCACTGCTCCGCCGAACTGCCGACCGCCCGCCATCGCGTGAACCGGTTGTGCTGGAGGTGCCGGCAGTCCTACGCACTGGAGCCGAAGAGGACCCGGGGCCTGACCGACGTGCGGCTGCGGCGCACCGCCGAACGGCTCGGCGACGAGGGCCGGGTCACCCTGACGGCCGAGCAGCTCCGCTGGGCGCTCCACCCCCGGGGGCGGCCCTCACCCGTGGCCCGCAGGAGCACCTCCTGGCGGCCGGTCCCGCCGCGGTTCACGGAGCCCGCCGAGATCGCCGCCACCGTCGGCGTCGGCCTGGCGCTGCTGACCGCCGCCTACCTCCTGCTGACCGTGCTGGAGGGGCTCGTCGGCCTGGCCGTCCCGGTGGGCTTCTTCGGCCTCCTCGCGCTCGGCTCGACGGCGTCCGATCTGGCGCGGCTGTCCCGGCGCCGCAAGGCGGTGGCCGCCTGGGAGAAGGCCGAACTGGCATGGCAGGCACAGCAGGAGCGGGACCGGCAGGAGGCGGCGCGGTGGACCGCGCCGCTCGACCACCGCCCCACCTGGAGCTCCGCGGAGTTCCGCACCTCGGTCCTGGCTCCCTGGGCCGAGGTCTACGGCGGCCTCCCGGAGGGGGTCGTCGAGGACTCCGCCGTCACGCCCGTCGTGCCGCCGGGCGCGGCGGCCCTCGCGGTGCTCTGCCCCGACCCGACGGTGACCGCCTTCCTGCACGCCAACTCCTTCCCCGAGCGGTACGGGGCGCTGCTCGTCGCCACGCCCGGGCAGCTCCCGGAGGACCTTCCGGTGGTGGTGCTGCACGACGCCTCGCCGCAGGGCTGTCTGCTGGTCGCCGAGGTCCGCGCCGCGCGGCCGGACGGCCCGGTGGTGGACGCCGGCCTGTCGGCGCGCGCCGTGCTCGCGGCGCAGGACCGGGCCGTCCAGCTGTACGCGCACCAGTTGCGCGAGCCGCTGGAGGCGCTGCTGCGGGGGCTGCCGCGGCTCACCGGGGCGGAGCGCGCCTGGTTCGAGGCGGGCCTGTGGAGCCCGCTCGCCGCCGTCCCGCCCAAACGGCTCCTGGCGACGGCCGAGCGGGCCGCCGAGCGGGCGCTGAACCGCCATGTCGGATTCCTCAGCTGGCCGGTGCCGGAGGTGCCGCGATGATCTGCCCGCACTGCTCGAAGGACCTGCTCCAGCGTCAGCGCCCCAAGCGCCGCTGCTCGTACTGCCGCGCGGAGTTCGCGCTGGACCCGAAGCTCGACGGCGTCGGCCTGCACGACGTGCGGATCCGCAAGGTGACGGAGAAGCTCTCCGACGGGGGCCGGCTGACCGTCACCAGCGGGCAGCTCAACTACGCCCTCCAGCACCGGGGCCGGCCGCCGCAGAAGTTCCGGGGCGACAAGGGCAACGCCGTCTCGATGATCGGCTTCGGCGCGATCGGGCTGCTGGTGGGCACGGCGGTGCTGGACGCACCCGGCTTCGCGCTGCTGCTGGTACTCGTCGCGCTCACGCTGATCGGCCTCGGCGTGCGCAGCTGGATCCTGTCCGGGACGCCCGCGCCGGACGCCTCGGTGGAGTCGCGCTGGACCCAGGAGGCGTTCCGGCACACCGTGCTGAACCGCTGGCGGGCGGTCTACGGCGCGCTGCCGGCCGCACTGGTGGAGGACACGCTGGTGCCACCCGGGCCGCCGCCCGCCGACCCGGCGTTCGCCCTGCTCTGCCCGGACCTCACCGTCCGGGTGTTCCTGCGCGCCAACGGCTACCCCGAGCGCCACCGCGCGCTGATCGTCGACAACCTGCGCGCCGTCCCGGTGGGCCTGGCGCTGGTGGTGCTGCACGACGCCTCGCCGCAGGGGCACCTGCTGGTCGCCGAGGCCCGGGCCGCGCGCCCCGGTGCGCGGGTGCTGGACGCCGGGCTGTCGGTGCGCACCGTGCTGGTCGACGAGCACAAGTACACGCTGCTGCGCGACCTGAACCGGCCGCAGGAGCTGTCCGCACGGCTGGAGCGCGAGGTTCCGGAGCTGACCGCCGGCCAGCGCGAGTGGTTCGCCGCGGGCTGGTGGACCCCGCTGGCCGCGCTGGCGCCCAAGCGGCTGATGGCCGTCGCCGACCGGGCCGCCGAGCGGATCACCGCGCCGCCGGCGCCCCGGGACCCCGCGGCCCTCCGGAGCGGGCCGGTGCGCTCCCCGGCCGCGGGCCGGCCGGAGAACCCGCTGGAGACCCGCCGCCGGGCGCTGGCCGTGGGCTTCATGACCTGGCCGGAGCCCGGGGCGGGCGACGTGCCCGAGGACGGGGGCCGACCGAACGGCCCGGATCCGCGCAGGGGCCCCGTGTGACGGCGGGGACGAGGAGAGGCAGGAACCCCATGACGCTGCGTCCGCTGCTGGACGGCGCGCTGACCGTCGCGGCCACCCGGGCCGGGGCGCCCGGCGGGCTGCGGTACACCGAGCGGCAGCTCTACTACGAGCTGTGCCGGGTGCTCCAGCCGCTGCACGCCGGACCGCGCCGGATCCCCTACACGCTGGCGCCGCCGGTCCGCTACGCCCGGTTCGCGGCCGCGCTCGCCGCGCGCCGCGAGGAGCTGCCCGGTCTGCTGCCGCCGCCAGCGCCCCGGCCGGAGGCGCCGCGGGGGGCCGCGAGCACCGAGCCGGACCTCTACGACTACGGGCTGCCCCGGCTGCTGGTCTGCCAGAGCCGGGAGATCACCGCGATGCTGCTCGCCAACGACCTGCACCTGGAAGCCGCCTGCCCGATCGTCGCGGCCGGTGAACTCCCGCTCGACGAAAGGATGGTGGCCGCGCTGGCCCGGGCCGGGGGCGCCGTCGTGCACGTGCTGCACGACGCCAGCCCGTCGGGGCTCGCCTGCTTCGAGGAGGTCAGGGCGGCCTACGGGCCGGCCGGGGGCGCGGACGTCCGGGTGCGCTCGATGGGCCTGGTGCCCCGGCACGCCACCACCCTGCACCTGACCTCCGGACGCGGCCCGCGCGGCTTCCGGGGACCGCTGCCCGCCGGGCTGCGCCCCGAGGAGCGGGCCTGGCTGGGCAGCGGCCGCACCATCGAGCTGGCCGCCGTGGCCCCGGCCCGGCTGCTGCACACCGTGATCCGCCAACTCCGCGGCGCGGGCGCGGCCGGCCCGCGCCGCACCCCGCTGCGCCGGCGCGTGCGCACCGCGCGCGGCAGCGGTTTCCTCAGCTGGCCCACCGGCTGAGCGCCCGCCCCCGCCGCCCGACTCCCGTCCCGTCCCGTCCCGATCCGTGAGGACCCCGCACCCATGAGCAACGCACGCCACCTCGGCTACCGCGACGAACTGCTGGCGGACGGCCAAGTGCACCGCCGGTACGAGGACGGCCGCAGCGAGTGGCGCCGGCGCGGCACCGACCGGCAGATCCACTGGCACGACAGCCTCGGCCGCACCGGCACCGACGAACCCCTCGGCCGTGACCTGGTGAAGCGGCGGTACGCGGACGGCACCACCGAGTACGGCCGCGACATCGGATACGGGCGCACCGTGTGGGGCGGCGGGCTGGTCACCCTCAACCGCAGCTCCTTCGGCGGGCGGCTCGGGGTCGTGGTCGGCGCCCTCGGCGTGGCCGGCGTCGCCGCGATCACGGCCGCGCAGCTGCCGCCGGACGCCCTGTCCGAGGACGAGGAGGAGGAACTGCGCGCGCAGGCCCGGCAGCAGGCCGCCGACTCCTCCGGCGGCGGGGGCGGCGGTGCCGGCGGGGAGGCGGCGGCGGGCCACGACGACCCCGCGGCCGACGACCCGGCCTCCGGCGACGACTTCGGCGACTGGAACGACTCCGACGACGGCTGGGACGGCGACGACTTCGGCTGAGCCGCCCCGGCTCCCGGACCCGGCCCGCCCCGGCGCGGGCCGCCCCTCGACGAAAGGCACCGCACCACCATGCCCCGCTGCTGCGCCTGCGCCGGCCCCGACGCCGACCGGGCCCGCGCCCACCTCGCCGCGCTCACCGGCGCCCCCGCGCCCGACGGCGCGCAGGCCGCCCTGCTCCCCGCCGAACCCGGCTTCGCCACCGGCCCGTTCACCGTCGACGGCACCACCGCCGTCGGCGAGGTCACCCTGCACAACCGGCCCGAGCTGCTCGCCGCCCTCGCCGCGGCCGGCTCCCCCGCGCCCGCCGGCTGCACCGACGGCGAGCTGCTGCTGCGCCTGTGGCTGCGGCTCGGCGCCGACGGCCCGCGGCAGGCCGACGGCATGTTCGCGCTCGCCGTGGTCGACGGCCCGGACCTCGTGCTGATCCGCGACCACACCGGCACCCGCACCCTGTTCTACGCCCGCGCCGACGGCTGCTGGGCCGCCGCCACCTCGCTGCGCGCCCTGCGCCACTGGCCCGCGCTCGGCACCGGCCTCAACCTGGCCGCCGTCCGCTCCTTCCTCACCTTCGCCTACCTGCCCGGCGAGGAGACCCTGCTGCGCGGCGTCCAGGAGGCGCTGCCCGGCCGGGTGCTGCGCCTGGCCGCCGACGGCACCGCCCGGCAGGAGCCGTTCTGGGAGCCCGCCGAACGCCTGCCCGAGGGCGAGGAACCGCCCGCCGAGGTGTACGCCCGGGAGCTGCGCGCCCTGCTGGAGGGGGCCACCGCCCGGCGGCTGCCCGCCGGGGGGCCGGTCGGGGTGCTGCTGTCCGGCGGCGTCGACAGCTCCCTGGTCACCGCGCTCGCCGCCGAGCTGCACGACCACCCGGTGCACACCTACTCGATCAGCTTCGGCGACCGGCTGCCCAACGAGCTGGGGTACTCCGGGCTGGTCGCCGACCACTGCGGCACCCGGCACCGGATCCTCACCGTCTCCGGCGAGGAGGTCGCCGCCCGGCTCGCCGACACCGTCGCCCTGCTGGACAGCCCGGTCGGCGACCCGCTGACCGTCCCCAACCTCATGCTCGCCGAGGCCGTCGCCGCCGACGGGATCACCGTCTCGCTCAACGGCGAGGGCGGCGACCCGGTCTACGGCGGGCCGAAGAACCTGCCGATGCTGGTCCACGAGATGCACCGGGACGACCCGGCCCCCGAGGCACGGGCCGAGGCCTACCTGCGGTCCTACCGCAAGTGCTACGAGGACCTGCCCCGGCTGCTCACCGCCGACACCCTGCGCGCCCTGGGCCAGGAGCCGCAGCCGCGCCGCTTCGTCGCCCCCTACCTGACCCCCGGGCCGATGCACGCGCTGCTCAACCAGCTGCTGCACTGCAACCTGCGGACCAAGGGCGCGCACCACATCCTCACCAAGGTCGAGCGGCTCACCGCCTCGCGCGGGGTGCAGGGCCGCTCGCCGCTGTTCGACCGGCAGGTCGTCGACCACGCCTTCGCCACCCCGCCGACCCTCAAGCTGCGCGGCACGGTGGAGAAGTGGGTGCTCAAGGAGGCCGTGCGGGACCTGCTGCCCGCCGCGGTGGTCGACCGGCCGAAGAGCGGCATGCGGGTGCCGGTCCAGCAGTGGCTGCACGGGCCGCTGCGCGAGCTCTCCGGCGACCTGCTGCTCGGGCGCACCGCCCGGCAGCGCGGGCTGGTCCGGCCGGACACCGTCCGCACCTGGATGCGCCGGGAGGGCACGCTGCTGCCGCGCCAGGGCGGCAAGCTCTGGCTGGTGCTCACCCTCGAACTCTGGCTGCGCGCCTACGACCTGTGACCCGCTCCCCCTCGTCCCCTGCTGTCCCGGCCCGGGAGGCCCCGTCATGGCACCGTCCACCGCTCCCTCCACCGCTCCCTCCACCGATTCCGACGCCGCACCCGAACTCCACCTGACCGACCCGCGCACCGGCCACACCCGGGGCACGCTCGTCCCGGCGCGGGCCGGGCAGGTCACCGAGGCCGTGGCCCGCGCCCGGGCCGCCGCCCCGCGCTGGCGCGCGCTCACCCCGCGCGAGCGCGAGCGCCGGCTGGACGCGCTCGCCGACCTGATCGAGCGTCATCTCACCGAGTACACCGTGCTGGAGCAGGCCGGCACCGGCAAGCCCGAGGCGGAGGCGGCCTCGGAGATACGCGAGGTCGCCGACCTCTTCCGGTTCTACGCGGGCGCCGCGCGCGGCGGCACCGCCCCCGCCGCCGGCCGCTACCTGCCGGGCCACGAGAGCTGGGTGCGCTGGGAGCCGGTCGGCGTGGTCGCCGCCGTCGTCCCGTGGAACTACCCGCTGCTGATGGCCGCCTGGCGCTGCGCCCCGGCGCTCGCCGCCGGGAACACGGTGGTCCTCAAGCCCGCCGAGACCACCCCCGACTCCGCCGCGCTGCTCGCCGCCCACGCGGCCGAGGCCCTCGGCGAGGACGTGCTCACCACCCTGGCCGGTGACCGGGAGAGCGGCCGGCTGCTGGTCGCCGCCGGGGTCGACCTCATCGCCTTCACCGGCAGCGCCGCCGCCGGCGCCGACATCGCCGCCCGGGCCGGCCACCGCCGGGTCAGCCTCGAACTCGGCGGCAACAGCCCCGTGCTGGTCCTGCCGGACGCGCCCGGACACACCTGGTCCGCGCTCGCCGCCGCCTGCACCTACAACGCGGGCCAGAGCTGCGCCGCGCCGGCCCGGGTGATCACCCTCGCCGAGAACTACGAGCGGACCGTCGAGGCGCTCGCCGCCGCGCTCGGCGCCCGCGAGGCAGGCCGCGACTTCGGGCCGCTCAACAACCCCGACCAGGCCGCCCGCTACGACCGTATCCTCGCCGACTCCGCCGCCAAGCGCTCGCTGCCCGCCCCCGGACGCGGCGACGGCCTGTGGCGGCCCGCCCGGCTGCTCGCCGACCTCCCGGACGACGACCCGGCGGTGGTCGAGGAGGTGTTCGGCCCGCTGCTCACCGTCCAGCACGCACCGACCGTCGAGGCCGCGCTCGCCCTCGCCAACGCCGTGCCGCAGGCGCTCGCCGCCAGCGTGTGGACCGGCGACCTGTCCATCGCCCTCGACCTCACCGCCCGCCTGGACGCCGGCGAGACCTGGATCAACTGCCACCTGGCGCAGAGCGCCGAACTCCCGCACGGCGGCCGCGGCGCCTCCGGCCAGGGCACCGACCTGTCCGTCCTGGCCCTGCACGAGTACCAGCGGCCCAAGACGGTGACCGCCCGGCTCTGAGGCCCCGGCCGCGGATACGTCGGCGCTGAGTACGTCGGCGCTGAGTACGTCGCGCAAGCCGGTCCGAGTACCCGTCCCCTGCCCGGGCGGCCGGCTCCCGGGCAGGATCGGGTCATGACGAGGAGAACGGCCCCGGAGCGGGGCGAGTGGACGCGGGTGCCGTCGCGGTCGACCCTCGTCACCACGGCGTGCCTGCTGTTCGTCCTGCCGCTGCGCGGGTTCGCCGAGATGCTGACCGACGCGTGCTACGGGCCCGGCTCCTGCCCGCGCACCCACGCCGGCCTCGCCCTCTCCGACCGCCTGCTACTCGCCGCCGTGCTGCTGACGGTCCTGCAGTGGCCGATCGCCTACCTCTCCCGCCGGGCGCGCGTCCCGGCGGGCCTCGCCCCCGGCGCCGCGCTGCTCGCGGTGGTGGTCGTGCTGTTCGCCGTCGAACCGGGCACCTGACGCCCGGTGGACCGCCCCGCACGGCGCGGGACGGTCCCACCGGGCGGGCGGCCGTCAGGCGAAGGCCGAGGGGCGTCCGAGGGCGACCAGGTGGTGGTCCTTGCTGCCGACGTAGATCCGGCCCCGGTCGGTGGCGGGCACGGAGAACTTGCTGACCGTGCCGAGCGGGAAGGAGCGGCGCAGCTTCAGGGTGCCGCCGACCGGGACGGGGTCGTAGACGCGCAGTTCACCGCCCTCGCCGTACGTGCCGGTGCCGGACCAGATCACCCAGAGCAGGGCGGAGCCGCTGCGGGTGCCGTCGGAGGTGACGACGGGCGAGCCGGACATCTTCAGGTAGTCCTCGGCGCTGGTGCCGGCACTGGTCAGCTGCGGCAGTCCGGCGCCGCTCACCGAGTACTTGAGGGCACGCAGCTTGCCGTAGTTCTCGACGGTGTAGACGTAGCCGCCGTCACCGCCCCAGACCGCCGGGTGGCCCCAGACCCCGCCGTACGGGCCGGTGCGGCCGACGACCTTGTCGGTGCCGCCCGGGCCCTGGCCCGTGCCGCCGAGGTCGTCGCGGTCGAGCAGGAAGATCCGGCCGTCCTTGCCGACCTGGACCATCAGGTGCGGGTGCGCGGCGGTGCCGAACATCGACGGGAGGGCCACCGGGCCGCCGGAGCCGAGGTCGGTGTCCCTCCGGTCGAGGGTGGCGTTGTCGGTGGGGCTGAAGAAGTCCTCGGGGGCGAAGCCGCCGTCGGCCCCGACGCCGAAGCGGATCACCGACTCGCCGAGGCCGCCGGGCGGACGGTTGCCGGGGCCGGGGGCGGGCGAGGCGCCGGCGCCCTGGCCGTTGGCGGTGGTGAGGAAGAAGCGCCCGGGGCCGTCGGAGACCAGGCCGCTGCCGGACATCCAGACCGAGGCCCGCTGGGTGTCGGAGCCGGCGACGGTGGAGAACAGGGTGAGCTTGCGGGTGCGGGTGTCCAGTCCGGCGACCGTGCCGATGTAGTCGCCGATGCCGCAGAGCGAGCCGAAGCCGAAGTAGAGCCGGCCGTCCAGCAGCAGGAGCCCGGGGCGCTGGAGGGACCGGTAGGCGTTGAACGGCTTTCCGGGGGCGTTGACCGGGTCGCCCTGGACGGTGACCGGCCAGCCGCTGCGCTCGGCGCCGGTGCGGGCGTCGACGGCGTGCACGTAGTAGTGCGGGTGGTGGTCGTCGGGGCCGTCGTCGACCTTGCTGGTGAGGTAGACGGTCCCGGTGGCGGGGTCGTACACGGGGGTCGAGGTGGTGCCGACGTTGGGGCCGGGGTCCGAGCAGCCGATCGCGGCGGACGCCCAGGCCGGGCCCATCTCGCGGTGCCAGACGATCCTCCCGGTGTTCGCGTCGACGCCGTACACGTGGTTGGTCTCGGTGGCGGTGACGACGAGGTCGCCGATCACCAGCGGCTGGGCGAAGACCTGGCCGTTGAGCTGGGTGGAGAAGCGGACGCCGAAGTCCGGCTTGTCGACCTCGGCCGGGCTCAGCAACGGTTCGGAGCGGTCCCAGGCGGTGCGATCGGTGCCGAAGGAGATGGTGGTGACGTCGGCGCGGGCGGTGCCGGCGGCGAGCGGGCCGAGCAGGGCGAGGCCGGTGAGGAGCGCGGCGGCGCGCGGCAGGAGCCGGGCCGGGCGGCTCCGGCCACTCGGGCGGTACGGGCGGGCGGTGCGGTTCATGGCGCCATGGTTCGGCGGGCCGGTCGCCCTCACCAGCCGGGGTGGTCCAGTCGGCGGGCGCCCGTTCGCGGCGTTCGCCGGACGCGGGGACCGCGGTGATCTATCGTCGGTGCCCCAGAGGTCCGAGTGACAGGGGGTACGGCAGGTGCGGTACGGAATCATCGGGACGGGTGGGGTCGCGCGGACGATCGCGGACAAGCTGGTGGCGCTCGGCCACGAGGTGACGCTCGGTTCGCGCAGCAAGGACAACGAGGCGGCCGTGGAGTGGGCCGGTCAGGCCGGGCCGAACGGCCGGCACGGCACCTTCGCGGACGCCGCGGAGTCCGGCGAGGTGGTGCTGAACGCCACCCCGGGCACGGTGGCGGTGGAGGCGCTGCGGGCGGCGGGGGCGGAGCACCTGGCCGGCAAGCTGCTGATCGACCTCTCCAACCCGCTGGTCTTCTCGCCGGAGGGCGAGCTGACGCTGGACCCGGTGAACACCGACAGCGTCGGCGAGCGGATCCAGCGGGAGTTCCCCGAGGCGCTGGTGGTGAAGACGCTCAACACGCTGACCGCGCCGCTGATGGTGGACCCGGCCCGGCTGGAGGGCGAGCACAACCTGTTCGTGGCCGGGAACGACGCGGACGCCAAGGCGCGGACGGTGGAACTGCTGGGCACCTTCGGCTGGCCGGCCGCGTGGGTGATCGACCTGGGCGACATCACGGCTGCCCGGGCGATGGAGATGACGATGCCGTTCTGGATCCGGCTGATGGGGGCCTTCGGCACCACGGAGTTCAACTACGCCTTCAAGCGCGCGCAGTAGCGGACGGCGGCGCCCCCGCCCCCTCCGGAGAGGGGACGGGGGCGCGTCCGTGCGGGTGCCGCTACCGGCGGCCGGTGGAGGCGTGCACCCGGTCGGCCCGGTCGTCGTCCTCGACCGGTTCGGGCGTGCCCGACGGGCGCGGCACCCGGAGGGCGCCGGGGGCGCGGCGGCCCTTGCGGGCGGCCTCGGCGAGGGCGAGCTGCCGGTCGGCCTCGGCCTGGATGGCGTCCTTGTCGCCGATCTCGGCGTCCGGCACCGCGTCCGGGAGGAGGTCCTCCAGCAGGCGCAGCGGACGGTAGGCGAGGCCGAGCAGACCCCAGACGGCGAGCATCAGGCCGACCACCACCAGCAGCAGGCCGGCGCCGCGGCCCGGTCCGGTGCCGAGCACCAGGCCGACCGAGTCGGCGAGCGCGCCGCCGGGGCGCATCAGGGGCTCGAAGACGTGGTCGGAGAGCGGTCCCGCGGTGAGGAAGCCGAGCGGCATCATCGACATGGCGAGCATCTGGTTGGTCGCCAGCACGCGGCCCTGCAGCTCCATCCCCACCTTGGTCTGGATCAGCGACATCCAGTGCGAGTTGAGGATCATCATCGAGGCCCAGAGCAGGAAGAGTCCGCAGGCGGTGAGGGCGGTCTCGGGGCGGCTTCCGGTGACGACGGCGGCGAGGCCGACCACCGAGGTGAAGCCGATCATGCCGACCGAGCGGCGGCGGGTGCCGCCCCAGAGCCCCATGACCAGGGCGCCGACCATCGCGCCGAGGCCGCCGAGGGCGGTGACGACGCTGAGCTGGAAGGGCGTTCCACTGGCCAGCACCATCGGGGTGATCAGCACGGTGGCGACGGCGAACAGGTAGTTGAACACCACGAAGAAGACCACCATGGCGACCAGGCTGTGCCGGCGCGCGATGTACCGCCAGCCGGTGACGACCTCCCGCCAGAGCGGCTCCTCCTGCTTGTCGAACATGGCGTTCGGGAAGCGGACGATCAGCAGGCAGGTGACGCCGACCAGGAAGGTGGCCATGTCGAACAGCACGACGCCGTGCAGGCCGACCAGGGAGACCAGGACGCCGCCGGCCAGGATGGCCATCATGTCGCCGGCGCCGGTGCCGAGCTGGGCGAGGCCGTTGGCCTGGCCGAGGTAGCGCTTGGGCACCAGTTGGGTGATCGCGGCGAGGTAGGCGGGCCGTTGGAAGGCTCCGCAGGTGGAGGCCACGCAGGCCACGATGTAGATGTGCCAGACCTGCAGGAGGTCCGTCCACAGCAGCACGCCGAGACCGAGCATGCCGGCGGCGGCCACGGTGTCCGTGACGATCATGATCTTGCGCCGGTCGACCCGGTCGGCGATCGCGCCGGCGATCGGCAGCAGCAGGACGGCCGGCAGCACCGCGATGAACGAGATCATCGCGAAGTCGAAGGCCGAGTCGGTCTGCTGGTAGACCCAGACGCCGAGGGCGAAGGTGGACAGGCTGGTGCCGATCATCGAGACGAACTGGCCGAGCGCCACCTTGGCGAAGGTGCCCAGTTCGGCCCGGGCCGCCGGGCGCTTGCCCGCGACCTGCTCGGCCACCGTGCCGGTGGCGGAGAACTCCGCCAGCACCCGGGCGAGCTCGTCGGCCTGGTGCTTGAGGAAGTAGTGCCCGGCGCGCGGGACGACCGCGAGGTCGACGGTGTCGCCGAAGTGCTCCCACTCGGTGAACCGCTCCTCGTAGAGCAGGGTGGCGCGGTCCTTCTCGCCGACCACGCACAGGATCGGGGCGTCGATCTTCTGCGGCCGCTCGTCCCCGTAGGCGCGGGTGTAGAACTCCTCGGCCTGGCGCACGTCGTGGCGCAGCGCCCGGACCAGGAAGTCCTGCTCGGCCTGGTCGTAGACGTCGGTGAAGCCGCCCATGGCGCGCAGGTACTCGAGGTAGCCGCGGTTGGACAGCGCCCGGTCGCCCGGCATCCGGCGCGCCATCCACTCGGCGAAGCGGCCGGGCAGGCGGGCCGCCGGGAAGGTGCCGCCGAGCGCGAGGCCGCGCAGGTCGACGCCGGCCGCCTCCAGCCGGGAGCCGAGGGCGGTGGCCAGCGCCCCGCCGAGGCAGTGGCCGTAGAGCAGCACCGGGCCGTCGACCTTCTCCAGCACCTGGGCGGTCAGCGTGTCGGCGAGGGTGTCGAGATCGGCGAGCTCGTCGTCGGGGCGGCTCGGGTCGTGGCCGGGCAGCTCGACGGCGTACAGCCGGTGGCCGGCGGGCAGCGCGTCGGCGAGCGGCTGGAAGGTGATCGGGCTGCCGCCGCCGTAGGGCACGCAGACCACGTTGACCTCGGCCGGGGCGTTGCCCCGGGTGAGCTTGTGCAGAAGGGTGCGCGGGCCCTCGTCGGCGCAGCCGCCGGCCCGGGCGTCCATCAGCGCGGCGATCTCGCGGACGGTGGGGTGCTGGAAGAGGTCGATGACCGACAGGCCGTCACCGATCAGGCGCACGGCGCGCACGGCGGAGAAGGAGTCGCCGCCGAGCGCGAAGAAGTCGTCCGCCGCGCCGACCTCCTCGACCTCCAGCACCTTGCGGTAGACCTCGGCCACCGCGTGCTCGGTGTCGGTGGTCAGCTCGCCGCCGCCGGAGACCGGCTGGGCGGCGAGCGGCTCGGGCAGGGCGGCCCGGTCGACCTTGCCGTTGGCGTTCAGCGGCAGGGCGTCCAGGACGACCAGGGCGGCCGGGACCATGTAGTCGGGCAGCCGGGTGCGCAGCGCGGCGCGCAGCTCGCCCGGGTCGGGCGCGGTGGCCGGGTCGGCGGGCACCAGGTAGCCGACCAGGGTGCGGGCGGCGCCCTCGCCGCGGGCGACCACCACGGCCTCGCGCACCTCGGGTCGGGCGGTCAGCTCGGCCTCGACCTCGCCGATCTCGACCCGGAAGCCGCGGATCTTGACCTGGTGGTCGATCCGGCCGAGGAACTCGACGGCGCCGTCGGGGCGGCGGCGGACCAGGTCGCCGGTGCGGTAGCAGCGGCGGCCGTCGACCTCCAGGAAGCGCTCGGCGGTGAGGTCGTCGCGGCCCAGGTAGCCGCGGGCGACGCCGCCGCCGGAGACGTACAGCTCGCCGGGGACGCCGACCGGGACGGGGCGGCGGCGGGCGTCCAGCAGGTGGGCGCGGACGTTGCCGAACGGCCGGCCGAGCGGCGCGGTGGCCGCGTCGCCGAGGTCGGCGGGCACCGGCGTGCCGAGCATCGAGACGGTGGTCTCGGTGGGCCCGTAGTGGTTGTGCAGCGGCAGGTCGGGCCGGGCGGCGCGGATCCGGTCCACCAGGTCGGGGCGCAGCGCCTCGCCGGCGCAGATCAGCAGCCGGGCGGGGAGGATCCCGCCGAGGCCGGTGCCGTGCGCGGCCAGGCCCTCCAGGTGGCTGGGGACCAGCTTCATGGCGTCGATCCGGTGCTCGGCCGCGTAGGCGGCGAAGGCGTCCGGGTCGGTGGCCTGGTCGCGGGTCAGCAGGTGCAGGCAGCCGCCGCCGGTGAGCGCGCCGAACACGTTGGTGGTGCCGAGGTCGGCGGCGAAGGTGGAGACCAGGGCCCAGTTCCAGCCCTGCTGGTCGCCGCCGATCCGCTCGCGCAGGCCGTGCAGGTAGTTGCGGTAGTTGCGGTGCTCGACGGCGACGCCCTTGGGCGCGCCGGTGGAGCCGGAGGTGAAGATGAGGTAGCAGAGGTGCTCGGGGCGGACGTCCGCCTCGGGCGCGTCGGCGCGCTCCTCGCCGTCCGGGACGACCACCGGCAGCTCGCCGGTGAGCCGCTCGCGCAGGTCGTCGGTGGTGACGACGGCGGCGGCGCCGGAGGCGTCGAGCAGCCCGTGGATGCGCCCGTCGGGGTAGACCGGGTCGAGCGGCAGGTAGGCGCCGCCGGCCTTGAGGATGCCGAGCATGCCGACGACCAGGGCGGCGGAGCGCTCGACCAGCAGGCCGACCGGGCGGTCCGGGCCGACGCCGTGCGCGCGCAGCCGGTGGGCCAGCGCGTTGGCGCGCCGGTCGAGTTCGGCGTAGCTGAGCACGCCGTCGGCGCCGCGCACGGCGGGCGCGTCGGGGGTGCGGCGGGCCTGCTCCTCGACCAGGGCGTGCAGGGTGCCGTCGAGGTCCCAGTCGCGCAGGGTCTCCTCGTCCCAGACGGTGAGCTGCCGCTGCTCGGACGGGGTGAGCAGGGGCAGGTCGGCGAGCGGGCGGTCGGGGCCGGCGGCCATCGCGTCGAGCACCGTGGTGAGGTGGCCGAAGACGCGGTGGACGGTGGCCTCGTCGTACAGCTCGGTGCGCCAGATCAGGTCGGCGGCGAGGTCGCCGCCGGTGTCGACGACGGCCACCGACAGGTCGAACTTGGCGGTGTCGGTGCCGATCGGCCACCAGCTGACGGTGTGTCCGGGCAGCTCGGGACGGGCCTCGGCCTGGTTGTGGACGTTGAGCAGGACCTGGAACAGCGGGGTGTGCGCGAGTTCGCGCTCCAGGCCGAGGGCGTCGATCAGCCGCTCGAAGGGCAGGTCCTGGTGGCCGTAGGCGCCGAGGGTGGCGTCCTTGACCCGCTCCAGGAGTTCGCGGACCGTCGGGTCGCCGGAGAGGTCGGTGCGCATCGCCAGGGTGTTGACGAAGCAGCCGACCAGCGGCTCGGTCTCGCTGCGGGTGCGACCGGCGATCGGGGTGCCGACGGTGACGTCCTCGCTGCCGGTGTAGCGGCCGAGGACGGTCTGCAGGGCGGCCAGCAGCACCATGTAGACGGTGGTGCCGGTCTGTTCGGCGAGGGCGCGGATCCGGCGGCTGCGCTCGGCGCCGAGTTCGGCGGTGAACCGGGCGCCCGCGGTGCCGGCGACGGCCGGCCGGGGCCGGTCGGCGGGCACCGTGACGGTGGCGGTGGCGCCGCGCAGGCGCTCCTGCCACCAGGCCTGCTGGCGGTCGAGTTCGGCGGCGAGCCCGGTCTGCTGCCAGTGCGCGACGTCCGCGTACTGGACGGGCAGCGGCTCGAACGCCGGGGCGGCGCCGGTGCGCCGGGCGCCGTAGGCGGCGGCGAGGTCGCCGAACAGGACGCCGATCGACCAGCCGTCGGCCGCGATGTGGTGCAGCACCAGGGTGAGCACCGCGCCGTCGCCGGTGCGCAGCAGGGCGGCGCGCAGCGGCAGGTCGGCGGCGAGGTCGAAGGGGCGGTGGGCCTCGGTCGCCAGCCAGGCGTCGACCTCGTCGGCGGGGACGTCGGCGGTGGTGAGGGTGAAGCGGTCGGCGGGCAGCGCCTCGGCGCGCACCTCGCCGTCGACCTCCGGGTAGACGGTGCGCAGCACCTCGTGCCGGGCGAGGACGTCGGTGAGGGCGGCGCCGAGGGCGGCCTCGTCGGGCTCGCCGTCGAGGTGCAGGGCGAGCGGGATGTGGTACGCGGCGCTGTCCGGCTCGTACTGGGCGAGGAACCACATCCGGCGCTGGGCGAAGGAGAGCGGTGCCGGGGTGCCCTCGGGGCGCGGGGCTATGGTGCGGCGCTCGGCGCCGCCGGCCGCGGCCGCCGCCTTGGCGGCCTTGGCCTTGGCGAGGCGGGCGCGCAGCAGTTCCTGCCGCCGGGCGGCGGGATCCGGTTCCGGAACGGTCCCGGCGGTGTGCTGGTCGGTCATGCGGTCTCCCCCGTCGGGGCGCCGGTGTCGCCGGCGGCCGGGCGTGCGTTCATGGGTCCGGACCCACCGGTGTTGCCGGTGGGTGCGGATACGGTGGGTCGGGTCACAGCGCGCTCCCGGTGGTCCGGTCGAGGCCGAGGTCGTCGAGGTCGTCGATCTCCTCCAGCAGGCGCTCCTCGACGCGGCGGGCCAGGGCGGCCAGGGTCCGGTCCTCGAAGACGACGCGCAGGGGCAGTTCGGTTTCGAAGGTGTCGCGGATCCTGGCGAGCAGTCGGGTGGCGAGCAGGGAGTGGCCGCCGAGCGCGAAGAAGTCGTCGTGCCGGGAGACGCGCTCGACCTTGAGGACCTCGATCCACAGGTCGGCGAGCAGTTCCTCGCAGTCGCCCTCGGGCGGGGCGCCGGCGCCGCCGAGCTGCGGCACGGGCAGGGCGGCCCGGTCGACCTTGCCGGCCGGCGTGAGCGGCAGCGCGTCGAGCAGGACGAGGCCGGCGGGCACCATGTAGTCGGGCAGCCGCTCGGTCAGGGCGATGCGCAGCGCGTCCTCGGTGAGGCCGGGGGCGACGGCGTAGCCGGCCAGGGCCGCGCCGGCCGGGGTCTCGATCAGCCGGGCGGCGCCCGCGGCGACGCCGGGGACGGCGGTGATCGCGGCCTCGATCTCGCCCAGCTCGATGCGGAAGCCGCGGAGCTTGACCTGGGCGTCGGCGCGGCCGTGGTACTCCAGGCGGCCGTCGGCGCGGCGGCAGGCGAGGTCGCCGGTGCGGTACATCCGCGCGCCGTCGGTGCGGCCGGGTTCGGCGGTGAACCGTTCGGCGGTCAGGTCGGCCCGGCCGTGGTAGCCGAGCGCGACGCCGGCGCCGGCGATGCACAGTTCGCCGATGCCGTTGACCGGCACGGGCTGCCCGGCCGCGCCGAGCAGGTGCAGCCGGGTGTTGGCGATGGGCGCGCCGAGGGCCACCACGCCGCCGTGGGCGGCGAGTTCGGGGGTGACCCGCTGGACGGTGGACCAGACGGTGGTCTCGGTCGGGCCGTACAGGTTCCACAGCGCGCCGACCCGGCCGAGCAGGGCGCGGGCGAGGTCGGCGGTGAGCGCCTCGCCGCCGCACAGGGCGGTCAGCCCGGGGCGGCCGGCCCAGTCGGCCTCCAGCAGCATCCGCCAGGTGGCGGGGGTGGCCTGGAGGTGGGTGACGCCCTGCTTGTCGAGCCACGCGGCGAGCGCGGTGCCGTCGGTGGCGGTGGCGCGGTCGGCGATCTCCACCCGGGCGCCGGTGACCAGCGGCAGCCACAGCTCCAGGCCGGCGATGTCGAAGGTGACGGTGGTGACGGCGGCCATCACGTCCCGCTCGGTGAGGCCGGGTTCGCGGCCCATCGAGGTCAGGAAGTTGACGATCGCGCGGTGCGGCACGGCGACGCCCTTGGGGCGGCCGGTGGAGCCGGAGGTGTACAGCAGGTAGGCCGGGTCCTCCGGGCCGACGGTGACGGCGGGCGCCTCGGCGGGGGCCGCGGCGTGCTCGGGGCCGTCCACCAGGACGGCCTCGCGGCCGTGCAGCAGCTCGTCGCCGGCGGTGGCGCTCTCGGCGACCAGCAGGGTGATGCCGGCGTCGTCGAGCACGCCCCGGTTGCGGGCGAGCGGCTGGTCGACGTCGAGCGGCAGGTAGGCGGCGCCGCTGCGCAGCACGCCGAGCAGGGCGGCGGGCAGCAGCCGGCCGCGCCGCACGGCGACGGCGACGATGCTGCCGGGGCCGGCCCCGCGGGCGGCCAGCAGGTGGGCCAGCCGGTTGGCGGCGGCGTCGAGTTCGGCGTAGCCGAGGGTGCCGTCGGCGGCGGACACCGCGGGCGCGTCCGGGGTGCGGGCGGCCTGGGCGGCGACCAGCTCGTGCAGCCGGGCACCGGGGATCGGCGCCTCGGTGCGGTTGACCGGCTCGTCGGCCTCGCGTTCGGCGGCGGAGAGCATGGCGAGCTCGCCGAGCGGGCGGTCGGGTTCGGCGACGGCGGCGGCGAGCAGCGTGACCAGGTGGTCGAGCGCGGCGCGCACGGAGCGCTCGTCGTAGCGCGAGGTGCGGTACTCGGCGGACAGCAGCGGGCCGTCGACCGGGAACTCCAGGAACAGCGACAGGTCGGTCTTGGCGGTGCTGTTGTCCACCTCGGCGACGAACGTCAGGTCCAGGCCGGGCAGCCGGACGCCGGCCACCGGGTGGTTCTGGACCGCGAGCAGCACCTGGGAGATCGGCGAGGCGGTGAGGCCGGCCGAGCCGCCGGAGCGGCGGGCGTGGTCGACGAACGGGTGGCCGCTGTGCTCGGCGGCCTCCAGCACGGTCGGGCGCACCCGGGCGAGCAGCTCGCGGAAGGTGTCGGTGCCGGCCACGTCGAAGCGCAGCGCGACGGTGTTGATCAGCGAGCCGAGCACCGTCTCCAGCTCGGGCACCGGGCGGACGGAGAAGGGGCTGATCACCGCGATGTCGGTGTGGCCGGTGTAGCGGTGCAGCACTCCGCCGAGCGCGGCGAGCACGGCCATGTAGAGGCTGGCGCCCTCCTGGGCGGCCCACTTCTCGACGCCGGTGACGAGGGCGGCGTCGAGCGGGCGGGCGATCCGGCGGCCGGCGATGTCCTGCGGGTTGGGGTGCGGGCGGTCGCCGGGCAGGTGCTGGTCGCCCTCGATGCCGCGCAGCCGCTCGCCCCAGCGCTGGGCGGCCTCGCGGCCGGCCTCGACGTTGCGCTCCTCCCAGCGGGCGACGTCGGACAGCTGGAGCGCGGGCTCGGGCAGTTCGCCGTCCCGGTAGGCGCGGGCGAGTTCGGCGAGCAGCAGTCCGGCGGCCCAGCCGTCCATCGCGGCGTGGTGCACGGTGAACAGCAGTTCGTGCCGGTCCTCGCCGGTGCGCACGGCGAGGACGCGCAGCAGCCGACCGTTGAAGAGGTCCAGCGGGCGGGCGGCCTCGGCGCGCAGCGCGGCGTCCAGCGCCTGCTCGTCGGGGGCCGTGCCGTCGGGCCCGGTGAGGTCGAGCAGCGGGACGTCGACGGCGTACGGGGGGCGGACGTCGGCGACGACCGGGTCGTGCTCGGTCGGGATCGGGGCTCCGCGCAGCGCGGTGCGCAGCGCCTCGTGGCGGCGGACGACCTCGCTGAGCGCGCGGCCGAGGGCCTCGCGGTCGAGGGCGCCCTCGGCGCGGATGCGCAGCGGCACGTTGTAGAGCGGGCTGTCGTGCTGCATGGACTCGTGCAGCCACAGCTCGCGCTGGAAGTCGGTGGCGCGGGCGGGCAGTTCGGCCTCGCGCTTCGGGGGCTCCACCAAGGCCCGTCCGCCGCCGCCGTTGGCGACGCGCACGGCGAGGGAGGCGATGGTCGGGGCGGCGAAGAACTCGGCGAGCGGCACCCGGGTGCCGAACTCGCGCTCGATCCGGGCGAGCAGGCCGGCGGCGAGCAGGGAGTGGCCGCCGAGGTCGAGGAAGACGTCGTGGACGCCGACCTCGGGGACGCCGAGCAGGCCCTGCCAGAGTTCGGCGATCCGGGTCTCGACGGGGGTGCGGGGGGCGACGAACAGCTCGTGCCCGGCGCGGCTGCGGGCGACCGGGGGCAGCGCCTTGCGGTCGGTCTTGCCGTTGGGGGTGAGCGGCATCCGCTCCAGGACGGCGACGGCCAGCGGCACCATGTAGCCGGGCAGGGCGGCGGCGCAGTGGGCGCGCAGCTCGGCGGGCGTCGGCTCGGCGGCGCCGGGGGCGGGCTGGACGAAGGCGGCCAGGTAGTCGCCGGCCTCGTCGCGCTGGACGACGGCGGCGGCGGCCTCGACGGCGGGGTGGGTGGCGAGCACGGCCTCGATCTCGCCGAGTTCCACGCGGAAGCCGCGGACCTTCACCTGGTGGTCGACGCGGCCGTGGTACTCCAGGTCGCCGCCGGGCAGCCGGCGGACCAGGTCGCCGGTGCGGTAGCAGCGCACGCCGTCGACGTGGACGAAGCGCTCCTCGGTGAGGTCGGGGCGGCCGTGGTAGCCGCGGGCCAGGCCCTCGCCGGAGAGGTAGAGCTCGCCGATGCCGCCGTCGGGCACGGGTATCCGGTGCTCGTCGAGGACGTGGCCGAGGGTGCCTTCGAGCGGGCGGCCGATGACCGGCTCGCCGGCCTCGTCGCGGGCGACCAGCGACCAGGTGGAGTAGACGGTGTCCTCGGTGGGCCCGTAGAGGTTGTAGAGGCGCTCGACCTGGGGCTGGGCGTAGACCTTGTCGGCCAGGTGGCGGGGCAGCGCCTCGCCGGCGAGGTTGACCACGCGCACCGTGCCCGGCAGACCCCCGCCGCCGGGAAGACCGTCGCCGCGCAGCAGGGCCGCCATGGCACTGGGCACGGTGTTGACCAGGGTGACCTCG
Organism: Kitasatospora sp. NPDC001527; assembly: GCF_040298605.1. Classification (NCBI taxonomy): domain Bacteria; kingdom Bacillati; phylum Actinomycetota; class Actinomycetes; order Kitasatosporales; family Streptomycetaceae; genus Kitasatospora; species Kitasatospora sp. NPDC001527. Next base: position 29,132 of record NZ_JBEPAM010000005.1, on the reverse strand, counting down.
TCCCGGGCGGGCAGCTCGGGCAGGGCGAGGACGTTCTCGGCGACGATGATCGTACCGCCGACGGAGAGCGGGAGGAACAGCTCGTACACCGAGATGTCGAAGCACACGGAGGTGCCGAGGAGCACGCCGGCGAGGTCGGCGGCGGTGTAGGTGCCGGCGGCCCAGCGGAGCATGGCGTTGACGCCGCGCTGGGTGACCGAGACGCCCTTGGGGCGGCCGGTGGAGCCGGAGGTGTAGAGCACGTACGCGAGCGCGTCGGTGGTGGCGTCACCGGTGGTGGGGTGCGCGGCGGCCGGGTCGAGCGCGGCGGCGGGGCTCTCGCCGTCGACGTACAGCAGGGTGGCGCCGGCGCCGTTCAGCAGGTGCTCGTGGGCGCGGTCGGTGACCACGACGGGGGCCTGCGCGTCGCCGATGACCAGCTCCAGGCGGTCGCGCGGATAGGCCGGGTCGAGCGGCACGTACGCCCCGCCGGCCCGCAGCACCGCCAGCAGGCCGACCACGAGCTCCGCCGTCCGCGGCAGGCAGACACCGACCAGTGTCCCGGCCCGGACACCGGCGGCGGCCAGCCGGCCCGCCATCGCGTCGGCCGCGGCATCCAGCTCGCGGTAGGTCAGCCGGCGCGTGCCGTCGATCACGGCGGTGGCGTCCGGACTCCGTCTGGCCTGGGCTGCTACCAGTTCGGCCAGCGGCGCGGCCGGATCCAGCGGAGGAAGTCCCGTCGAACTCATCACTATCTCCCGAGGGTGCTGCTGCATCGACTTGTGGTCGGCGAGAAATGGGCGGTGTGCCCTGGGAGATGGTGGGGTAAAGATCTACGAATCACCAGCACATTTCCGTCACTCGTTCGATATGCCGGAAAGATCACCCTCTTCTCCCCCGTCAGCGGTGCTGAAGCGTGACGGTTCGTTGGCGATTTCTTACAGATTGTCAGCCCCCTCGACGCCCCCTTGGCAGCGACAGTTCGGACCGCTACCGTCTTCGCCAACGGTCCGTCAGCTCGGGCACCCGTGCGCCCTGCCGACACCGCAAGCAGATTTCCGGACTTTACATTGTCCGAGGACAGTCAATCGAGGGGTGTCGTGGGGAGACTCGTGGGAGGGGGCGGGCGGGACGCGGACCCGGCGGGCACCGGCTCCGCCTCCAAGGTCCGCCACCCGCCGTCCCGGACGCCTGGGGCGTCGGCCGCGTCCCGGCCCCGGTCCGGCGCCGGACCGGCGCCCGCCCCGTCCCGGGCACCCGCCCACGGCGGTCCGGGACGTCCCGGACCGGACGCCGGGCGCGAGCCGCCCCCGCGAGGCGCAAGAATGGAGCCATGTCCCGACGCCGATCCGCCACCCGCGCCGCCGCCCCCGCGCCGCGCCTGCTGCCCTCCTCGCCCTGTCCCTGCGGCCTGCCCGCCAGCTACGCCGATTGCTGCGGCCGGCTGCACCGCGGCCAGGCCGCCGCGACCACCGCGGAGGCGCTGATGCGCTCGCGTTACAGCGCCTTCGCCGCCCGGGACGAGGCCTACCTGCTGCGCACCTGGCACCCGGACACCCGGCCGGACAGCGTCGACTTCGACCCGGCGCTGCGCTGGCTGCGGCTGGAGGTGCTCTCCGGCACCGAGGGCGGGCCGTTCCACGCCGAGGGCACGGTGGCCTTCCGGGCCCACTACGCGGACGGGCGCGAGGAGGGCGTCCTCACCGAGGACAGCCGGTTCGTCCGGCACGAGGGCGCCTGGGTGTACCTGGACGCCCTCTCGCTCGGCTGACGCCGCCGGGCCCCCGCTCCGGGGCCTACAGGTAGTCGTCCAGCCGGGCCAGCGCGTAGCCCTGCGCGGTCACCTCGTCGACCACCTTGCGCAGCAGGTCCGGCATGGTGCCAGGCCACAGGTCGGCGCCGCGGAAGTGGGTGAGGATGATGTCGCCCGGGTGGAGCCGCTGGTCCTCGTAGCGGTACTCCATGCGGTCCGGGAACGCCTCCTCGTTCCACAGCGGCACCGCCTCGATGCCGCAGGAGGCGGCGGCCCGCAGGGTGTCCTCGTTGTACTCGCCGTACGGCGGGCGGAACAGCCGCGGACGGGTGCCGATCTGCTCCTCCAGCTGGTCCTGCTGGCGGCAGATCTCCTCGCGCTGGGTGCCGTAGCCGAGCAGCTTGAGGTTGCGGTGGTTGATCGTGTGGTTGTTCACCGCGTCGCCCTGGGCCGCGAGCCCGCGGAAGTAGCCGTAGTCGGAGCGGGCCAGGTAGTCCGCGACGAAGGTGGACAGCGGGACGCCCAGCTCGTTGGCCATCCGGTTGAACTCCGGGTCCTTCTCGGCGCCGTCGTCCACGGTCAGGAAGACGATCTTCTCGTCGGTGGGCACCCGGTAGACCACCGGCGGCAGCCCGTCGGCGAGCTTCACCCCCTGCGCGGCGTACAGCGCGGGCCGGCTCGCCGGGGGCGGCGGGGCGGGCAGCGGCGGGCGTGCCAGACCCCAGCGCGCCGCGGTCTCCAGCACCGCCCTGGCCTCCCGCGCCTTGCGGGCCACCGCCTCGCCGCCGGCCTCCTCCTCCGCCCGGGCCGGCCCCGGCAGCACCAGCGGCGCCGCGGGCGGGCGGGGCACCCCGCGGTCCGCCACCGGGTCCGCCCCGTTCCGCGCGGCCGACGGCGCCGCCCCGTCCCCGCCCTGCCCGCCGCACCCCGCGACCGCGGCCGCCAGGCACACCGCCGCGAGCAGCCCGCCGCGTCCCCGCCGACGCCGGCGCCCCGCCACCCCTCCGCCCCTACGACAATCTGATGGTCTGTCCATAGACCCACTGCTCCCCCGCCACACCGGCCGCCCAATCCCCCCGTCACCCGCCCGGCCCACCGGGCCGACGATGATCGAAAAGGGCTCGCCGGGGAAGCGGCGGGCCGTCGATAATGCGCGCATGACAGCCAGCACGCAGCCCAGTACGACCGAACACTGGGCGATCGCGCCCGCCGATGTCGGGTCCGCGGAGGCCCTGGCGCTGCTCCGGGACTACTACATCGACGTCGCCAACAGCTACTACCGGCTGCGCCTCGGCCGGGAGGGGACTCCGGAGGAGATCGAGACCGGGCTCGCCGGCTCGCCCAGCGACGACCTCGCGCCGCCCACCGGCGTGTTCCTGGTCGGCCGCTACGCCGGGGAGAGCGCCGCCTGCGCCGGGCTGCGGGTCGTCGACGCCACCACGGTCGAACTGACCCGGGTCTACGTCCGCCCGGCCCGCCGCGGCACCGGCGGCGGGCCCCGGCTGATGGCCGCCGTCGACGAGGCGGCGCGGGCGCTGGGCGCCGAGCGGATCGTCCTGGACACCCGGCTCGACCTGGTGGAGGCCCGCGCCCTGTACGCCCGGCACGGCTACCGGGAGATCCCCGCCTACTCCGACCGCCCGTACGCCGAGATCTGGTACGCCAAGGACCTCACCCGTGCAGACCGTTGAACTGCTCTGCGACCCGCCGCTGGACCGCGCCGTGCGCGAGGTCTGGCAGCGGCTCGCCGACGGCGGAGTGGACAGCCTCGCCCACAACCAGCACCCCGGCCACCGCCCCCACCTCACCCTGGCCTCCTGCGCCCGGATGCCCGCCGGGGCGGGCGAGCGGCTGGACGGACTCCTCGCCGGCTCCCTGCCGCTGACCGTGCGGATGACCGGCCCGCTCTCCTTCTCCGCCCGCAGCCGGCGCCGGGTGCTCAGCTGGTCGGTCGTGCCCACCCTGGACCTGCTGCGGCTGCACCAGCGCGTCTGGGAGGTGCTGGAGCACGCCGAGGAGCCCGACCCCCACTACGTCCCCGGCCGCTGGTCCCCCCACCTCGGACTGACCCGCCGCCTCACCCCGGAGGCCGTCACCCTCGCCCACACCCTCCTCGGCCGCCACCCCGATCTCACCGGCACCTTCACCGCCGCCCGCACCTTCGACTCCGACACCCAGCGAACCCGCCCCCTGGGCGCCCCCGGCCACGGGTGACACCCGTCAGCGCCGGCCGACCGGGCTGCGGTAGCCGGGCCGGTGTTCGAGGCGGAGCCAGCGGGCCCGGCGGTGACGGGCGGAGCACGGCTCGGCCGGGCCGGTTCCGTGAACGCCCGCGCCACGTCGGTGCGGGAGATCCGGACGAGCAGCCTGCGGGCCGGCACGGCGGTGCCGTCGGGGCCGGGCCGCAGGCCCGCCAGCCGCAGCCGCACCAGGGCTGGGTCGGGGCCGGTGAAGCCGAGCGCCTCGATCCCCGGCACCTCGTGGGCGAGCAGCAGGTCGGCCCGGGCCGCCACCAGGTCCGGGCGCGGGTCGCGGGTGAGGGTCGCCCCCCCACGGTGCGCCGGGCGGCAGCGCGGCGCGGACCCGGCGGAGGTCCTCCGCCGCCCGTTCCCGGGACAGACCGCCGGGGCCGAGGTGGCCCAGCAGCCCCGCCCGGCCCAGGCCGACCACCAGCTCCGGGCGGGTGTTGCGGTCCCGCCGGAACCCGGGATCGCCCAGCGTGGCGGGCCCGTCGTCGCAGGACGCCGCCGCGGGCGCGGCGACGGGGACCGGGACCGGGTCGGCGATCACGGCCGGCGCGGGCACGCAGCGCCCGCATGTTTGTCGGTCCAGCGCACCGGGCCGGCCACCTGCCCGCGCAGGTGTTCGAGCAGCGTGTCCGGATCGTGGAACCCGCCGGTGTAGTTGGAGGTGACCTGCGCCGCCCGCTCGGGCCGCAGCCGGTCCGCGCAGCGCGCGAGCGGCTCCCCGAACCGCTCCCGGGCGCCCATCGGGGTCGAGTGGAACGGCGCGCTGCCCCGGAGCCGGACGAACGTCAGGTCCGGCAGCGCCTCCTCCAGCGCGGCCCCGGCCCGCTCCACGCTCTCCGTGCTGCCGCCGATCACCACCTGGTCGGGCGAGTCGTGGTTGACCACCTCGGTGCCCGCCGCCCGGATCGGCCCGGACGCGTCGCTGTCCGCGACGCCGGTCATGATCAGCGCCGCCATCGCGCCCGCGCCGGGCGGCACGGCGTGCGGCATCAGCGCGCCGCGGGTTCGCGCACCGTGGCTTGCGAACGCCCGGGCGGGATCGCGGATTTGACCAACCCATGAACCAGGGCCGACGCGGCGTCGACCGCCACCCCCTACCGGCCGGGCCGTCCGCCGCGTCCGCGAGCAGGGCTTCGGCGCCCGGATCCCCGGCCGGAGTCCCTTGACAGCAGCGGCCGCTGGGCGCGGCGGGTGTCCGCCGGACCGTGCGGAGCGGCCCGCCGCGCCGCCCCGGCAGGGGGTCAGGCGCGCAGGGCGGCGGTGAGTTCGGCGCCGTCGGGCGGGGTGGCGCCGGGGCGGGTGACGGTGAGGGTGGCGGCGGTCGTGGCACGGGTGAGCGCGGCGGGGAGGTCGGCGCCGGCGTAACGGGCGTGCAGGAGGGCGGCCGTGAAGGCGTCGCCGGCGCCGACGGTGTCGGCGACCCGGACCGGACGGGCGGGCGCCTCGGCGCGGCGGCCGTCGGCGGTGAGCGCGAAGGCGCCGGCCGGGCCCCGGGTGACCGCGACGGTGGCCGGGCCGAGGCCGAGCCAGTGGCGGGCGGACTCCTCCGGGGTGCGGTCCGGATAGAGCCAGGCGAGGTCCTCGTCGCTGGCCTTGACCAGGTCGCTGAGCGCCACGCAGCGCTCCACCCGGCGGACGGCCTCGGCGTGCTCCCCCATCAGCGCGGGCCGCACGTTCGGGTCGTAGCTGACGGACGCCCGGCCGCGCCGGCGCTCGACCAGGGCCAGCACGGCCGCCGCGCCGGGCTCGGTGACGGCCGCGATCGAGCCGATGTGCAGGTGCCCCGGCGGAAAGGGGAGTTCGATCGCCGGGAGGGTCCAGCCGATGTCGAAGGTGTAGTGCGCCCGGCCCTCGGCGTCCAGCCGCACCACCGCCGAGGGGGTGCGCGGGCCGTCGTCCCCGGCGGCCGGCTCGCGCAGCAGGGTGACGCCGGCCGACTCCAGATGGGCGCGGATCAGCCGCCCGTACGGGTCGTCGGCGAGCTCGGTGAGCAGCGCGACGGGCTGCCCCAGCCGCGCCAGCCCGTACGCGACGTTGGCCGGGCTGCCGCCCGGGTGGATCGCGTCGGGCGCGCCGTCGGTGCGGACGACGTCGGCGACGCACTCACCGATCACCACGAAGTGCGGGCTGGTCACGGGGCTCGCTCCTGCCGGTCCGGTGGGCCGGCAGGGCTGCGGGCGGCCGGCACGGCTGCCCAGCCTACGAGGTGACGGGCCCGGGTGTGCGGGCACGAGTACGGCCGCCGGACCTGGCCAGGCGCTCCGACGGCCGTGGCTCCGTCCGTCAGGGGGCGGAGCACTTCGAAGGTATGACACTGCGCAGCCGCCCCGCTACTCCGGTGGTCCGTCCGGGCGACGCCGCGTGTCGCCCGGACTGTCGGAGCACTCTGCTACGGTCCGTGTCCGGAGCATCGCTCAGCGGAACCGGAACCGAAGCCGGAACCGTTCCCGGGCCGGGCGCCGGTCCGTACGACACGAGAGAGGTGATCACCTTGTCCTGGCACCGTTCCGCCCTCGCCGCCGCGCTCGCGCTGGCGGCGCTCCCGCTCGGACCGGCCGCGGCCGCCGCAGCACCGGCCGGGGGCACCGGGGACCCCGTCTACCCCTCGCTCGGCACCACCGCCTACGACGCGCTCGCCTACGACCTCGCGTTCACCTACCGGCCCGCCACCCGCACGGTCGACGGCACCACCGTGCTGACCGCCCGCGCGCTGACCAGGACGGCGGAGCTGGAGCTGGACGCGCTGGGCCTGGACGTGCACGCCGTGCGGGTCGACGGCCGCCCGGCCGGGTTCCGGGCGCACGACGAGAAGCTCACCGTGCTGCCCGCCCGTCCGGTACGGGCGGGCACCGTGCTGCGGGTGGAGGTCGAGTACACCGCCGACCCGCGCGCCACGCTGCCGCACACGGGCTGGGTGGTGACGCCCGACGGCTTCGCGGTGGCCGGGCAGCCGGACGGCGCGCACACCGTCTTCCCCTGCAACGACCGGCCGGGCGACAAGGCCCGCTTCACCATCGCCGTCACCGCGCCGGACGACCTCCTCGGCGTGGCCAACGGCCTGCCCACCTCCACCGAGCCGCACGCCGACGGCACCACCACCCGGCGGTACGCCGTCCGCGAGCCGATGGCGACCGAGCTGCTCCAGGCCTCGGTGGGCCGCTACACGGTCCGCGAGCGCCGGGGCCCGCAGGGGCAGCCGCTGCGCGACGTCGTGCCCACCGCGCGCGCCGCCGACCTGGAGCCGGCCCTCGCCCTGACCCCCGGCCAGCTGGCCTGGGCCGAGCAGCACCTCGGGCGGTACCCGTTCGAGACGTACGGGCTGCTGCCGGCCGACACCGACGACCCGCAGGCGTTCGGCTTCACCGGGCTGGAGACGCAGACCCTGACGCTCTACAAACCGAACTTCCTGCGCCAGCCGGAGCCGCTGATCGGCTCCCACATGATGCACGAGCTGGTGCACTCCTGGTTCGGCAACAGCGTCACCCCGGGCACCTGGGCCGACCTCTGGCTCAACGAGGGCCATGCCGACTTCTACGGGCTGACGTACCGCTACGAGCGCGGCTGGCCGGACTCCGGCGGCTCCACCACGCTCACCGACCGGATGCGCCGGGTCTACGCCCAGGGCGACCAGTGGCGCCACGACTCCGGCCCGGTGGCCGTGCCGACCGCCGCGACGCTGTTCGACAGCCAGCGGTACACCGGCGGCGCGCTGGTGCTGTTCGCGCTGCGGGAGCTGGTCGGGCCGGAGGTGTTCGACCGGATCGAGCGGGCCTTCCTGCGGCGTCACCGCCACGGCACCGCCACCACCGCCGACTTCCTGCGCACCGCCGCCGAGGTCTCCGGGCAGCCGCTGGACGGCTTCCTGCGCGAGTGGCTCTACGGCGAGCGGACCCCGCCGATGCCCGGTCACCCGGACTGGACGGTGGACCCGGTGGATCCCGACGCCGCCCGGCGTCCGGGCGGTGTGCCGCGCGGGTCGGGGACGCTCTGAGCCGTACGGGAGACCGGTGGACGCGCGGGGGCGGGAGACGGCGGACGGCGGGCGGGCCGCTTCGCCCGGCGCGCCCTGCGGGTGCCCCCGGGCGCCCTCCGCGCGCCCTTGGCGGGCGCGGGAGGGGGGCGGATCGTGGTGGCCACGGCCCGCCCGCCGCCCGGCCGAGTCCCGGCCGGCTCGCGGGCCGTCCAGCGTCCCCGGCCGGCCCCGCCATGCCGTTCCCGCCACCGCCCGGCCCCTCACGCCACCGCCCGGCCCCCCGCGTGGCCCCCGCCCCACCGGCCCGGGAAAAATGGGCCCGCCGACCGGGCAACCCGGAGCGGACCCCAGCGCGTTCAGCAGCCGTGAGAACGACAGCGAGGACCCGGCGGCCACGGCCGACCGGCAGGACCGCCGCCACCGGGGTGGCGGCACGGGCGACGGAGACGGTGGCGGGAACGGCATGGCGGGGGCGGCGGGATGAGGGACGCGACACCGGACTTCGAGGAGTTCGTCGCCGCCCGCAGCCCCCGGCTGCTCCGGATGGCCTGGCTGCTCACCGGCGACCCGCACCTGGCCGAGGACCTGCTGCAGACGGCCCTCGCCAAGGTGTGGCCGCGCTGGGCGCAGATCTCCATCGACCGGCCCGAGGCGTACGTCCGCCGGGTGCTGGTGAACTCGCACGTCTCGTGGTGGCGCCGCCGCTGGCACGGGGAGCTGCCGCACGACCAGCTGCCGGAGCCGCCGGCGGCCGCCGACCCGTTCGACGACGTGGTGCTGGGCCAGGTGGTGGCGACCGCCGTGCGGGCGCTGCCGCCCCGGCAGCGGGCGGTGGTGGTGCTGCGCTTCTTCGAGGACCTCAGTGTGGAGGACACCGCCGAGGCGCTGGGCTGCAGCACGGGCACCGTCAAGAGCCAGACGCACCGCGCCCTGCAGGCGCTGCGCGGCAAGCTGCCCACCCGGGAACTGCTCCTGGACGGGGGGCGTCGTGACGGGGCCTGAGGACACCGGCTGGGACCCCGGTGCCCCGGAGGGCGACGAGGACCGCGAGGTGGCGGACGAGCTGCGGGTCCTGCTTCAGCTGGCCGCCCCCCACCTGCCGGCGCCCGAGGACCGGATGGAGCGCGTGCTGGCCCGGGCGGCCCGCACGCGCCGTCGCCGCCGCCGGGCCGCCCTCGCGGGCGGACTCGCCGTCGGCCTGACCGCGGCCGCGCTGGCCGCGGCCCCCGCGCTGGCGCCGGGGCCGGGCGGCACCGCGCTCGGCCCGGCCGCCTCCGGTCCGGCCCTCGGCGCGGTCCCGCCCGGCGCACGGCCGTCGAGCGTGCCCCCGAGCGCCGCGCCGGGCGCCGGATCCACCGGGGCCAGGACGGTCCGGTTCACCGTGCTGGACGACGTGGCCGTGGACGTGCCGGGAGGCTGGTACGACCTCACCGTGCTGCCCGGCGTCGGACAGCTGGATCCGGTCGGCTACCTCGCCAGCCAGCGGCTCGCGGGTGGAACCGGCTGCCCGACCCGCGACGGCCGGCAGGAGTCGGTGTGCCTCACCGCGGGGACGCTGCTCGACGACGGTGTGCTGGTCACGCTCCGGCTGATCCGCGACCCGAACGCCGTCGGCAAGTACCTGGGCGAGGTGGGCACGATGCAGAACATGGCGCGCGACAAGGACTGCGAGGCCCGGGGCGGCACCCTGCAGCTGTTCGGGTCCCGGGCCATGCTGCTCAACGGCAGGCCGGAGGTCGTCCAGCTGACGGCCTGTGCGAGCCGCCCGACGGACGAGACGCTCACGGCACTGTCGAAGCTGGCCGCCTCGCTGCGCCCGGCCGCCACCGCCCCGGACGGCTCGACCGTCCCGACCGCCTCGGTGGTCCCGGGGGGTCCGCGCTCACCGCTCGCCCCGACGCCATGAGGCGGAGGGCGCGCCGCCGGCCCCGGCGCGCCCCGTCGTGGCGGCCGGGCCGTAACCCGGGTGGCGGAGCGTCGTTGGACCGGACATGAAGAAGCGCAGCATGCTTGCCGTCGCCTCGCTCGCCGTCGGCGTCGTGGCCTCCCTGACCGCTCCCAGTGCCCACGCCGCCGACGGCCGGGGCGAGCTGACCGGACCGCTCCGGGGCGGGCCGCTCTCCTCGGTGCCGGACGCCCTGCCGGGGCAGGTCGCGGACGCCGGCGCGGTGGTCGGTCAGGCGACCGGCCACGTCACGGGCGAGGCGCCCGGTCTGGTCGGCCTGCCGGTCTGACCCGCCTCCTCGCCGCCCCGGTCAGCCGAGCGGGGCGGCGAGGTCCTGGGTCCAGTAGACGCCCCCGGGGCCGGTGGCCACGCCGATGCCGACGTCCTTGAACGCGCAGTCCAGCATGTTCGACTGGTGGATACCGCCGTCCATCCAGCGCGTGAAGACCGCGGCCGGGGAGTTCGGTCCCCGGTCGAGGTTCTCGCCCCACTGCGACCACCGGTAGCCGGCCGCGTTCAGCCGGGTGTCCGCGCGGCTGCCGTCGGGGGCGGCGTGGTCGAAGAAGTTGCGGGCGGCCATGTCGTCGGAGTGCCTCTGGGCGGCGGCGCGCAGCTTCGGGTCGATCCGCAGGGGGGCGCAGCCGCGCCTGGCCCGCTCGGCGTTGACCAGGTCGACCAGCTGGCGTTCCTGGGTGGCCGGGGCCGTGCTCGGCCGGGTGCCGCTCGGGCCCGGGCTCGCACTCGCCGTCGGGGTGGCCGCCGGGGCCGGCACTTCGGCCGCCGGCGGTGTCGCGATCGGAGCGGCGGCCGTGGGCGGCTGGGCCGCGGGAATCGGCGCGGTGGCCGTCGCGGTCACGGCGGCCGTCGGCGGCGCGGTGTCGAGGGTGCTGACCGGGGTGGTCGCTCCGGGCACGGGATCGCCCGGTCCGGTGTGCTGGGGCCAGACCATCACGAGCGTCGCCGCGGCGAGCACGGCCGCCGTCCCGCCCGCCAGCACCGTCTTGCGGCGGACGGACCCCGCACGGCCGCCCGGTCCGCCGGCCGGGTCGGTGGGCGGTGCTCCCTCCGGAGCACCGCCCACCGGTGCGCCGGCCGCAGCTCCGGAGGAGGCGCCGGCGGAGGCGGACGAGGCCGGGGAGCCGCCGGCCGCCGCGCCCGCGGCCTGGAGGGCGAGTCCGCCCGGGGCGTCCATCGGCACGGGGACCAGCGCCAGCCCGGCCAGCAGTCCCTCGGCCGGGAACAGATCGCGTCCCAGCCCGTCGCAGGCGGCGCAGCCGCGGATGTGCCGGGCTATCCGCTTGCGCCAGACCGAGTTCGGCGTGCCGTCCCAGCCCGCCGTCAGCTCGACGAGTTCCGGGCAGCGCGGGTAGGCCCCGAGCGCGCGGACCACCACCCGGCCGGCCTCCAGCTGCTTCTTCATCCGCTGGACGCGGACGGCGGCGTGCTGCGGCGTCAGGTCGAGCGCCTCGGCGAGTTCGGCGCGGGTCAGCTCACCGCCGGCCTCCAGCCACCAGAGGGCGAGCAGTTCCCGGTCGTCCGGGTCCAGCCAGCGGGTGGCCTCGGCGACCTCCCGGCGCTGGCCGGAGAGGCCGAGCCGCAGGATGGTCAGGTCGGTGAAGTCCGCGCGCGGGTCGGCCAGCTCCCAGCTCTCGTCCAGGCCGCCGACGGCCGCCTTCTGCTGGCCGGTCGACCGGCGGCGGACCTGGTTCATGGTGATCGCGACCAGCCAGGAGCGGAACGCCTGCGGGTCACGCAGGTCCTCCAGGCCGTCCAGGGCCCGGATCATGGTCTCCTGGGCGATGTCGTCCACGTCGGCGTGGCCGTTCAGTGCCCGGCCGGCGACGTTGTAGACCAGCGGGAACCAGGCGGCGACCAGCGCCTCGCGCGCCTGCGGGTCGCCCGCCTGGGCCGCGAGCACCAGGGTCGCCCCGGCACCGCCCTGCACGTCAACGTTCATGGGTCCGCACTCCGTCTTGCTGTCATCCGTCCGCCCTGCCTCCTGGGAGACCTCCGGGGAGTGCTCAGATAACAACAATTCACGCTGATTCGGAAAATCGGAGGTCGGCGGGGGTGCGGCGGTCCGGCCCCACGGGTGCGCGCGGGGCCGGACCGCCGCCGGGGAGGGTGGTTCGGAACACCCGTCAGGACGGCGCGGCGAAGACCTGCGTCCACCAGGGGCCGCCCGAGCCGGTCCGTACGCCGACCCCGATCTGCTTGAAGGAGCAGTTGAGGATGTTGGCGCGGTGGCCGGGGCTGTTCATCCAGGACTCCATCACCGCCGCCGGGTCCTTCTGGCCGCGCGCTATGTTCTCGCCCCAGGTGCTCCAGCGGTAGCCGGCCGCCTCGATGCGCTGGTCGGCGTGCCGGCCCTCGGGGCTGGCGTGGTCGAAGAAGCCGCGGTTCGCCATGTCGTCGCTGTGGAACTGGGCGGCGGTGGTCAGCCGGGGTTCGGCGGTGAGCGGCCCGCAGCCGGCCTGCGCGCGCCGGACGTTGACCAGGTCCACCACCTGCTGGGCGAAGGAGCCGTTGGACGAGCCGCCCGGGTCGGCGGTGGCGGTCGGGCGCGGGGCGGTCGCGGAGGGCCTGGCGGTCGCGGTGGTCGGGGCCGGGGCCGGGGCACTCGGCTGCTGCGGTCCGGCCGGACCTGCCGGACCGCCGGGGGCACCGCCGGGAGCGCCACCGGGCGCCGTGCTCGCGGCCGGGTCATGGGGCGTGGCGGAGGCGGTGCCGGGGGCGGCGGAGGCGCTCCGGCCCGGGGTGGCGGCCGAGGCCGAGGGCGAGGGCGTCACGGGGGCGGTGGTGGCGGCGGTGGCCGTGGGACCGGCCGTGGCCGCGTGGGCCTGGTCGGTGGCGGACGGGAGCAGGTCCGGGGCGCCGAGGCCCGCGCCGGGCACCTGGATGCCGTTGCGGTCGCCAGCCTCCGCGGCGACCAGCGGTTCGTAGGCGGCGGCCCGCGCGCCCGCGTCGGCCCCTTCCTCGCCCCGGAACACCGCGTACCCGGCGCCGGTCAGCGCGGCGATCACGCCCGTCCCGGCGACGGCCGCGACCACGGCCACCATCGGCCCGGCGCCGCCGCGGCGGCGCCGGCGGCCGTGGCCGCGCCGCCGTTCCGCGGCGCGGCGCGCGGAGCGCCCGCCGGGGCCGGGGCGCCCGGTCGCGGGGAGGATGGTGGTCCGGTCTTCGCTGTTCACCTGCGCACGCTTCCTGTATTCGGGCCGTCGGGTCCGCCGGGAGGGTCCGGCGGACGGGTGCCGACACCTGGGAGACCGGCGGGCGGTGACCGGATAACAGAAAAGTGCGAACTGATTTCCGAACGCGGGGCGGCGCGGTGGAGGCGCGGCGGCCGCGCGGGCGGACCGGACGCCGCTCAGGCGCCGGCCGGGGGCATGTCGTAGGTGACGAACCCGGTGCGGGTGGCGACCTGGTCGTACTTGCCGCGGGCCCGGTAGTTGGTCTCCGAGGTGATCCAGCGCACGGCGTTCCACCCGCGCTCGGCGGCGATCGCGCGCAGCCGGGTCAGCAGGAGGTCGACGGCGCCGGTGCCCCGGGCGGCGGGCGCCACGTACAGGTCGTCGAGGAACCCGGCGACCGCGCCGTGCAGCGGGCGGACGAAGGGCCGGTAGTGGGCGAACCCGACCGGGGTGCCGTCGGCGTCGCGGACCAGCAGAGCGTCCAGTTCGTGGGCCGGGTCGGTGAGCCAGGACCAGACCAGCTCGGCCTTCTCGTCGGGGATCGGCACCCGGTAGAAGGCGCAGTAGCCGCGGAACAGCTCGCGCCAGGCGGGGAAGTCGGCGCCGGTGGGCACCTCGACGCGGAAACGGGCGGCGGCGGGCGGCGCGGCGGCGGTCGGCGCGGCGGCGGTCGGCGCGGCGGCGGTCGGCGCGGCGGTGTCCTGGGTCATACGGGGGCTCCCGTCGGTGGGTGGGGTGGCCGGATGCGCGCCAGCATGACGGCCCGTCGGCTCCGTGCCGATCGACGGTGCGGCCAAGAACGCCCCGCTTCCACGCCGATCCGGCAGCCGGTGCCATGTCCGGGCCGGCCCGACCGGCCCGGGGCTCACGGGTGCCCGACGCGCGCCGGCCGCCCCGATCGCCGATCCTGAACACCCCGCCCGCCCTCCCGAGGAGGCCCGCGATGCCGCTCCACCGCCTGGCCCTCACCTCGCGCGCCGCGGCGGCCGAGCCCGGCCGCCGGGCCAAGACCGGGCTGCTCGCCGACTGCCTGCGCGAGCTCGGCCCGGACGAGGCGCCGGCGGCGGTCGCGCTGCTGTCCGGCGAGTCGCAGCGGCTGCGCACCGGCATCGGCCCGGCCGCCCTGCGCGACCTGCCGCCGCCCGCCGCCGACCCTCGGCTGGGGGTGCGCGAGACCGAGCGGGCACTGGAGGAGATCGCCGCCGTGCACGGGGCGGGCGCCCTGGCGAAGCGGCGCCGGCTGCTGACCGGCCTCTTCGGGCGGGCCACCGGCACCGAGCAGGCGTTCCTGCGCGCCGTGCTGGTCGGCGACCTGCGCCAGGGAGCGCTGGACGCGGTGGTCGCGGACGCGGTCGCGCAGGCCGCCGGGGTGCCGGCGGCGGCGGTGCGCCGGGCGCTGATGTTCCGCGGCTCGGCCCGGGCGGTCGCCGCGGCCGCGCTGGCCGGCGGCGAGCCGGGCCTGGCCGCGTTCCGACTGGAGGTGGGCCGGCCGGTGCGGCCGATGCTGGCGGCCTCGGCGCCGGACGTCGGCACGGCGCTGGATCGTTTCGCCGTCCCGGCGGCGCTGGAGTGGAAGCTGGACGGCATCCGGGTGCAGGTGCACCGGGACGGCCGGGACGTCGGCGTCTTCACCCGGTCGCTGGACGACATCACCGCCCGGGTGCCCGAGGTGGTGGAGGCGGCGCTGGAGCTGCCGGTGCGCTCGGCGGTGCTGGACGGCGAGGCGATCGCGCTCGGGCCGGACGGCCGGCCGCGGCCGTTCCAGGAGACCGCCGCCCGCACGGCGGCCCGCCGGGACCCGGACCGGCTGCGGGCCGAGGTCCCGCTCAGCGCGTACTTCTTCGACCTGCTGCACCGGGACGGCGAGGACCTGGTGGACCGCCCGGGCCGGGAGCGCTGGGCCGCGCTCGCCGGGGCCGTCCCGGCCGGACTGCGGGTGGCGCGCACCGAGACCGGCGACCGGGACGCGGCGCTGGCGTTCTTCCGGGCCGCCCTCGCCCGCGGCCACGAGGGCGTGCTGGTGAAGGACCCGGCGGCCGGCTACCGGGCCGGACGGCGCGGCGCCGGGTGGGTCAAGGTGAAGCCGCGGCACACCCTGGACCTGGTGGTGCTGGCCGCCGAGTGGGGCAGCGGGCGCCGGCACGGCTTCCTCAGCAATCTGCACCTGGGCGCGCGGGCCGCCGGTGAGCCGGGGCTCGGCCCGTGGGTGATGCTGGGCAAGACCTTCAAGGGGCTCACCGACGAGATGCTCGCCTGGCAGACCGGGGCGCTGCTGGAGCGCGAGGTGGAGCGGGACGCCTGGACCGTCCGGGTGCGGCCGGAGCTGGTGGTGGAGATCGCCTTCGACGGGGTCCAGCGCAGCCCGCGCTATCCGGCGGGGCTGGCGCTGCGGTTCGCCCGGGTGGTGCGCCACCGGCCCGACAAGAGCGCGGCGGAGGCGGACACCGTCGCCGCCGTCCGGGAGATCGCCGCCGCCGCGGGAATCGGGCGGGACCCCGGCCCGAGCCCCGTCCCCGGACCCGTCGAAGAGCCAGGACAACAGGGATGACGGGTCATCAAACTCCTTTTATCGCAAAATCGTTCACGACCAGAGGCATATCGGCCATTCTTCGCGAGGTGGCCGTTCACTCTTCGTGTGCGACGGGTGGCGGGGATAGCTTGACCATGACAGCGGAGGGCGGCCCGGCCCGGGCGGACCGGTGCCCCACCACGGAGAGGTGTCCGACATGCAGGTGAACGTCGACCGGGACCGCTGCTGCAGCTCCGGCCAGTGCGTCATGACGGCGCCCGAGGTCTTCGAGCAGGACGATCTCGACGGCCTGGTGACCGTCCTGCGGCCCGTCGTCCCGGCGTCCCTCCGCGGCGACGTTCGCCTCGCCGCCGACCTCTGCCCGGGCGGCGCGATCGCCGTCACCGAGGCCGACGGAGCCGGCACCGCCGTCTGACGGCCGCCCGGACCGCACGCCCCCTCCCGCCGTCTCCCACCGCCTGCCACGGGCCTCACCTGTCACGCGAGGAGACCACCTTGAGCATGTCCACCGTTCCCGTCATCCCGATCCCGGCCCGGTACGAAACGGCCTGCCCGTTCGCGCCGCCGCCCGCGTACACCGAGGCCGCGAGCACCGGTCCGGTCGGCCGCGCGGAACTCCCCGACGGCAGCCCCTGCTGGCTGGTCACCGGGTACCCGGAGGTCCGCACGGTGCTCTCGGACCGCCGGTTCAGCGCCGACGCCCGCCGGCCCGGCTTCCCGTTCCTCACCGAGGGGCGGCGCAAGATCGTCGCCGCCAACCCGTCCTTCCTGCGTCTGGACGACCCCGAGCACGCGCGGCTGCGCCGCATGGTCACCGGGGACTTCCTGGTCAAGCGGGTGGAGGCGATGCGCCCCGGCATCCGGCGGATCGTGGACGAGGCGCTCGACCGGATGACGGCCGGGGGCGGCCCGGCCGACCTGGTCGCCGAGTTCGCGCTGCCGGTGCCCTCGCTGGTGATCTGCCTGCTGCTCGGCGTCCCGTACGAGGACCGGGAGGCGTTCCAGGCGAACAGCCGGCTGCTGCTCGCCACCGACGCCGACGACCGGGACATCGCCCGGGCCCAGGAGGAGCTGCTCGACTACCTGACCCGGCTCGCCGAGCGGAAGCGCGCCCGGCCCGGCGAGGACACCCTGAGCCGGCTGGCGATGCGCGACGACCTCACCCTGCGCGAGATCGCCTCGACCGGGGTGCTGCTGCTGGTCGCCGGGCACGAGACCACCGCCAACATGATCGGGCTCTCCACCGCGCTGCTGCTGCGCCACCCCGAGCAGGCCGCCCGGCTCGCCGACCCCGCGACGGTGCCCGGGGCGGTGGAGGAGCTGCTGCGGGTGCTGACCATCCTGCACACCGGGGTGCCGCGGCTGGCGGTGGAGGACGTCGAGCTGGGCGGCACCCTGATCCGCGCCGGGGACGGTGTGATCGCCATGCTGTCGACGGCCAACCGGGACGACGGGCTGTTCGGCGCCGAGGGCCACCTCGGCGTGGCCGAGGTCGACCTCGGCAGGGAGGCGCGCCGGCACCTCGCCTTCGGCTTCGGGGTGCACCAGTGTCTGGGGCAGCCGCTGGCCCGGGCCGAGCTGCAGATCGCCCTGGCCACGCTGTTCCGGCGGCTGCCGGGGCTGCGGCTGGCGGTGCCGGAGGAGGCGCTGGAGTTCCGCCCGGAGGCGCTGATCTACGGGCTGAAGTCGTTGCCGGTCACCTGGTGAGACGCCCGGGCCGGCGGGGGCGGAGCGGACCGCCTGACCGGCCCGGTTGGCCCTTGCCGGGGCGCGGAGGCAGGCTTGAGGGGCGAGACAGAGCACCGGCCCGGCGGCCGCCCGACGCCACGGCGTAGCGCGGCGGTCCCGGTCGCCCCGCCGGCCGAGGAGACGGAGCCCGCGATGACCGACATGAGCGCACGCTCCGAGGTGAGCACCGAGCGGGAGGAGGACGTCCGCGCGGCCGACCCCGAGGAGGGCATCACCTCGATGCAGAACCAGCACGCACAGGACACCTCGCAGGCCGAGGGCGAGCCCCTGGAGGAGCCGGGGGCGGGCGGCTGAGGCGCCCGGACCGTTCCGACCGACGAGTTGCCACCAGCGAATGGCCACAAGGCCGCCCGGCCCCCGGGCGGCCTTCGCGACCGCCGGTGTCGCTGCCCCAGCGGCGGCGGACCGGCGGGGGAGGATGGGCGCATGACCGAACAGCAGCAGGGCACGGCAGGACAGGGACCGGGCCCGGCGGGCGGGCCGGGCGGGACGGTGGAGCGGGCGCAGCCCCCGCTCGACCCCCGGGCCTCGTGGGCCACCTGGACCACCCAGTCGATCATCAGCGGGCCCGGCGGGGTGACCACCGTCGAGGTCGGCCCGATCTCGGGCGACCTCACCGTGCACACCACCTGGGTGGACGGCGAGGCGCGGCTCACGGTGCAGTACACCGGGGCGCTGGACTGGTACTCGGTGGCGGGCAGCCCCGTTCCGGCGGTCGACGAGACCACGGCGCGGGCCGTCCACCAGGCGATGGTGAACGCGGTCAAGGCGGGGCGGGGCGCCGGGGCCCCGCAGGCCCCGGGCGGCTGACCCGGCCCTCGGCCCCCGGGGGCGGCCGGCCACGCCCGGTGGCCGGTCCCCGGCGGTCAGTCGCCGTGCTTCTCCCCGCGCGGGCCCGGGGCGGCGGCCGCCCAGTACCCCGGGTCGGCCGGCGGGCGTCCGCGCAGGTCGGTGCGGACCTCGCGGGCCACCCTGCGGGTGTCGCGCAGATTGACCGTGGCGCCGATGCCCGCACCGACCAGCAGCGGGGTCAGCGACGGCAGCCGGCGCAGCGAGCTGCGGGTGAGCCGGCGGCGCACCTGCTGGCGGACCTCGCTGCCGAGCGCCATCGCGGCCAGACCGGCCGGTTTGGCGAGCAGCGTGGGGTCGATGCCCCGGCGGTTGGCCCAGGCGCCGACGTACGCGCCGGCCTTCTGGGCGGCGGTCCCCTGGACGGGGAAGCCGTAGACCTCGTGCAGCTCGGCGATCAGCTTGATCTCGACGGCGGCGACGGCGATCGTCTCGGCGGCGATCTCCACCGGCATCGCGGGCGGCACCGGGAGCATCGCGGCGGCTCCGACCCCGGCGCCGAGCGCGCTGGAGGCCCGGCCCGCGCCGGTGACCAGCAGGTCGGCGAGCTTCTCCGGGTCGGCGGCGCCGGGGTGCTGGGAGCGCAGCGTGGCGAGGCTGCGGACGGGGATGCGCGGGGCGGTCTGGAGCAGCTGCTCGGTGAGGGCCCGGCCGCCGTACGCGGCGCCCTTGGCGGCGGCCCGGCTTCCGGAGCCGAGCCGACGGGCGATGGCGGCGACCAGCCGGGCGCCGCGCCGCCGGCCGCGCTCCGTGCCCGCCCGGTACTCGGCCAGCCCGCCGGGGCCGCCCTCGGCGGGCGCGCCGGGCTCCCCGGGTGCGGCGGGTTCGAGTTCCTCGACCAGGCCGGCCAGCTCGTCGGCGAGGCGGTCCGGGGTGGGCTCGGGCTGCTCGGGGCGTCCCGGTTTCCTGAAGATGGCCATGGTGTGGCCGTACCCGGCGGGGCGGCGGAACACGCCCCGGGGGTGTCGCGGTCCTGCGACAGGACGACGACGGCCGTGTCCCGGGGCCCGTTCGGCCCTCGGCCGGGGCCGGGCGGTTCAGTCGGTGATCTCCACGCCCCGCCAGAACGCCACCCGGCCGCGGATCTGCTCGGCCGCGGGGTCGGGGTCCGCGTAGTACCAGGCGGCGTCCGGGTTGGTCGCGCCGTCGACGTGCAGCGAGTAGTACTCGGCGGTGCCCTTCCATCCGCAGACGGTGGTGGTGTCGGACGGGCGCAGGTACTCGGTGCGCACGGAGTCGGCCGGAAAGTAGTGGTTGCCCTCGACGACGACGGTGTCCTCGCTCTCGGCGACGACGGTGCCCTGCCAGCGCGCTGTGGTCATACCGGGAGTCTGCCCCACGGGGCCGGGCGCTGTCAGCAGGGCGTCAGGGCAGCGGCTGGGCGTGCACCGGGCAGTGCGGGGTCTGGTGTCCGCCGCTGGCGAGCATCCGGACCTCCCCCGCCTCGCTGATCTCGGCCCGGACGATGCCGCTGGCGTCCTCGTACACCGGGTGTCCGCCGGGCCCGGTGGCGCTGGTCCGCTCGACCACGACCACGTCCTGCGGGGCCTGGGTGCCGGGAGTGCCCGGGAAGGTGAGTGCGTAACGGGTGACGGGGCTCATCACCGACCTCCTGGTCCCTGTGCGACGCGCTCGGACCCCCGCCGGCGCTCCCGGCGGGTCCCGCGCACGCGGTCCTCCCTCAGGCGGTGGCCCGGGTCGGACGGGCGGAGGCGCCGCGGACCTCCAGCTCGGCGAGCAGTCGTGCGGTGGCCTCGGTGACGGCGTCCACGGCCCGGTCGAAGGCCTCACGGTTGTGCGCGGCCGGCGCCCGGAACCCGGACACCTTCCGCACGTACTGCAGCGCGGCCGCGTGGTAGTCCTCCTCGGTGGCGTCGGGCGTCACGGGCGGTCTCAGCGTCTTGATACTGCGGCACATGACCCCAGTCTCGCGCGCGGACGCCCGGGTGGCGACCCCCGTCCGTCACCGGACCGACTTACGCACCACACGGGCACGTCATCCGATCGGATTAGGATTTCGGACGAACAATCCCGACTCCTCCTGTTCCTTTTTCCGGGAGTACCCCCTTGCCTCTCGCGCTGGTCGCCCTGGCCGTCACCGCGTTCGCCATCGGAACCACCGAGTTCGCCGCCATGGGGCTGCTCCCCCAGGTGGCGGACGGTCTGGACGTCTCGATCCCGCAGGCCGGCTGGCTGATCTCGGCCTACGCGCTCGGTGTGGTGATCGGGGCGCCGCTGCTCACCGCGCTCGCCGCCGGGCGGCCCCGGAAGGCGGTGCTGGTCGCGCTGGCCGGCTTCTTCGCCTTCGGCAACCTGCTCTGCGCGCTGGCCCCCGACTTCTGGACGCTGGCCGCCGCCCGGCTGGTCACCGGACTGCCGCACGGGGCGTTCTTCGGTGCCGGGGCGGTGGCGGCGGCCGAACTGGTGGCCCCGGACAGGCGGGCCCGGGCGGTCGCCGTGATGTTCTCCGGCCTGACCCTGGCCAATGTCGTCGGAGTGCCGGCCGCGACCCTGCTCGGCCAGCACCTGGGGTGGCGGGCGACCATGCTGGTGGTGGTCGCGATCGGCGCGGCGGGGACGGTGGCGATCGCCCGGCTCGTCCCGGCGCTGCCCTCCCCCGCGCAGGCGGGCCTGCGGCACGAGCTGGGCGCCTTCCGCAGCGGCCAGCTCTGGCTGGCGCTGGCCACGGTGGTCTTCGGCTGCGGCGGCTTCTTCGCCTGCTACTCGTACATCACCCCGCTGCTGACCGAGGTCTCCGGCTACGCCACCGGCTCGGTGACCCTGGTGCTGGCGCTGTTCGGGGTGGGGATGACGATCGGCAACCTGCTCGGCGGGTACGCGGCCGACCGCGCGCTGCGGCCGACGGTGTGCGCCGCCTTCGTCCTGCTCGCCGGCGTGCTGGCGCTGTTCGCGGTGACCGCGCGCGCCGAGTGGTCGGCGGCGGTGACGGTGGTGCTGGTCGGGATGTTCGGGTTCGCGATCGTGCCGGCCGTGCAGACGCTGGTGATGCGCGAGGCGCGGGGCGCGCCGACGCTGGCCTCGGCGACGGTGCAGGGCGCGTTCAACCTGGCCAACGCCCAGGGCGCGTTCTTCGGCGGGCTGGCGCTGGACGCGGGGCTGGGCTGGACCTCGCCGCCGCTGGTCGGCTCCGGCCTGGCGGCCTCGGGGGCGGTGATCGCGGTGGCCGCCTGGGCCGCCGCCCGGCGGCGCCCGGCCGCGCCGGCGGTCGTGGTCGCCGCGGGCGGCGCCGGGGCCCGGGTGCCGGGGCCCGCGCCGGCCCCGGACGACCGGATCGGCGCGCCGGCCCGCCCGGCCCGCTGAGGGCGGGCGCGGTCAGGCGGGCTCGGCCGGCGGCAGCGGGCGGAGCCCGCGGTGGCCGTCGGCCAGGAGCCGGTAGCCCTCGGCGTTGAAGGTGATGCCGGCCCGCTCCTCCTCGGTCAACGCGCGGCGGACCTTGGCCGGCACCCCGGCGACCAGCGAACCGGGCGGGACCCGCATGCCCTGCGGCACCACGGCGCCCGCGGCGACCAGCGAGCCCGCGCCGATGCGGGCGCCGTTGAGCACCGTGGCGTTCATCCCGACCAGGACGTCGTCCTCGATCAGGCAGCCGTGCAGCACGGCGTTGTGGCCGACCGAGACCCGCTCCCCCATCACCAGCGGGAAGCCGAGATCGGCGTGCAGGGTGCAGTTGTCCTGGACGTTGCTGTCCGCACCGACCGTGATCGCCTCGGCGTCCCCGCGCAGCACCGCGCCGTACCAGACGCTCGCCCCGGCGCCCACCGTCACGCTGCCCACCACCACCGCGTTCGGCGCGACGAAGGCGCCCGGGTCGACGGCGGGCACCCGGCCCCCGACCTCGGCGATCAGCGGCTCTGCCATCTCTCGTCCTCCTCGTGCCGACGGCCCTTCAGGTGCGGGCCATGATGGCATCCCCGCTCCGCCGGTCCGGGGCCGGGTGGCCCCCGGTCAGCCGGTGCAGGTCCCGGCGCTCTGCAGCTTCTCGTAGGCCTCCCTGGTCTCCGGCGGGGTCGAGATGCCCTGGGCGTTCATCGAGACCGCGAGCTGCCGGCGGAGGTCGGCGCTGGTGTACAGGACGGTGTTGTAGCCGGGGATGCCGCCGGTGTGGCCCCAGAGCACGCCGCAGTCCGTGGTCGCCCGCTCCAGGCCGAGGCCGTAGCGGTTCCCGCTCTGCGGGGTGGCGGTCATCATCTCGGCGAGCTGCGGGCGGGGCAGCAGCCGGCCGCCGATCAGGGCCGTGATGAAGGTGTTGAGGTCGGCCGTGGTCGAGATCCCGGCGCCGGACGCGCCCGCCATGCTCGGGTCCAGCTCGGTGACGTCCACCGGGCCGGTGGGCAGGTCGTAGTAGCCGTGCGCGTGCGGGCCGGGGACGGCCGTCCCGTGGTCGGGCATGAAGGTGCCGGTCAGGTGCAGCGGGCGGACGACGCGCCGCTCCACCTCCTGCTGCCAGCTGCGGCCGGTGGCCCGCTCGATGATCAGGCCGACCAGGACGTAGTTGGTGTTGGAGTAGTGGAAGCCCTGGCCGGGCGCGAAGTACGCCGGGTGGGCGTTGGCCAGCGCGACGAGCTGCTGCGGCGTCCAGCGGGTGTAGCGGCCGGACTCCAGCCACTGCTCGATGACGCCGGGCCGGTTGACGTCGAAGGCGTCGTCCTCGGTGTAGTTGAACACCCCGCTGGTGTGGCCGAGCAGCTGGCGCAGGGTGATCTCCGCGCCGTTCGGCACCGTGCCCGGCAGCAGGCGCTCCACCGGGTCGTCCAGGCCGAGCCGCCCCTCGGCGACCAGCTGGAGGGCGACGGTGGCGACGAAGGTCTTGGTCACGCTGCCGATCCGGAACCGGCCGTCCGGGGAGGCCGGGGCACCGGTGGTGCGGTCGGCGACGCCGGAGGCGCCCTTCCACAGGGTGCGGCCGTGGTCGCCGACCCGGGCCAGCGCGGCGGAGACGCCGCCGGAGTCGGTCATGCCGCGCAGCGAGGCGTTCAGGGCCCCGGTGTCGACGCCCTTCCACGGCCCGCGCCCGGCGGCGTCCGGCGCCGGCACGTCCTGCGTGCTGGTCACCGTGACCACCCCGATCGGTTCCGCCGTGCCGAGGGCGCCGGCCGCCGGGGCCGTCACGCCCACCAGTCCCGCGCCCGCGAGCGCGAGTGCGACGAGGCGCGCGGCCGGGCGGCGCCGCCGACGCCCCCTGCCCCCGCCGCTCCCCCGGTCCGTCCCGTCCGTGTGCTCCGCCACGCTCATGCGCTCTCCCGTGTCCGTCCGACGGGTGCCCACAACACCCCTGTTGATATCGGCACTTGACACTCTGGCAGGCGGTGGCGCGGAGGTCCTCAGCCCCGGGAGCGACCTTCGCGCGGCGGGTCGCTCCCCCTCAGGGAGGGGCCGCCCCCGAGGCCCGCTCCGGGCCAACCCCGAGAGCCGCTCGGGGGTGGCCCGGGCCGGGGCCGGTCAGGCGACCGGCGCCTTGACGCGCAGGACCTCGATGAACGCCCGCAGCCACGCCGGGTGGTCGGGCCAGGCGCGGGCCGAGACGACCACGCCGTCCACCACCGCCTCGCCGTCCACGTAGGTGGCGCCCGCCGCCCGCACATCCGGCTCCAGCGCCGGGTAGGCGGCGCTGGTGCGCCCGGCGAGCACCCCGGCGGCGGCCGGCACCAGCGGGCCGTGGCAGATCTGGGCGACCGGCTTCTCGCCCTCGTAGAAGTGCCGGACGATCCGCTGCACCTCGGGGTCGTTGCGCAGGTACTCGGGGGCGCGCCCGCCGGGGATCACCAGGGCCACGTAGTCGGCCGGGTCGACGTCGGCGAACGCCACGTCGGCCGGCCAGGTGTAGCCCGGCTTCTCGGTGTAGGTGTCGAACCCCTCGACGAAGTCGTGCACCACGAACTGGAGCCGCTTCTTCGCCGGCGCCGCGACGTCGACCTGATAGCCCTCCTCGCGCAGCCGCTGGTACGGGTAGAACACCTCCAGCGACTCCGCGGCGTCCCCGGTGACGAGCAGGATCTTCGATGTCATCGCCGACATCCCTCCGAAGTGATCGACCGTCGAAGCAGTAGCCGTCCCGGGTCGGAGCCCTCCGGCGCGGGACCGCACCAACCTCCCGCACCCGGTGTCCCCACGCAACGGCGCGCACCGCCGGGGCACGGCGCGCTTCCCCGGGCGCACGCCCCCGGACCGGTCGTGGGCGAGGGCCGCGAAACCCGGGTGCGGCGGTCCGCACGGCTCTGGGACCATGCGGGGATGTCCCAGCGTCTCGAATCCATGGTCGTCCGGCACACCTTCCGCCTGCCCACCCCCGACGGTCCGGCCGGGAACGGCGAGGCCGCGGCCCGTCAGTTCGACGCCGCGCTGATGTCCGTGGGCTTCAAGCTCTCGGCCGAGGCGCTGGAACGGCTGTCGGGGCTCAGCGCGCAGACCGTCCGCGAGACGGCCGTCCGCACCCTGGCCACCGTGCGCGAGCTGGCCGGCGACCACGTCCGGCACAACGCCTACTTCATCGACTTCCCGGCCAACGTGCCGGACACCGTGCACTTCTGGATGCGGTGCATCACCGAGGCGCTCGCCGACGACGACACCGGCGAGCGCACCCTCGCCCAGCTCGACGCCGGCGTGGTCGACCTGCTGACGCTGCCCCGCTACGGCCGCTACCAGCACACGTACGCCGAACTGCTCGCCGCCCACGACGAGCTGATCGCCGCCGCCGGCGACCGGATGACCGTCCTGCACGCCGGTGGCGCGCTGGAGGAGGAGGTCACCGCCCTGTACCTGGCGCTGGCGGGCAGCGTCACCCCGCTGGGCGAGGAGGCCCTGCGCGACCTCGGCGAACTCGCCGGGCACCGCGTGCACGGGCCGCAGCCCGGGGCGATCCCGGTCCGGGAGAACCGCGCCGTCGTCAACCGGGCCCGCCTCCACGCCGGAGCCGACCTCCTGCTGGACACCGTCACCGACGTGCTCCGCCTCGCCTGCGCGCTGTCGGAGGGGGACGTCACGCTCACGCAGCCGACCCGGTTCCGCCCGTTCCCCCGGCCGGTGCGCCGGGCTCTGCTCGCCGGTCTGGACGCGGTGGTCGCCGCGGCCCCCGCCAAGCTCGGCGACGTCGGCACGCACCGCGAGATGTTCAAGCGCCTCGGCGAGCGGCTCCACCCGCACGAGTACCCGCGCTGGCCGCACGCCGCCGAGGTGTTCGCGGTCGCCCGGGGCGAGCGGGAGGCCCGGTCCTTCGACGGCCGCGTCGAGGAGGCGCTCGGCGCGGACGACGTCGGCGCGGCGGTGCGGCTGCTGGCCGCCGCCCCGGGCAAGCTGTTCCGCGCGCTCGACCGGCTGCTGCGCGCCTGCGCCACCGCGGAGCAGCGCGAGGCCGTGGTGGCCGCCGCCGAGGCGGCGGCCGGGCAGGTGGCCGGGCGCCTGCTGCTGTCGGTCCGCGAACACCTGCACAACCGCCGCACCGAGGGGGCCGGGGAGCGCCGGGTCTTCGTCAACCGGGCCGGCCGCGGCCGGGTCGTCGCCGACACCCGGCCACCGCTGCCGCCCGCCGAGCACGCGCGCCTGATCGCCGCGCTGGACGCCGAGGTGAGCCGCCGTCTCCCGGATCCGGGGCACCTGCTGATCGACCCGGCCGTCCTCGACGTCGCCCTGCCGCTCAGCGGCAACGCGACGTCCGCGGGCCTGGGCGTGCTGCCCCGCGGCTCGCTCTGCCCGGTCGACGGCGAGTTGCTGCGCTTCTTCATGTACTGGAAGCAGCGCGAGCGGCGCACCGACCTCGACCTGACGGCGCTGATGCTGGACGAGTCGTACGAGACCGTCTCCTGGCTCTCGTACACCTCGCTCACCGAGATCGGCGGCGAGCACTCCGGAGACGTCACCGAAGCGCCCGAGGGCGCTTCGGAGTTCATCAACCTGCGGCTGGACGCGGTGCGGGGCGCGTTCGTCGTGCCGCAGGTCGACGTCTACGCGGGCGAGGACTTCGAGGAGGTCGAGGAGTCGTTCTTCGGCTTCATGCTGCGGGACGGCGAGCAGGCGGGGCGGCCCTTCGAGCCGCGCACCGTGCGGATGAAGTCGGACCTGCGCGGCCCGGGACGGGTAGCCCTGCCGCTGGCGTTCCTGCGCGGGGCCGACGGCCGCTGGCGCGCCAAGTGGCTGCACCTGCACCTCGTCGGCATGCCCGCCGCCAACCGGGTCGAGGAGAACCAGCTGTCGGTCGCGACGCTGCTGCGCGGCGTCGTCGAACGCGACTACCTCACGGTCCGCCACCTCACCGACCTGATGGGGCAGCGGGCCGCCTCCGTCACCCTGTGGGACGGCGCGGCGGTCCCCGCCGGACCCGTGACCTACATCGGCCTGGAGCGGCCGGAGGGGCTCCACCCGGACTCCCGGGTCGTCACCCCCGGAAATCTGCGCGACCTGGTCCCGGCCTGACTGGTAGCGTGAGCCCCGGCGAGGCCATGAAGGGGCTTCCTTCTCACTCCTTATTGAATCCAGCCCCTTCGCTCTCCTCGCCGTCGACCCAACGCCGGGGTGCGGTTTCCGCGCCCCGGCGTCGTCGTGTCCGTGACTTCCCCGGAGGGACCCCGCCCCGATGTCCGACCGCACCACCTTCCTCGTTCTGCCCGGCTACCAGAACTCCGGGCCGGCGCACTGGCAGAGCCGCTGGGAGGCCGCCGACCCGGCGGCGTTCGTGCGGGTGCGGCAGGACGACTGGGACCACCCGGACCCGGACTCCTGGGTGGCCCGGGTGGACGAGGCGGTCGCCGCGGCGGCGGCCGAGGGGCCCGTGGTGCTGGTGGCGCACAGCCTCGGCTGCGTGACGATCGCCCGCTGGGCGGCCGGCGCGCCGGCCGGGCGGACGGCCGCCGTGCGGGGCGCGCTGCTGGTCGCGCCCGCCGACGTCGACCACGCGGACGTGCCCGAGCTGCTGGGCTTCCGCCCGGTGGCGCTGGCCGCCCTGCCGTTCCCGGCCACCGTGGTCTCCAGCACCGACGACCCGTGGGTCACCCCGGAGCGCGCCCGGCGGTTCGCCGAGGCCTGGGGCGCGCGCTACGTCGAGCCCGGCGCCTTCGGGCACCTCAACTCCGACTCCGGGCTGGGCGACTGGCCGCTCGGGCGGGAACTGCTCGCCGCGCTCTGAACGGGCGGGACGGAGGGCGGCGATGGCCCGGAGCATCCCAGGATCCGGGGATGGGACGGCGCCCGCCCCTCGGGACAGACTGGGCGCAGGCCGACCGGCGCGGACCAGCGATCGCGCCGGCCGGCCTCCCGAGCGGTCCGTCCCCCGGACCGACGGCCGGCCGCGGTGCGTGACCGCGGCCGGCCCACCCGCGGCCGGGCACCGCGGTGTCCGCGCACCCCCGTGTCCGGGCACTCCCGCACGCGGGCGTCCGGGCGCGGGCGGACGGCGGTACGGCGGATGGTGACGCGGCGGACGGCGGGTGCGGCGGACGGCGGGTGCGGGAACTTCTCCCGCAGTTCGCCCGCCGGCCACCCGGCGGGGCGCCGCTGCTCCTAGTCTGCGGGCGGCACCCACACCGCGACGCCATCAGTGCGAGCTAGGAGCATCCATGACGTACCGTCCGTCCGACGGCAGCACCCCGGCGCAGTCCGCCGACGCCACCGCGTCCTCCCGCCGGACCTTCCTGCGGGCCACCGGTGCGGCCGGGCTCGGCGCGGCGGCCCTCGCGGCCGGTGCCGGCGAGGCCTTCGCCGCCCCCGCCGGGGACCAGCCGGGCGACGAGCAGTACGGTGCCGCCGACGAGCGCGGCGTCGCCGCGGGCCGCCCGGCCGGCACCCGCCCGCCGGTGCGCACCGGCACCGGCCTGGACCGCCTGCCGCACCCGCTGATCGTCGGCCACCGCGGTGCCCCCGGTTACCGCCCCGAGCACACCCTGGGCTCCTACGACCTGGCGCTGCAGCTGGGCGCGGACGTCATCGAGCCGGACCTCGTCCCGACCAAGGACGGCCACCTGGTGGTCCGCCACGAGAACAACATCACGGACACCACGGACGTCGCCGACCACAAGGAGTTCGCGGACCGCCGCACCACCAGGACCATCGACGGCGCGGCGCAGACCGGCTGGTTCACCGAGGACTTCACGCTCGCCGAGCTGCGCACCCTGCGCGCCAAGGAGCGGCTGCCGCAGCAGCGCCAGCGCAACACCCTCTACGACGGCCGCTGGGCCGTGCCGACCTTCCGCGAGGTGGCCGACTTCGCCCGCAAGCGCGGCCGCGAGCTGGGCCGGGACGTCTGGGTCTACCCCGAGACCAAGCACCCGAGCTACTTCCGCTCGATCGGCCTTCCGCTGGAGGAGCGCCTCGCCGACGACCTGCGCCGCACCGGCCTGGCCGGGCGGAACGGCCGGGCGATCCTGCAGTCCTTCGAGCCGAGCAGCCTGCAGCGGCTCGCCAAGCTGGTCGACAACCCGAAGGTCTTCCTGCTCAGCGGCCCGACCAGCCGGCCGTACGACTTCGTGCTGTCCGGCGACACGCGCACGGTGGCCGACCTGGTGAAGCCCGAGGGCCTGCGCTGGATCGCCTCCTTCGCGCACGGCCTCGGCCCGACCACCACGCTGATCGCGCCCGTCGACGCGACCGGCAAGCTGCTGCCGCCGACCACCCTGGTCAGGGACGCGCACGCGGCGGGCCTGCTGCTGCACCCGTACACGGTGCGCAACGAGAACGCCTTCCTGCCGCTGGACTTCCGCCGGGGCACCGACCCGAACGCGTACGGCGACGCGATCGGCTGGGCGAAGTACCTCTACGAGCTCGGGGTGGACGGCTTCTTCACCGACCAGGCGGACAGCAGCGTGCTGGCCCGCCAGGACTTCTGGGCCGCCAAGGGCGTGCACTGACGCCTGACGCCAGGCGCCCGAACGGCACCGCGCCCCGGAACGTCGCCGGACGTTCCGGGGC